>CAIWWK010000120.1 GCA_903916325.1 Candidatus Firestoneibacteriota bacterium
CCATCTTTACCGCTGCTAGCTTGAAAGCCTTGTCAAACCTGCGTTTTACCTGCTTCTCTTCCATTGGACACCTCCGTTCCGGAGATGGCGTCTATTCTAACACCACCTCATCCCAGTGTCCACTTTATCGGGGGAATTCTATTGCTGCTCGCAGAAAATGCCCTAAGCTGCCGTGCTCAGCCGATAAGAATGTTTTCACATCTGCACATGCCTGGTTAATCTAATCATTTTTCAGTAGAGATTTGTTGGGCTATTCTGTAATATTAGGCATATGAAAATATCGCAGGCAAAGACGGAAATAGAGGCATTACGCGAAGAGATACGCTACCACGAGCGTAAATACTATGTGGAAGTGAAGCCTGAGATACCCGATACAGAGTTTGATATGCTGATGAAGCATCTTGAAGCCCTTGAGTTTGAATTCCCTGAACTTGTCACTTCCGATTCTCCCACAAAGCGCGTCGGCGGAGAGCCCCTAAAAGGCTTTAAGCAGATTACACATAAAGTTCCGATGCTCTCTCTTGACAATACCTACAGCGAGGATGAACTCAAGGAATTCGACGAAAGGGTTAGGAAGAGTTTGAAGGAAGATCCTGAATATATAGTCGAGCCGAAAATTGACGGGCTTGCCGTGAACCTCTTTTATAAGGAAGGAAAATTCGTTCAGGCTTCGACAAGGGGGGACGGAACGCGCGGTGATGATGTGTCCGGAAATATAAGAACCATCAGGTCTGTTCCGCTCAAAATTTCCGTCAAGTTCGAACTTGAAGTGCGCGGCGAGGTCTATCTTACCAAAGATGAACTCGCGCGGTTGAATAAGGGGCGCGAAAGCGAAGGCGAGGAGCTTTTTGCCAACCCCAGGAATGCTGCGGCCGGCTCGCTCAAACTGCTGGATCCAAAACAGGTGGCAAAACGAAACCTGAATATATTTCTGCACACGCTCGGCAGCGCCGTGGACTCGGGCTGGAAGACTCACGAAGAAATGCTTCAAGGTTTAAGGAAGGCAGGTTTGCCCGCGGTAACTCCCGCAAAGAAATGTTCAAGCATCTCCGCTGTCATAGATTACGTGAACTCCTGGGAGTCGAAAAGGGATTCCCTGCCGTTTGAAATAGACGGGATGGTCATAAAGGTCAACTCCTACGAAGAGCAGAAGGTCCTCGGGACAACCAACAAAAGCCCAAGGTACGCTATCGCCTATAAATTCAAGGCCCGCCAGGCGATCACAAAACTATTGGACATACTGGTTCAAGTCGGGCGAACAGGAATTCTCACTCCTGTCGCGGTTTTGGAGCCGGTTCACCTTTCCGGTTCCACTATAAGCAGGTGCACTCTTCACAACGAGGACGAAATAAAGCGTAAAGATATCCGCATCGGAGATTTTGTCATCATAGAAAAGGGCGGAGAGGTTATTCCGAAGGTTGTCGGCGTGGTTGAATCAAAACGGACTGGCAAAGAGAAACATTTTAAGATGCCCTCGCATTGCCCGGTCTGCGGCTCGCAGGTTTCGCGGTTGTGGGAAGAGGTAGCTGTCAGGTGCCAGAATGTCTCCTGCAAGGCCCAGGTTGAGGGACGCGTAATACATTTCACAAGACGCAACGCCATGGACATTGAAAACTTTGGCCCGGCTATAGTGGAAAAACTCATAAATACGGGAAAGGTTAAGGATTATTCCGATCTTTACTATTTAAAACAGGAAGGATTGTCGGAACTTGAACGGATGGGCGAAAAGTCAGCTCTTAATTTGGTAGAAGGACTTGAAAAGAGCAAAAAAAACACGCTTTCGCGCCTCATCTTTGCTCTTGGGATAAATGACGTGGGCGAGAATACGGCCGAGCTGCTTGCCGTGAAATATGCTGATCTGGATTCCCTTTCAACGGCTTCTGTTGACGAGCTTCAGAGAATCCGGGGCATAGGGCCGAAAGTCGCCGTTAGCATCAATAACTTCTTTCAGGAGAGCCATAACCTGAACGTGATTGACAAGCTTAAAAAAGCAGGAGTAAACACAAAGAGGAAGAAAGAAGAGCTTGCAACCGGAAGCAAATTCAAGGATATGACCTTCGTCTTTACCGGAGAGCTTGCATCCTTCACGCGCGATGAGGCCGAGCGAGAAGTCAAAAAGCTTGGAGGCACGGCTTCCGGAAGCGTTTCCGCGAAGACAAGTTATGTCGTTGCCGGAAGCGAGCCGGGTTCTAAATTGGCGAAGGCAAAGAAGTTAGGAGTAAAGATACTGGAAGAGGAAGATTTTAAAAAACTGCTGATGTAGGTTTAGTGTCAAACTCATAGGAGATATCAGACGGGCGCCTTTTGGCGCCCGCAGTAATTTTAGGGGGTTTCATATATGCGGAGAGTATTTGTTTTCCTGTTGCTGCTGCCGGCTCTCGCCTGTTTCGCCGGGACCACGGAACTTGCTTTTATGAGGTATTTCCCGGGCGCAAGATTCGCGGCTATGGGAGGAGCTTTGACAGGACTGCCGGGAGAGCAGGATAATGTATTCTTCTCGCCATCGGGACTTTGTTGGCTGAAGGGCGCGTTCCTTAACTTTTCACACACTGAGTACTTTGCCGGTTCAAGGTATGAGGCGCTCTCGGCAATGAGGCAGGTTGGGGCTTCCACTGCGGTTGGCGTCTCCGCGATGTATCTCTGGACCGCGACGCAGGACAGGAGGGACAGCTTTGGTGTATCCGAGGGGACCTTCTCTCCGTTTCAGGCTGTCCCCGCGCTGTCTATAGCGCAGGGGCTTTCTAAAACGGCCGCGGCCGGGCTAAATATAAAATTCCCCTATGAGAATCTTGACGGAAGTTCTATTCTACATGTCCTGTACGATGCCTCAGGGTTAGTATGGATTACCGAATACATTTCGTTCGGCGCCTGTCTTGTAAATGCGGGCACTTACCGGGATTTGCCGGAAAAACTTCGCGCGGGATTTGGCGTTTCGTTTCCCGGGATTAAGGCGGATATTGACGCCGAGCTGCAGAATTCCGGTTCACCGGTCTACGCCGCGGGTTTATCCGTAAAACCTGAAGAGTTCCTCTCTCTGATGGTTGGATACAGATACGACACCGAGGCGCAGGATGGATTGCTGAACTGTGTTTCTTTCGGACTTGAATTAAATGTTCCGGCTTTCTCGTTAACTTACGCCATGAAACTCAATGACTCTCTGGGGAATACCCACTATGTTTCGCTTCTCGCGAGACTTAACTGAAGGAAGGCCCATCACTCCTTGTTATTTCGCTGTTCTATGGCTATAATTGGCGTATGGTTGTGATTTGAACCATTTGGCGGAGAAAGATGTCTAATCAAGAGGTAAAGGTAAATAGCGGGCAGGAAGACGCTGAATGGATAGGGCTGTTCCTGCAAGGTAAAGAAGAGGCTTTTAACAGGCTTGTATTGAAGCATAAAGAAAAGGTTTATTTCCTGGCCCTGCGCGTCCTGGGAAACCATCACGACGCCGAGGAAGCCTCCCAGGAAGCTTTTATTAAAGCGTATAAGGCGCTCGAGAAATTGAAAGAACGAAAGTATTTTTTCACCTGGCTTTACCGGATTACTTATAATGTTTGCATGACCAGGAAGAAGACGGCCAGGTTTACGGAATCGCTCGATTCGGCCGCGGAGCTGCGCGACAACTCCTTCGGGCAGGGAGAGGAGTCCGTAGAGAAGGACCAGCTCAAGCAGGCCGTAAAAGAAATGATGGGTATACTCCCGCGGCAGCAGCGCGCCGTATTCGTTATGAGGATTTATGACGAGATGAAGTTTGAAGAAATCGCGCGGGCCACCGGTCTTACCACCGGCGGCGCCAAAGCCAACTTTTTCAACGCGGTGCAGAAGATAAAGAAGTGCGTGAGGGCAAAATATGAATTGTAAAGCGGCAGGCAAACACATAGAGCAATACGCAGAAGGGTGTCTTCGCGCGGAAACCGCGTCAGAGGTCAAGTCGCATCTCGCTTCCTGCGGAAAGTGCGCGTCTGAACTAAAGGCCTACCGCAAGCTGTTAAATTTCGCGGCGGAAATCCGAGTTTCGGACCCGGGGAAAGAATTCTGGGACAACTACCTGCCGAACCTCCGGGAAAAGCTTTCAGCCCCGGCGCCCTGGTATAATTTCCTGAAGAAGCCTCTTACAGCTTCTGTTTCCGTTGTCCTTCTCCTGCTTATAGTTCTTGCTCCGCTGGCTGCCGGCAGAATAAGCCGGGCTGTCAGGGTCAGGAAGGCAAGCGCTGCCAGTCTCGAAACTGTTATGGGAAAGATAAGTTCGAATCATGAGTGGTTTGCGGCGGCCATAGAAGAATATCAGCTCGCCTCCGACGCTTCAAACGTCTCTGAAGTTCTTTCCTCGGAAGAGAAGGACCGGCTTGTCGCAGAAATGACCGCCGAGTTGATGGACTAAGAAATGAATAAACGCGCGCTTGGCTGGACTCTTTCTTCCGCTCCGGCGGCAGCGCTCTTATTGTCGGCGATCATTCCCCGCGCCTGCCTTGATTCACTTCCACCCTGCTTGTTCCGCAGTCTTACCGGTATTTTATGCTTGAGTTGCGGAGCCACAAGGGCTGTTTGGCTCATTTCCCGCGGAAAGCTCGCTGAATCGCTTTCTATGAATCTGTTTGTTCTGCCAGGGATTATATTTCTGCTCTACGCGTCCGCGGCTTTGCTGATAAACGGCTATTCAGGCAGGATTATCCTTCCGGAAGTAAAGTTTGGTCTTCGGTTCTTTCTCTTCCTCCTTGCGGCAGGTCTGGTTTTTATGATATTGAGGAATATTCCTTTTTATCCTTTCAATGTGCTTGTTCCGGCCCGCTGACAGCTGTTTCCCAGGTTGACTTGTTTCCCAAAGAATCCTTGAATATTAAGGCTGTTTCTGGTTTGATAGGGATTAAGGAACAAAAATGTTATTCTCCGTGTCATTACGGAAAAGGAAGGTCAAATGTCTGAAGAAATAAATGCTCAAGATAAGGCTAAAACGCCGGATACGGTGAAGGGTGTGCTAAAACAACACACAAAAGACATTGTTTGGGCGGTGGTAGTTGCTCTCCTGATCAGGTATTTTGTGGTCTCTGCTTACAGTATCCCTTCAGGATCAATGGAGTCAACGCTCTTGGTCGGAGATTACCTCTTCGCCAACAAGTTTGTGCTGGGCACGCGGCTTCCTTTCACGGATACAAAGGTTCTTCCGGTAAGGGAGCTCAAACACGGCGATATTATTATCTTCTTTCACCACGAACTGAACCCTGTCAAGCAGAAGGATGAGAACGGGCAGGACCGTTATGTTGTGAATGACCGGTCAACCGGAGAAATTCAGGCCACTAGGGCGAAGCGTGATTTTGTGAAAAGGTGCGTCGGGCTGCCGGGAGATACTATCGAATTGAAGGATAAGGCGCTCTATGTGAACGGCGTAAAACAAGAAGAGGAGTATGTTCAGTATTTTGACGGCAAGAATATTATAAAAAAGGGTTCGCCGTATTATTCTTATTACGGCAACAGGGATGTTTTCGGGCCGGTAATCGTGCCGAAGAAGGACGATATTTTCGAGATAAAGAACGGGGAAGTCTTCTTAAACGGAGCAAACGTAGCGCAGGGAAAGACAGATGAGTCAAAATGGTTCATTCAGAGGGTATACGGCAACATATTGCCCGAAGAATTAAAGAAAATAAGGGAGACTGAATACGGAGGACACCAGCCGCTTCTTCCGAAAAACTTTGGTCCGGTAAAAATTAAATACAACTCCTATTTTATGATGGGCGACAACAGGGACGAGAGCGATGATTCAAGGTTCTGGGGGTTTGTCTCCTCAAAGGATATAGTTGGTACTCCGCTGATCCGGCTTTGGCCCCTCCCGAGGTTTAAGATATTTTGATGGAAGAGAAAAAGCAGGACATACTTGAGGAAGCCTCGGCAAATTACGAGAAGGGGCTTGTCTCTAAGGTAAAGCGTTCAAAGGACCGCGAGGCGTTTCACGCTCTTGTGAAGCTCCACAGCGGCCTGGCGTACTCCGCCGCGTTCCGTATCTTAGGCAGCCGCGAAGACGCGCTTGAAGCCGCGCAGGATGCTTTTGTGAAAGCCTTTAACAAGATACGGCAGTATCGCGGAGAGGTTCCGTTCAAATACTGGCTCAGAAAGATAACGGTGAACACCAGCTTGAACCGGCTGCGCTCGAGAAAGAGCGATTGTCTCTCGAATGCCGGAGAGATTTTGGATGATGTTTCGCAGGACAAGCGCAAGCTGACCGCCGGTCCGGATGAGATATTGGAAGCGGCCGAGCGCGACAGGCAGGTCAGGAACGCCCTTATGCGGCTTGATGATCCTTTCCGGGTCATTATGGTGCTCCGCGATATTGAAGGCTACAAATATGAGGAGATAGCAAGTATGACAGGCATATCAATCGGCACGGTAAAATCAAGATTATCCAGGGGCCGGCAGGAACTCAGGCAGATGCTTACCGGGAATGCACCGGGGGTGAAAGAATATGAATTGTAGCGAGATCAGAAAACTTCTGAGCGACTATATGGACAAAGAACTCTCCCGCGGCGCGGCAGAAAGCGTGCGCCTGCACCTTTTAAAGTGCGCGAATTGCTCCGCGGCGTTAAAACAGATGGAAGGAAATTCTGCTGCGCTCGCAAACCTTGCGGACGAGGAAGTGCCGGAAGAGTTTTACCGCGGTCTTGACGAAAAGCTGGATGGCGCGTCGCTTCCTGTAGTTAAGTGGTTAGGCCAGTTTCTCACTTTCCGGAACGGCGCTGCGCTGGTTTCCGGAGTCCTTATAGGTCTTGTTGCGGGAGGCGTGATATTTCGCGCGGGAACGCCAGGCACTGAAAAATTCTCCGTCACTAAGGTTGTTATCCACGCCGGTGAGATGGCGAAGGCCGGCCTAAAGATAGAACAGATGAGAAGGAAATATGATGCCGCGGCGGTTGCCGAAACAGGAGGTTCCGCGCAGTCAAACAGCCCCGGGATAATGCCGAAAAGATATGTGGTCGTTCTTAATCCAAATCGCATGGATATGTTTATGGATGATTTGAAGAGTGTCGGGGCTGTCAGGAACGTCTCTCCTTACGGAATGAAGGCCGGCTACAGCAGCGGCGTCAATAGCGCAAGGATAGAATTTGAGCTTGAAGAAGAAACTCAGCCGGCGGGCAATCACGCTGATGGCGCAGTTCCGGGAGGAAAATGACATGAATATCGTAAAGAGAACACTGGTTTGCCTTGCAGGCGCAGTTATGGCTGCCGGGATGGCTCTGCCCGCCTCGGCGAAGGTGGAGGCCTCGGGCGAGCTCAAAGCCATGCAGGATAACCTGAGAGAGATAGCTAAGCAGGTCAATCCGTCGGTCGTGCTGATTGTGGTCGAGAAAAAAAACTCCGAGAAGATTTCCGGAGGCAAGTTTGGTTTTAATTTTGATTTTCCGAATGACCTGAGAAAATTCTTCAAAGGCGATAACGGCGATGACGAAGACACTCCTAAAAAGAAACAGAAAATGCCGCAGTATAAATCCTCAGGAATGGGAAGCGGGTTCGTGATAACGGCTGACGGGTATGTTATTACCAATTACCATGTTGTTGAGGACGCGGACAGCGTGAGGGTTACGATGTTTGACGAAACCACTTATGACGCGGAGGTGAAGGGCTACGACAAGAGGCATGATGTGGCGGTTGTAAAGATAAAGTCGGACAAAAAATTCCGCGTTGCGGAACTTGGTGATTCTGACCAGACTCTGGTAGGCGACATAGTTATAGCTATCGGAAACCCGTTTGGTTATTCAAATACCGTAACGATGGGTATTGTGAGCGCGAAGGGCAGGCTTTTTGACAATCCCGAGCTCAACGGCGCTATAAAGAGGATACCGAATATAATACAGACCGATGCAGCTATTAATCCGGGAAACTCAGGCGGTCCCCTCCTCAATATAAACGGCGAAGTTATCGGCGTAAACATGGCAATAGCCGGCGATTTCAGCACTGGAAATGTAGGGAATATGGGGCTGGGATTTGCTATCCCAATAAAAGATATTAAGAAGATACTTGAAAGCCTGATAAACGGTAAAAAGAGCGTGACTGAAACGCCATGGGTCGGTATACGGCTTCAAGACATTGACACGAAGCTTGCGAAGAAACTGGGGATACAGAGCGGTGTGCTAATTCCGGACGTTGATGAGAAGGGTCCTGGCAAAGCAGCGGGACTGCTCTCCGGGGATGTTGTGGTAAAGCTGGACGGCAGGGAGATAGGCAACGGTAAGCAGCTGGCAGGGGCAGTGGCTTCGAAGGAAGTAGGAGACCCTATTGTTATGACTGTCAACCGCAACGGCAAGGAAAAGGATATTAAAATAGTTCT
Organism: Candidatus Firestoneibacteriota bacterium; assembly: GCA_903916325.1. Lineage (GTDB taxonomy): Bacteria > Oederibacteriota > D2-FULL-39-29 > D2-FULL-39-29 > CAIOVX01 > CAIOVX01. The sequence goes on from CAIWWK010000120.1 coordinate 8,315, forward strand.
TGCGCCCTGGGGCGAGAAATCCGCCGGTGAGAACGGAGCAGTGAAGAAAGAAGAAGGCACTAAAAAATCCTCAAGCATAGGCGTGACCGTCAAGACGCTTACAGATAAGACCGCGAAGCTGTATGGCCTAAAGAGCGGCGACGGCGTCGTGGTTACGGGCGTGGAAGACGGCAGCATCGCGGATAACGCTGAGATAGCGGAAGGAGATATCATAAAGGAAATTGACAGAAAAGGCATAAAGAGCGCCGCGGAGTTTGACAAAGCAATAGAAGAAGCCGACCTTAAGGCGGGAATCCTGGTGCTTGTTGAACGGGAAGAGACCAGCCGGTATGTTGTGCTCACCAAAGAGTAATTCGTGGAGATTCCTGGCAGGGGGCGGAGAGATTCGCCCCCTTTTTTCTTTTAATGGGTCTCTTCCGGTTGTATAATATAATAAATCTGTTCTGTCCTTGCGGAGGTGCGATGTTTAAGAAACTGTCCCTGATCTTCCCAGTTATTATCCTTCTCTTGCTCTCCGGTTGCGCGGCTAACAAGTGCTGCATTTCTCCGTCCGCGCAATCCGGGACGTCCTGGGTTGAGACAGGGATCGGCCAGTCCGCAGGCATGCAGACCGTAGCAATTTCACCGGTTGAGCCTTCACGAATGGCTCTTGGCGGGGATATGTCAGGGTTCTATGTCAGCGTTGATTTTGGGAAGTCCTGGAAGACTGTTGATTGGAAAGAACTGAACGGCATACTTCCCGGAACCCCGGTGTTTCACCCCAAGGAAGCCGGAACATTATACTGCGCCGGAAGAAGTTTTAAAGACGCCTACGGTATCAGAGTCAGCAGAGACGGCGGCTCCTCCTGGAGTCTTCTTTCAGAAAAAATGCCGTCACCCGACCGCGTGCTAAAAATCTACTTAGACAGGGAGACGCCGGACACCATGCTTTTTGGAACAGATAAGGGATCTTTCATAAGCAGCGACGGAGGCAAGACCTGGGTATCCTGCGAAGGTGTTTCAGGCAGCACGCTGAATTTCTTGATAGACCAGAGCGGGCACAAAGACAAAAAAGCGGTATTTGCCGCCACCAGGAACGGCATCTTCCGTTCTGATGACGGAGGAAAGACCTGGATTTCGAAGTTCAAAAAGCCTGATATGAAAAGTTTCACGGGAGGCAGTACTGCGGAAAAATGCGCGCTCTATTGTCTCGCCGGAACTGACCTCTGGCGTTCCTTAGACAGGGGGGATAACTGGGAGCTTACTCCCGCAGGTGTTAGAACCGCGCCAACCCCTTTCGCGCTATACACCGCGGAATCCGACCCTGATACCGTCTATATCACAAACAGGGATATCTTTGATATTTACAAGTCAACAGATTCCGGGAATACCTGGAAGAACGTCTTCAAACCTGACAATTACAAGAATGTCAAACTTGGCTGGATAACCTACGAATTCGGAAAGGGCTATTCAGGGCCGCTCACACAGGGGACAAGCATCTGCGCTTCAAATCCTGAGATAGTTGCCGGCTGCGGGATGGGCGAACTTATGGTTACGCTTGACGGGGGGAAGAGCTGGAACTACTCCTACACGAAACTGATGCAGGAAGGAACCCCGATAAAAGGGGCCGCATGGCAGACGCGCGGTCTGGAAGAATCCTCCAGCTGGAATTATTATATTGATCCTAATAAAAAGAATATTCATTACATCTGCTATACCGATATAGGTTTTGCGAGGAGCGAAGATTCGGGTAAGAGCTGGTCTATCGCGATAACCGGGAGCGCCTGGCTGAACACGGTCTATGACCTGGCTTTTGACCCTGACACCCCCGGTGTTGTCTACGGTGCGGCTTCCAACGAGCATGATATTCCACATTGGTCAAATTGCGAAGGCACTAAATATCCAGGCGGAGTGTTAAGGAGCGACGACTACGCGAAGACGTGGAAAGTTATCTCTGATGGGCTTCCGAAGGTTGCCTGCACCAAACTTCTCTTTGACAGGGCGGACAACGCGCTCTATGCTGTGATGTATTCAGATGGAGTTTATAAATCCTTGGACCGGGGAAAGACCTGGGTCAAGAAGTCAAACGGCCTGGTTGTGAAGAATATGTCTGACCACAAGAAAGCTGCGGACAACACGGATGTTTATTCTATAGCGAAGGACAGCAACGGAACGCTCTATTGCCTCATAACGGCTCATAGAATCAGGGGTACGAACGATTATCCTGTGCCGGGCGGGCTCTTCCGTTCCAAAGACTGCGGCGAAAACTGGGAGTTGGTAGCCAGCGAGTGCGACGGTACACCGCTACTCTGGCCGGTGGAGTTTGATATAGATCCGAATGAACCGGATACTATTTATCTTGCGGCGATGGGCAGCCTGAAGAGTGTGATCTATGGCGGAGTCTTTAAAACTGTTGACAAAGGGAAGACCTGGAAGAATTTGACCAAAGATATTTCCGCGAAAGTAATTTATCCATTCAAGCCCTGCATAGATCCGCGCAATACCAAACACATCCTGCTGACTTCGGAAGGAAGAGGAATGCTGGAGAGTTTTGACGGCGGAGACACATGGTCAGAAACTGATTTCCCGTTTGCATCCCCTCAGCGGATTCTCTTCGATTACGAAGGCGGGTATATGTATGTTGCGACCTTCGGGGGAGGGGTATGGAAGAAAGGGATAAAGTAAAGGACAAAAGTTTGTAAGGTTTGTAACGTTTATAACGTAAAGGTAGAGTGAAAGAATCAAGGCCAAAGTGCAAGCACTAAGCGCTAAATCCTAAACAAAATGCAAAAAGAAAAGAAAAGGAGCAATTATTTGCTTTGTTTCATTGCCTTTTGCACTTTGTTTAGAATTTAGAGTTCAGAGGTTAGTGCTTGTTAAGGTTTTCGTTATAAACGTTAAGAACCGCACAAGTATGAAGGAAGTTCCTCGCCAATTGTTTAAAGGATAGGTTCTGAAATGTATTTTGAAACTTTGTGGCTTTGGAAAATGTCTAAAGATAAAGAGCATTCGTAGCTTGTTGCCATAAGGAGCGCCCCTTTATGTGGTATAAAGAAGCATGAAACTCTCAAACTTAGAGATAGATACAAGGCTTATCGCCAAACTCCCCCTGAAGTTCGCGAATAAATTCAAGGCAATTCCGGTCAAAGAAGAGAACGGCGCGGTAGTTGTGGCCGTAGCCGACCGTCACAATCTTCAGGTTCTTGATGAAATTCGTCTGATTTTTAACAAGCCTGTAACTCCTCTTGAAACACCGGAAGAGGAGATTACTCTTGCCATAAAAAAACATTACGGGGTCGGCGCAGATACTGTCGCAAGAATGATAGCGGAAAGCGGCGCGTCTCTTGACAGGTCCGGCCCGGAAGCGGAGCAGATAGACGAGACCGCTATGGCTCAGGACGCGTCAGTCATCCAGTTTGTAAATCAACTTTTCCTGGAAGCGCTGAAAGAAAGGGCAACAGATATTCACCTGGAGCCCTTCGAGCGCGAACTTCATGTAAGGTTCCGCGTTGATGGCGTGCTGCGCGACGTCCCTATGCCGGCGGAACTAAGGTATTTCCGGGGGGCGATTGTCTCCAGAATCAAGATTATGGCAGAGATGAATATCGCGGAGCGCAGGCTGCCGCAGGACGGGAGGATAGAGCTTAAGGCCGGCGGCAAGCAGATTGACTGCCGTGTTTCGGTTATCCCGACCCTTTACGGAGAGGGAGTTGTGATGAGAATACTTGACAAGGCAGGCATATTGTTCGGTATGGAGCAGCTTGGCATGCTTCCCGACACGCACAAAACTTTTGAGAGCATCATAGCAAAGCCTCACGGAATTTTCCTTGTGACAGGCCCGACAGGCAGCGGAAAGACCACCACCCTCTATACTGCTCTTTCAAGAATTAACTCCGCAAGCGTGAAAATAATAACGGTTGAGGAGCCGGTTGAGTATCACCTTACCGGAATAAACCAGATACAGGTAAATACAAAGATAGGGCTGACATTTGCAAAGGGGCTACGCCACATCCTGAGGCACGACCCTGATATCATAATGATAGGAGAAATCAGGGATCTCGAGACTGCCGAGATAGCCATCAGGGCATCGCTCACAGGCCACCTGGTTTTTGCCACACTCCACACAAATGATGCAGCGGGTTCAATCACAAGGCTTATTGATATGGGAATAGAACCTTATCTGGTCGCTTCTTCAGTCATAGGGATAATGGCGCAAAGGCTGGTACGTGTTGTGTGCGACAGCTGCGGCAAGCCCTATGATCCCGGCGCCGACTATCTGGCGGATTTCAGATTTGAGAGAAAGCCCGGCGACAAGTTTATGAAAGGAACTGGCTGTGAAAAATGCCTTAACACAGGCTATTACGGCAGGAGCGGAATCTATGAGTTGCTTACGATGAACGAGGCCCTCAAAAAGATGGTAATGGAGCACTCAATGACAGGGGATATCAAGAACAAGGCGAGAGAATTCGGGATGAGATCCCTGCGCGACGACGGGTTTGAACGCGTGAGAAAGGGCATTACTACCATTGATGAAGTAATAAAGGTCACGCAGGAGGATGAAGACGTTGGCTGACGGCGCGCTTGATCCCATAAAAAACGCCGTCAAACGGCTTAATTCGCTGTATGCCCCCAAGGTCAGCGTCCGTGAATTGAGCGCCTTCACGCGGCAGCTGGCAACTATGTCCGGAGCGGGTGTTCCGCTATACCAGGCGATGAATACGCTCTGGGAGAGCATGGAAGAATCGAGGCTTAAGGGTATAATAGGCAAGATAAAAGATAAGATAAAGGGTGGTACTCCTTTCTCGGAATGTTTATCCGAATACCCTGAAACCTTTCCGCCTCTTATGGTAGGGCTCATCAAAGTTGGAGAAGTCACCGGTATGTTCGAGAAGGCGCTGGCCAAGTATGCCGACCAGCTTGAATGGGAAGAGGATTTTCAGTCCAAGATATCCACGATGATGATCTATCCTATGATAATGCTCTTTGTCGGGATTTCCGTGCTTGTCTTTATTCTGGCCGTTATACTTCCGACTTTTGTCACACTTTTCGCGGAATTCAAACAGGCGCTTCCGCTTCCGACCGTGATACTTATGGGCATCAGTTCCTTCTTTACGGGTTACTGGTGGGTGATTCTTGCGGCAGTTGTGGCAGGAGTAATACTTTATTCGCGCTACTCACGCACTCAAAAGGGAAGAGAGGTAATTGACACGGCGGTGCTCTATGTCCCGCTCTTCGGCACGGCTATGCGGAAGGCCCTGCTGACGAGGTTTTCCTTTTCTCTGAGCATAATGGCCGGAAGCGGGGTCCCGATGCTGCAGGCGCTCTCAATTACCGGCGAGACTATCGGCAACGCGGTTCTTTCCAAACATATAAAGGCGGCGGCAAAAAGCGTGGAGAGGGGGTCCAGTCTCTCCCTTGCTTTGAAAGATGTTCCGTTCTTTCCCAAAACTATCATCCAGATGATTCAGGTAGGTGAAGAAACCGGGAAGCTTGAGGATGTTATGAGCAGGGTAGCCGCTTACTACGAGAAGGAGATGGAGATGACCACGCGAAGGATTGTAATTCTTCTGGAGCCTATCATGATACTGGTGATGGCGGTGGGCGTGGGTTTCGTAGTAATCGCGGTGCTGCTTCCGATATTGGGATTGAGTTCGATTGTTAAATAGCGGTTTATAACGTTCATAACGTTTGTAAGGTTTGTAACGTAAGGCATTTGTGCTATTCGTTATAAACGTTAAGAACGTTACAAACGTTATAAACGTAAATTTGGAGGCCATATGTTTAAGAAGGAAAAAGGATTTACCTTAATCGAGATCCTTACCGTTGTAGTAATTATCGTCATCCTCGCCTCAACTCTCGCCCCGAGGTTCTTCGGGCGGACAGAGGACGCGAGAATAGCCGCTGCTAAGTCAGACATTGCAACGATGGAGCTTGCCCTTGACGCCTACGAGGCGGACAATGGCTTTTACCCGACAACCGAGCAGGGACTGGACGCGCTCTATAATGCGCCGACAAGCCAGCCGGTTCCAACCAGCTGGAAGGGCCCATATATAAAGAAACGGGTCGGAAACGATCCCTGGAGCGGAACCTACATCTACATGTGTCCCGGCCTGAACAATCCCAACGGATACGATCTTTGCTCCTACGGCAGAGACGGAAAAGAAGGCGGGCAGGGGCCTGATGCGGATATTACGAACTGGTCAGAGAACAAATAGCAGCGGATTCACGCTTGTTGAAATGCTCATCGTCGTATCTATAATAATATCGATGACGGCGGTGCTCGCAATCTGGTTCGGGAATTTCTATGCCTCAAAAAAAGCCTATATAGAGGCTGTGAAGTCCGCCGGAATGTCCGACCTGGCGAGGAATCTTGCAGAAGCAAAAGGGGTCAATTACCGTGTGACCTTTGACCCGGGAGCAAACACCGTAACGCTCTCCGGAATGAACCCGGCTACTCTGCAGTACGAGGTTCCTTCCGATGTAAAGCAGATAGTTCTCATAAGCGAGGTTGCCATAAAGAGTTTAAATACGCCGCGCTCCATATCGGGAGCAGCCGCGTCAGGAGCGCCTGATTACATAACTTTTTATCCTGACGGAAGTTCTGAGAGCGGTTTTGTGGTGCTCTCCGGAGCAAAGGGGGAAGTTTACACGCTGGTTTTCGCGGCAACCACCGGGACGGTAAAATTGCTGAACTATGAAAAATAAACAAGGCTACATACTTCTTGAAGCGCTTGTGGGCGTCGCGATATTGAGCATAGTGATAGTTGCGGCCCTTCAGTCGGTCGCGGCGGGACTTGCGGCGGTCGAAGAGATAAAAAAACAAAGCATAGCGGTAACGCTCGCGCAGAAAGAGATGGAACAGCTCGGCGGGCGGGACGCGTTCAAGGCTTCAGAGTCCGGGGATTTCGGGGTTGACTGGCCGGGCTACTCCTGGTCACAGCAATCCGCCGTAGTTCAAAGGACAAATTTCTATTCGCTTATAAATATTAAGCTTAGCGTTGCCTATAAGGCGCGCGGGGCTGACCGCTCCTTGAACCTCGAAAGCCTCTTTATTACCAGGCAGCCGGCGGTGCAGAATTGGAACTAAGAGAGCGTGGTTATACACTGATTGAACTTATGGTAGGCCTGGCAATAATAGTTATCATAATGTCCGGGGTGTACGCCACTTTTTCCGCGGGGCTGGGAGCTTACGAAAACTACCGCAAAGAATGCGAGGCCTATCTTTCGGCCCGCAACATGATTAAGAACCTAACCAGAGATTTAAGGTCAACGGGAGCCTCTGAACCGATATTTTTTAGCAAGAATTCAGGAGCGACAGCGGCTCTTATCAAGAGGAATTATTTCGGCTTTAAAGGAACTGCAGGTTCAATAGAGATTATGACATATTCCAGGCCGGTTTCCCTGTACTGGCCTGAATATTTTCCGAGAAGGTCTTACAGAGCCAAGGTTACTTATTTGGCTTCTACGGTTTCTACGGATACTGCCCCTTGTTTCGAGAGGATTGCAGTATGGGATTTTGCGACGGATCCCTGGAAGAGCGAGGAAGATGAATTGCTTGAACCCATAACATCCGTTGTTTTCTCGTTTTATGACGGGAAAAAGCAGGTTTGGGTGGATAATTGGGACACAAGTTTGATGATGAAAAGTAGCGGGTACTACTTCCATAACCTGCTCCCGCAGATGGTCGATTTCAAAGTTACTGCGAAGAGCAGCGGGGTGAAGCCTGTGTACGCGGTGCTGGAATCGTGTGTTAGTCTGGTGGGATACGAAAGATAGGACAAATTCGAAATCTGAAGCAAGAAATTCGAAACGGGATGAAGCGCCAAATCCCAAGCTCCAAATCACAAATAAACACATAAACATAAAAGAAGAAAGTTTTGGCTCGTTTCGGGGTAGTTTTGTTTTTTGCTTCTTGCTGTTTTGTTTTTTTGATGCTTATTTGGTGCTTGCGATTTGAGATTTGGTGCTTATTCTTGGCGTTCTTGATCACAAGACGCAGAGTAATTCGAATTTCGAGTTTGCTTTTTCGAATTTTGGTCTAGGGGGTTTTTTGAAGAACGA
>CAIWWK010000121.1 GCA_903916325.1 Candidatus Firestoneibacteriota bacterium
GATATTTTTCCTCCGCATTCTTGTGTTTCCTGCCCTTGATCTCTTCCATAGCCTATCCTCCGGGTTTGATAGGCCAACTATACCGTTGATTTACACCATTTTCAAGCTATACTAGAGTACGGTTTGCTCCTGAACTATGCAGAGGTTCTGCATTCGAATGTGTCCCCATCCTTGAGCTCTGCAAACGGAAAAAACTTATAGATACAAAGAGTTGCGAGCAATTGAAATTTCAATTAGAAGAGATAAGTAAAATGCTTACGGGACTGATAAACTACTAAAGGAGAGGAGCCCTTATGTCCCACAAAATAGTTCCAATCCTCTCAAAGAAAGATATCCCAAAACTTTACAAAAACACCCCTATTTCACTGCTTTTCGAATACCACAATTTTGGCAGAGAGTTTGATGAATATCCTTCCGCCAAACTGCTTGTAGGTATGTGTATGGATAACCGCAAGTATCTTCATATCCCTGACAATTTCTCGTTCATCATAAGATCCGGCGGAGCCAATCTACGTTACAGCGAGTTTAAGGTTTCTTTTGCCATAGCCGTAGGACATGTGAAGCACATAGCTTTGATTGGCCACAATCATTGCGCCATGACAAACCTCATATCAAAGAAGAAGCAGTTTATTGAAGGTCTGGTCAAGAATGCCGGTTGGAAGAAAGAAGCCGCAGAAGATCATTTTATGAACATGGCTCCTATGCACGAGATTGGCAATGAGATTGATTTTATAGTTGAAGAGAAGCACAGGCTTTCCAGAAAGTATCCCAAGATAATGATTGCGCCGCTGTTCTATAAAGTGGAGGACAACCGGCTCTATCTTATCAGGTAATTGTAAAGTTCACATATGAAAGGCCGCCCTGAAATATGTTTGGGCGGCCTTTTTGTCGTTGAGAATGGTTAGCGACGCTGATAATATACATTTCTATGGACACAGTAAATGAACCTAAAGCCCTGCTTGGCGGCCACAGAAAACGGCTGCGCGAAAGATTTCTCAAAACCGGCTTTGACGGATTTCAGGACTATGAGATTGTCGAACTCCTGTTGACTCTTGCAACGCCGAGACGCGACTGCAAAAAAATGGCAAAGGAATTGATTGGCAGATTCGGCACTCTCAGGAAGGTGCTTGAGTCAGAAACGGAGGAATTGACCGCTGTTAAAGGGGTCGGAAAGCTGAATGTTTTTGGTTTTAAACTCGGCAGAGAGCTCGCGAAGACCTACCTGGAACAGAAAGTGAAACAGGAATACGCGTGCCGTTCCTCAAAAGAAGTATTTGACTACCTGTATGTGTCCATGCGCGACCTTAAGAAAGAAGTATTTAAAGTCCTCTACTTGAACAGCCAGAACCGCATAGTTGATGTTGAGGATATCTTCGAGGGCAGTCTAAATTCCAGCTCCGTTTATCCGAGAGAGATAATCAAGAGCGCGATGGCCAGGCATTCGGCGGCTCTCATATTTGCCCATAACCATCCTTCCGGAATTCCTTCTCCGAGCGATTCGGATAAAGCAGTTACAGAGAACCTTGTGCATGCCGGCCAGCTGATGGAGATAAAAGTGCTGGATCATATAGTTGTAGGAGATAACCGTTACTTCAGTTTTGCGGATTGCGGACTGATAAAAGATTACGAGCTTAGCGGTAAATTCGGCAAAAAGATATAGAAACCCCGCCATTTATTTGATATAATTCAAACAGAGTAATACGCCTAAAATATTCTGTAAAGGAGATATTTCCATGTCAGGACACTCAAAATGGGCAACAATTAAGAGAAAAAAAGGGGCAAACGACGCTAAACGAGGAAAGATGTTTTCCAAGATACTGCGCGAGATCACCATTGCCGCTAAGAAGAGCGGCGGAAGCGTGGATACGAATGCCTACCTTAGAACGGTTGTTGCTAAGGCTAAAGCCGTTAATATGCCGCAGGAGAACATAAAGAGGGCCATCCAGAAGGGTACAGGGGAGCTTGAAGGCGCCACCTACGAAGAGATAACCTACGAGGGCTATGGTCCCGGCGGGGTAGCTGTATTTATTGAGGGTTCAACCGATAACAAGAACAGAACCTCTGCCGAGATAAGGACCATTTTCTCCAAACACGGCGGCAATATGGGTGAGGCAGGTTGTGTGTCTTATATGTTTGGGAAGAAAGGC
>CAIWWK010000122.1 GCA_903916325.1 Candidatus Firestoneibacteriota bacterium
AAATAACTATATGTTTCATAATAACCTCTGAAAAAAGTTTGTAAAGTTTATAAGGTTCTTAAGGTTAACATAAAAACCTCGATATTGAACAGGTATCGTTCTTAACGTTTATAACGTTCTTAACGTTTGTAATGAAAAACAAACCTTGTTGTTCTTGCCTTACGTTATAAACGGCAACAAACCTTACAAACGTTACAAACCATTATTTAATAATTATTCCCGCATACCCCACCACCTGCTCAAAATCCCCGCTCTCTTCTCCGGAGTTGGTATATTCCACTAGCTCGGCTTTTGTCGCCCCCAGTTCCTTCACCGCAGCGAGCATTGCAACCGCCGGAGCCCAACCGCACATGCTGATGTCGTTATCGCGGACGGTCTTCGCGAGACCCACCCCGTCCAGCGCCAGTAATTTTTTTATTGCCAGTTCATCTTTCCTTTTCGCGGATTCCGCGCTCTCGTAATGGGTCATGTCGGAACTAGCGATAATGCACGCAGAAACCCCGGTTCTTTTGACCGCTGCCGCGGCGCTCTTGCCTATGGCCTCGAGTTTCTTTATGTCCGCAGTTGCCAGGCAGATAGGGACTATTTTAAAATCTTTAAAATAATATTGCAGGAATGGAAGCTGGACTTCAATAGAATGTTCGTTTTGGTGCGCGGCCTGGTCTTGTTCAAGAAATCTGCACATGGAAAGCATTGCCGAGGCAGTCTTTGAATCTATTTCAACATTTCCAAGAGGGGTTTGCCACTCGCCTTCAGTCATTATTGACGCTTCGGTTCCAAGACCCGTATGATTTGGCCCGAAAATGATAAAAGTATCAACGGGGGCTATCTTTGAAAGGGTCAGCGCTGCAGTGCGCCCGGAATACATATAGCCTGCGTGCGGGCAAACAGCACCCAGGACTTTCTCTGTGGAAAGCTTGCAATCCTGGACGCGTTTTTCTATATCGGCCAAAAGCGCCGCTTTGCCGCCCGGGTAAAACCTGCCTGAAACGACAGGTCTTCTGAGCATTACATCATCCCGGGAAGGTTTATTCCCATCTCTTTTGACACCTGCTGCATCCTGGCCGCGGACTTCTGCTGGGCCTGCCCGACAGCGTTTGAGATGGCGCGTTTAAGCATGTTCTGCAATTCAACTCCCTTTTCAGGAACAAGGTAAAAGGGGTCAATTGAAAGGTCCATAACTTTCATCTCGCCGTTCATCGTGACCTTTATTTTTCCGCCGGCCTCTTCAATGGTCACGCTGATTTGCTCCATTTCTTTTTTAATCTTCTTCTGCAGATCGTACAGCTGTTTCATTTGTTTAAGTTTGTCTAACATTTTCTCTCCTTTTCTCTATAAAAGTTTATAATGTTCTTAAGGTTTATGAAACTCTGCGGCCTGAAGGCCGGAGTTTCTTTTTATAGGTGTGTTAATATTATTCATGCCGGATTCACCCTCACCCTAAAGGGTGAGGTTTTCTCCAGCATCTGAAAGATAAAGTTTATAACGTTCATAACGTAAGGCAAAAGCAATACAGCGGGCTCTAGATGTACCTTAAGAACGTTATTCTGCTATGCCAGACGTAGTCTGGCATGAAAAATAATTTTCCCTACAGAACAAGACGCACGAAGTGCTGCTTTTAAAAGTTAATGACGTTACTGACCATCAACCCTTGCCTTTTGTCTGGCCCTTCTTTACGTTATAAACGTTAAGAACGTTACAAACGATATTTATTGTATTTCCCCGCCAACGATTACACTTTTAATACCCACATTCATTTTTCCGTTCTTTTCTTTTATCTCCGCTATTACCAAATCCGCCGCTTTTCCGTCTTCAATTGCCCCGAGCCTGTCTTCAAAACCGTAGAGTTTCGCGGGATTTCCCGAGACCAACCGGCTGGCCATCAAAACCGCGGTGTCAAGCGAGACCGGCTTATCAAAGAGTTTCCCGGAAATATACCCCGGCTGATTTTTCGCTATGACATTCAGCAGATTCTCAAAGATTATATCCATGGTTACGCAGCTGCCGCATAAGGTGTTCTTCTTTTCCTTTAGCCAGGCCGCGCCATTCCTCACTTCAACTGCAAAGGGCCCGTATTGAAACTCTTTTACCTTTGAAGGAGAAGCCGCGACGAACATCGCATCTGTAATACCGACCGCGTTAAAATTGAAGGCTTTAAGGAAGGCGGAGAGCCATTTCGGATGGATATGATTGAGATCCGCGATGAGTTCTATCGTAATCTTATCGGAGAGCTCAAGCATCGCGTCAAGCACGCCCCCCGCCTTGAAGTTCTGGCTCATCGGGCCGTTCCCGAAGTGAACCGCATAAGTAACGCCAGCATCATAGGCCTTCATCATTTCAGCGTAGGTCGCGCCGCTGTGCCCGACGCCTGCTTTTATCCCGTTTTTCACAAGAAATTTTATAAACTTTAGCGCCGGATCCCCCCATTCGGGAGCGACCAGCGCCTTTTTGATGTTCCCGCCGGAAATCCTGTTCAATTTCTCAAAATATTTAATATCGGGTTCTATAAAACTCTGAGGGTCCTGCGCCCCCCCGTACACCTGGTCCTTGATATATGTTCCTTCCATGTCCAGGCCAAGCAGCTTTGCTCCCGGCAGGCTCTTCTTGTTTACCAGGCTGCCCGCCGTCTTCATGAACATTTCAACGGCCGGCTTCGG
>CAIWWK010000123.1 GCA_903916325.1 Candidatus Firestoneibacteriota bacterium
GAAGCGGATATAAAGAAGATCGGCAGAGTCTGGGTGCCGACGCACTGCTACAAGATCGTCGCCTACAATGAAGGGTCTGAACTTAAGGCGGTAGGTTTTATAATGAGAAATGATAACGAAACCGCAGACCTGATAACATATGTATTTAAGGTTAAAGATATAGAAACGGTCACAGGTCTGGATTTTTTCAACAAATTGCCGGAAGACAAGGACGAGAGCGTTGTTGAGGCGGTAAACAAGACAGGCGAATTCTGGGATAATTCAGGCAAACGGCAATACGGCAGAAACTAAAGGTAATCCGGGCAGCTCAGCCCTCAATGTTAAGGAACAAACCCGCTAAATTCAGTGTCAAATTAATTGAATTCACTTGCCATAGACCAAAAACCGGAATATCATAGACCTCGCAGTCTAATTGTGCTCGGAGGAGTTAATTATGAAGAGAGTCATGGCGTTCCTTGCCCTTGCAATATTCGCATTATCCTGCGGCGCGGCAGAGATAAAGAGCGTCAAGGATGAAGATATAAAAAAACTGCTGTCGGAATCTCCAAAACAGGCTGACTATCCGAATTCCAGCGCGTACATGCTTGTTTCAACTGAAACCACAGAACTCTTCCCTGACGGGACTTCTATAGAGAGAGTCTACCAGCGCAATAAAATATTCAACGAGAGGGGCTACAATTACGGCTCGCTCTCGCTTGGCTATCGCGAGGGCTATTCCGAAGTAAAAGTCCTCTTCGCGAATACCGTAAAGACTGACGGAACCATCGTTCCTTTGGAGCAGAAGGATATAAATGATTTTGCCCCTTACGCCAAGTACGATATGTATTCCGATGTAAAGGAAAAGAAGTTCACAATGCCTGCGCTTGAGCCGGGCTGCATAATAGAATTTGCTTACGAAATAAAAGAGATAAAACCGATACTCCCCGGAGACGAGTGGGACATATTCAACATGCAGACGCTTATCCCGATAGGAACCGACACCGCAGAACTTATTGTGCCAAAAACCATTAAGGTCAAGAGCAGGCAGTTCAATACGGCTACAGCTCTTCAGGTTGAAGACCTGGGCGACAGGATAAAATATTCCGTTTATAACAGGAACCAGCCGGAGATTGTTCCCGAGCCAAGAATGCCGGAACTTGAGGATCGGGAAACATTTTCTCAGTTGTATGAATGGACTCTCGACAGCTGGCAGACAGTCTCTGAGTGGTATAACAAACTGGTACGCGGGCAGATGATAACAAGCCCGGACATGGAAACCCTCACCAAAGAGCTTGTCAAGGATAAGAAAACCGACGAAGAAAAAATGAGCGCGCTCTATTACTATGTGTCGCAGCATATCCGGTATGTTGCCGTTTCGCTCGGACCCCACACTCATCAACCTCACTCCGCCGCGGATGTCTTCCGGAAGAAGTACGGGGACTGCAAGGACAAAACAACCCTTCTTCTTACAATGTTGAAATTGGCCGGCATTGAAGGAATCCCGGTGCTTGTGCCGTCATCGGATAAAATATTCGACGAAAACATGCCGACTTTAAAGGTTTTCAACCATGTCATAGCCGCCGTTTTGAAAGCGGACGGGAGTTACTATTGGATGGACGGAACGAATGAAGTGGCCGCGTTCAACGCGAGCCCCTTCGGTAAAGCCCAGCAGGTTCTCGCGATAAACAGCGACGGAAGTTATAAGATAGTAAAAACGCCGGAACTTGACAGAAAGTCTGACTATGCCGAAACTTACACTAAATGCACCGTCCAGGAAAATGGCGATGTAACGCTTGAAAAAGACAGGTATTATTACGGCTGGGCCGCCGAAGGCGTAAGGTATGGCTTTAAATACACGGCTCCGGAAGAGAGGAAAAAATATTTTGAGAAGGGAGGAATAGTCGTCTCTGACCTTCAGTTCGGAGATTTTGATAATAACGAGAAACCGTTCTTCATAAAGTTGAAAGGCACTCTGCCGAGTTATTTTCAAAAGATCGGTGACAATATGCTGATCCTGAGCGGAGACATAATGAGAGAAACCTATAATGACGTGACAACTGCGAAGGAACGGAAATATCCGGTTAGTTTTGAATGGTCCTGCCTCTCAAAATTCAAAACAGATTATGTGCTGCCGGAAGGTTATAAGATAAAGAACCTGCCTAAGGATTATACCGTTGAAAAACCTTACAGGAAGGGCTATTCATCTTTCTCCTTCAGCGGTTCAACATTCAACTGGATGACGGAGGCGACCGGATTTGAGTACAAACTCCCCGTGTCATTTTTTGAAGATTTCAAAAAGGAATCGCTCCGGATACAGAAATATAACGCGGATGTGAAAAGTATTATATTTGAAAAAAGTTTATAAGGTTTGTAAAGTTTGTAATGTTTGTAACGTTTGTAACGTAAAGCCTGAACGCGTAGGTTAAGAACAATAGGGTGTGACTGCGGTAGCTTTTGCGCATCTGCGCATCTGAACATCCGCGCCTCAGCTCTCCCTTATATTCCCTTGTTTTTCCGTCCATATGCTGTTAAAATCCTACTAATGTGGTATTTCTATATGGTCAAATGTTCCGATGGGACCCTTTATTCCGGGATCACAAACAATCTTGATAACAGGTTCAAAAAGCACAGTTCCGGAAAGGGCGCCAGGTACACGAGGAGCAGGCTCCCCTTAAAGCTGGTGTACTTTGAGAAGCTGAAAGACCAAATAACCGCCATGAGGCGCGAATGGCAGGTGAAGGCTTATTCCAGGCAGAAGAAAGAGACCCTCATAACGAAAAAGAATGTGGAGCAGATCGCGCGCGCCATGATAGTCAAAGACGGGCAAATACTGGCGGCGCACCGGATAAATGCAGGGAACCTGTTTCTGCCGGGAGGCCACATTGAGAACGATGAATCCCCGGAAGAGGCTATCCGGCGGGAACTGAACGAGGAACTGGGACTGGACTGCAAACCCGGCAAATTCAGGAATCTTATTCCTCATTCTTACCGGGAGAAAAAGACAGCGCATCGCGAAGTGAATTATCTTTACGAAGCCGAGCTTCCCGGCTTGGCAGCGGGCTCCAATCCGGAATCAAAAGAAGCTCACCTGGAGTTTTTCTGGGTCAAGAATGACTTGAAAGAACTAAAGAGAAATAACCTGAAACCTGCGTTGTTGCGAAAGCTCGTTTCAGGCTATAAACCGGCAAAAAAGGCCGCAAAAGCGAGGAAAAATGAAAAGAAGCGAGATCAATTTACGCGATCCGTTTATCCTGCCGGACGAACGGGATAAAGTCTATTACCTGTACGGCACAGAATACGTCGCTGTCCCGGACGGTAAACCGGGGTTTTCGTATTACACAAGTCCCGACCTGGAGGAATGGACAGGACCGGCAAAATGTTTTGAAAAGCCGGATAACTTCTGGGCTGACAGGGAATTCACGGGGCCGGAAGTGCATTTCTATGAGGGTAAGTATTATCTCGTCGCGTCTTTCAAGAACGCAACGCGTTCAAAGGGTATTCAGATACTCTTCGCGGATTCACCTAAAGGGCCTTTCGTTCCTGTTTCGGAAACACCGGTCACTCCGGATACCTGGGAATGCCTTGACGGCACTTTATACATAGACCCTAACAACGAGCCCTGGCTGGTATTCTGCCGCGACTGGCAGCAGGTGAAAGACGGTGAGATGTTCGCGCTCCAGCTAACGAAGGACCTCTTAAGCGCGGTCGGAGAGCCCAAGTATCTTTTCAGCGCGTCGGAGGCCGACTGGGCTTCGGATCTGCGCGGCAGGCCGAGAGGGCATTACACTATAAACGGCCCGTTCATTCACAAAAGCGCCGACGGGACGCTGCTTATGTCCTGGTCCAGTTTCAACCGCTTCGGCAAGAACGCCACAGGTATTGCCCGCTCCATGCTTGGCGGCATTGACGGGCCGTGGGTGCAGAACAGCCGCGCGATTTACTTTGAGGACGGCGGGCACGGGATGACCTTCAAAACCTTTGACGGGAAACTTATGCTTGTCATGCACTCGCCTAACTTCACGCAGAAAGAAAAACCCCTGCTTCTGGAAGTTAAAGAGGAAGGAAACACGCTGAAGCAGGTAAGGTGATTCAGGGAGCCGGCATGAAAAAGAGAAAACAAAATATGGCGACCGCGCTTTTCGCGGCGGGGATTCTTTCGATAGCGGGCATCGCGCTTCACAGCCTGAATCTCTGGATGCTTATCGCGATAATAAATGTCGTGATAACAGTTGTTGTCGGTTTCTTCCTGCTTTCAGAGGAAGTACAGAGGGACTCTTGATAAAGTGGATAGTTTTTGACATGATGGGCGTTATCTTTGAAGAAGGCGACACGATGAGCACCGTGCTTTTTCCTTTTGTAAACGAGCAGAACAACGCTGTCAGCAGGGAAGAAGTAAACTCGCTCTACATAAAGGGAAGAGTTGGCACGCTGACCTCCAGGCAGATATTTGAAGCGCTCGGTTTCAAGGACGAGCCGCGCAAAGCCGAAGAAGGATTCCTCCGGAAGCTTAAGCTGGATCCTGGGTTTAAACCTGCCGCTGAAAAACTTAAAACAAAATACAAGCTGGGGGTCCTTTCAAACGATGTTTCGGAATGGTCCGGGAATCTTCGCAAGATGCACAAGCTCGACGGCCTTTTTGACGCCGTGGTTATCAGCGGAGACGCCGCTCTGCACAAACCGCAAAAGGAGATATTTGAGTTCTTCCTGAAAAAGTCCGGGGTAAAAGCCGGGGAATGCGTTTTTGTGGATGATAAAGTCAGGAACCTGATTCCCGCCGAAGCAATGGGATTTAAAACTATTAAATTTATCAGGGCGGTGATAGAGGGCGAAATATGGTCGACCGAGATCAGAAGTTTTAAGGAACTGGGCGGAGCGATAGAGGAGATACAAAAATCTAAAAGTTTGTAAGGTTATAAGGTTCATAAAGTTTGTAAGGTGAATTGCCGACAGGAATCTTTTACCTTATAAACCTTACTAACTTTACAAACCTTATAAACTTTATTACTCCCTACACCCAAACTCTTTCTCTTCCTCCACCATTACCTTTGCCTGTTCCCTGCCGTGAAGCAGCTTGATTTTCTTCCACCTGCCCAGCTTGTAGTAGCCAAAGTTCAGGAGTGCAGTTATATATGAAGTAATCAGTATCGCCAGCCAAATTCCGTGCTCGCCCAAAGTTGTTTTCGAAGAAAGGTACCAGGCAAGAGGTATCCTGAACAGTACAGCGGAAATGAAAGAAAGTATCAGGATTCCCACAGTATCCCCCGCTCCGCGCACAACTCCCATGATAGTGAAGACCATAGCAAAGCCTATATAAGAGAAGCAGGTTATTCCAAGATACCCGACCACATGAGGGATTATTTCCGCCGCGCTCTGTTTGTCTCTCGTGAAAACAGATGCAATCTGATGAGGGAAAAAGTAGATGAACAGTGTGAATATTATTGAGATGGAAAGAGAAAGCAGCAGGCCGTATTTTAAAACCTGCTTGACGCGGTCCATTTTGCCCGCGCTCAGGTTCTGTCCGGCCATTGAAGTCACCGCCAGGCCGATTGACATCGCCGGAAGGAATGCGAGCTGATCGCACTGCTGCCCTATGCCCGCGGCCGCGGTGACAATCGCTCCGTAGCCGTTAACGATGTTCATAATCGCGAATCCCGCTATCGAAATTATTATCATCTGAAGAGAAGCCGGTATGCCGATGCC
The DNA here is from genome assembly GCA_903916325.1 of Candidatus Firestoneibacteriota bacterium. GTDB lineage: Bacteria > Oederibacteriota > D2-FULL-39-29 > D2-FULL-39-29 > CAIOVX01 > CAIOVX01. The sequence continues at coordinate 5,680 of CAIWWK010000123.1, forward strand.
GAAGAGTTTTCTGATAATAGACCAGTCAATTGAAAAATCCCACTCCCGGACATTGAAGAACGGATTCCTCGCGCTTGCGTAAAAATATCCCGCAATGGTACTGATAATCCCGCTTATGATATTGGCAAAGGCAGCTCCGTTAAGCCCAAACCTCTTTATGAAAAGCGGCACCAGGCAGAGGTTTAGCGCGGCATTAAGCATTAATATATAGAGAGGAGTTTTTGCGTCGCCGAGACCGCGTTGAATTCCGGAGTACCAGTTGTAAATGAACATAAAAGAAAGCCCGATAAGCACCACTTTAAAGTAGGAGCTTGCCTGGGCCTTGATTTCGGGCGGGCAGTTGATAAGGGTTAAGAGCTGATTGCTGAATATTATTCCGCCGGCCGAAACTACGACGCACAACGCAACGCTCATAATCAGAGAGTTTGCGAAAGTCTTTTCCATGTATTTTATGTTCTTCGCCCCGTAGGCCTGGGCAACAATGATGTTTGCGGCAATGCTTAGGCCTATAAGTACCGAGATCAGGAGGAAAAGAATGGGAAGGGATGTCGCGACTGCCGCGATTGCTTCATGCCCCAGTATTCTCCCCACCCAGAACATATTCATAACTTCTATGAAAGTCTGGAGGAAGTTGCCGAGCAGGAGCGGAACGGCAAAAGCAAGGAGCTGTTTTGGAATGCTGCCGGTGGTGAAGTCTTTCATCTTTGTCCCTCTAAAAGTTTGTAAAAGTTTATAAGGTTTGTAAGGTTTATAAAGTTTGTAAGGTTTATAAAGTTTGTAAGGTTTATAAAGTAAGCCCTACCATATAGCAAACTTGGGTATTATAGCATATTTGACGGGAAAAGGCAGTTGATAGAAGGTTTCCTGAGATGAGTTGCCGAATCAGCATTTTTATTGTAGACTCTTGAAGGTTCTCGGCAAAAATGGAGGAACAAATGGATTTACTGCCTTCGGTTCAGAAAGTGGAGAAGCATAAAGGGAATTTTAAGTTTGCCGGGAAAAGTTTTGCCTGCGAGACCTCTCCGCACTGTATTGCGGTTTATAATAAAGAATCCGATCTTGACGGCATACTCACGGATTACCGCGGAAGGCCGGAAGGGTACACGCTGGACATCACCCCGAAGAATATAAATATCCGCGCGGGTGATTATGCCGGCCTGTATTACGGCATACAAACTTTAAACCAGCTCAAAGAGGATTTTGACCGCATCCCCTGCATGAAGATAACCGATTATCCCGATATCAGGATGCGCGGTATCCACCTGGATCTGAAAGGAAACCTGCCTCAGTTTGAGAGGATGAAAAGAATAATAGAGAACCTCGGTGAATTCAAATTAAACACCATTCTCCTGGAGTACGAGGATAAATTCCCCTACAAGTCCCATCCCGGGATAGTCTCGCCGCTGGCGCTGACCCGGGTTGAAATAGAAGAACTTGTGACTGTCGCGGAATACAACGCGATAAAAATAATCCCGCTCGTGCAGTGCGCCGGGCACGTGGAGTATATATTGAAACATCCAGGATACTCCGGCCTGATGGAAGACAGAAGGTACCTAAATGAGTTCTGCCTGACAGACAAGCGTGCGCAGGCGCTTTATCGCGAACTGGCGATTGAAGTTATGTCGGCGCACAAAACCTCAGAATATTTCCATATTGGCGGTGACGAAGCCTGGAACCGCGGAAGCTGCCCGCGCTGTAAAAAGGCAGTCGCGTCAAAAGGTAAGCACAAATTCTATATTGATTATATCTCCGATGTCTGTGATTTTGTAAAAAGCAGCGGCATGACTCCGATTGTTTGGGATGATTGTTTCAGAAGGGCTGCTCCGGCGGAGCTGAAGAAAATAGCCGGTAAAGCAATCCTTATGTACTGGAAATACGGAACAACGACTGCAAGGAAAGAAGAAGAACAGTACCCTGACCTGAAACTCTACAAGAGCGCGGGGATCCGGCTGGCAGGAGCTTCCGCGGCAGCCGGCGCGGACGGGTTTACGGCAAGCGTCGCAAAGAATATTGCCCGCATGGAGAACAACCTCTCCTGGGCAATAACGGCAAAGAAGCACGGAATGGAAGGAGTGGTCGGCACCGCTTGGACGAGGTACTGCGGAATGTGGCCGCCCGCAGCCGCCTTGGAGGTTTCCTGGATGCCTGTTGTCGGACTTTCGGAATTTCTGTGGAAGACGCCTAAAACCAATGAACTCTCAGGGTTTAACAGGAGGTTTGTTAAAAGGTTCTACGGCATAGAGTCTGAAGAAATAAGCAATGCGCATTACCTCGTGGAGAGGGATAACCAAAAAGCCTTTGAAGCCAGAGAAATATTTAAAAGGTTTAAGGGCAAGGTTAAGAAGAACGCTGATATAATGGAACTCATGAAGGTTTCCTGCGAGATAACGGAGCAGAAGGAGTATCTGAAGTGGGTCCTGGACCTTACAATGGATTGCGACTGGTACAGGAATAAATATTATGTGTTGTGGAAGCAGGAGAAGAAAGATAAAATAGCAGAGTGCTTGAAGGCGCTGAAGGCGATCTCCGGGGTAATGAAGAGAACCGAAGAAGTCTATTCGAAATTCCTTAAGGTTCCGGAAGCGCGTGAGTTTGCTCTTTCCAGGTTCGCTCTTGAGAAGTATAAAATAGAGGAATACCTGAGGATGTTTAAAAAGACAAAGCCAGCTTAATAGCTGTTCTCGCTGCGAGAAAAGCAGCCGGTCAATCCGGCTCCAACTGTTAGTTTCGGGGGAGA
>CAIWWK010000124.1 GCA_903916325.1 Candidatus Firestoneibacteriota bacterium
GAGGGAAGGCTGACGGCAATGAGAAGATGAAAAATCTGCTCGGCGGCAAAGGCGCGAACCTCGCGGAAATGGCAGGGCATCCGAAATTGAAGCTGCCGGTACCACCGGGTTTCACTTTCACCACGGAAGTCTGCACTTACTACTATGAAAATAAAAAGAAGTACCCGAAAGAACTTGACGGGCAGGTAATGAAGGCGCTTGCCGGCGTTGAAAAGATTATGGGCAAGAAACTCGGCGACCCTGTTAACCCGCTTCTTGTTTCAGTAAGATCCGGCGCAAGAAAGTCGATGCCGGGAATGATGGAAACCGTCCTTAACGTGGGGCTCACCAGCAAGACCATACCGGGAATGATTAAGCAGACCGGCGGCAATGAAAGATTTGTCTATGATGCCTACAGAAGGCTCATAATGATGTACTCCGATGTCGTTATGGAAAAAGCCGCGGGCATAGAGCCCAAGGACGACATGGGTATCAGGAAACAGCTTGAAAGATTGATGGATGTTATGAAGAAGAGCAAAGGCGTAAAACTGGACACCGAGCTTTCCGCGGAAGACCTCAGGAGCCTCTGCGATTCTTTCAAAAAGAAAGTCAAAGAAGTGCTCGGCAAGGAATTCCCCGACAATCACCTGGACCAGATGTGGGGCGGCGTCAGCGCAGTGTTCGCGTCCTGGAACGGCAAGAGAGCGGTATCCTACAGAAGGATAGAAAAGATTCCCGATGAATGGGGAACAGCGGTCAACGTTCAGGCGATGGTCTTCGGAAACATGGGTGAAGATTCCGCAACCGGCGTGGCCTTTACCAGGAATCCCGGCAACGGCGATCCCAGGTTCTACGGCGAGTACCTTGTCAACGCGCAGGGCGAAGATGTCGTCGCGGGCACCCGCACTCCGGCCCCGATCAATGAGGCCTCGCAGTCAGACCACAACAAAGACCTCGTAACCCTCGAGAAAGGTTTTCCGAAACTTTACAAGGAGCTCTTTAATATCCAGAAGCGCCTTGAGAAGCACTACAGGGACATGCAGGATATAGAGTTCACAATCGAGAAAGGCACTCTTTATATGCTTCAGTGCCGTATCGGAAAGAGGAACGGGCCGGCCGCGGTTAAGATGGCGACCGATATGTGGAAGGAAAAACTCATCACCACGGAAGAAGCGGTAATGAGAGTAACTCCCGAACAGCTTGATGAACTGCTCCATCCCATAGTAGACCCCAAAGCGGAGAAGAACAATAAGCCTCTCGCGAAGGGACTGCCTGCGGGACCGGGCGGCGCTTCCGGCATGATAGTGTTCAACTCCGTTGACGCTGTCGCTTGGGCGGAGAAGGGCAAGAAAGTTATCCTTGTCAGGGAAGAAACAAACCCTGAAGACATAGAAGGCATGAGGGCCGCGCAGGCCATCCTTACGGCAAGGGGCGGTATGACTTCTCACGCCGCGCTTGTTGCCAGGGGCTGGGGAAAGTGTTGCGTGGTCGGCTGTTCTGATCTTCACATTGACGCAGCAACAAAGACTATCAAGAAAGACGATGTAGTGCTGAAAGAAGGCGACTGGGTAACATTGAACGGCACCAAGGGCGCTGTCTATGTAGGGAATCTCCCCATGGTTGACGCTTCGGAAGAAGGCAGCGTGCTCGCTGACTTCCTCACTATCTGCGACAAGATCAGGACTCTGGGTGTCAGGACTAACGGCGAAACACCGTCAGATGCCAAGAAAGCCAGGTTCTTCGGCGCGGAAGGCATAGGTCTCTTCAGGATAGAGCACATGTTCTACGGCGAAGGATCCGATCAGGCGCTCTTTCTGCTTCGTAAGATGATTATGTCAAACACGCTAGAGGAAAGAAAGACCGCGCTTGCGGAACTTTATCCTTATATGAAGAGCGACATCAAGGGCACGCTTGACGCGATGGCCGGTTTCCCGGTTACCATCAGGCTCATTGATCCGCCGCTTCACGAGTTCGTGCCGCACGACGAGGCAAAACTCAAGGCGCTTGCAGGAAGCTTGAAGATTGACATGTCCAACCTTGCGAAGAGGGCGGATTCACTCAGGGAGAGCAACCCGATGATGGGCCACCGCGGTGTCCGCCTCGGAGTTACCTATCCTGAGATCACAGAAATGCAGGCAATGGCGATAATTGAATCAGCCGCCGAACTTATGGCCGAAGGGAAGAAAGTATTCCCGGAGATCATGATTCCGGTCGTCTGCACGGTCGCGGAAGTCAACGACCAGATAGCGCTCATCAAGAAGGTTCATGCTCAGATCAACAAGAAGTTCGGAAAGAAGGTGCCTCTCATGATCGGAACCATGATAGAGATCCCGAGAGCGGCGCTGGTAGCGGGCAAGATTGCCGAAACCGCGGAGTTCTTCTCCTTCGGAACGAACGATCTCACGCAGATGACCTTCGGTTTCTCGCGCGATGACATAGGCGGTTTCCTGCCGGCGTACCTTGAAAAGAAGATTCTGCCGGAAGACCCGTTCCAGAGCATTGATGTCGAGGGCGTGGGCGAGCTCATCAAGACCGGCATTGAGCGCGGAAGAAAGACCAACAAGAAGCTCAAGATCGGAATCTGCGGCGAACACGGAGGCGATCCTGCTTCCATCGCGTTCTGCTACAAAGCGGGAATGAACTATGTTTCCTGCTCGCCTTTCAGGGTCCCGATAGCAAGATTGGCGGCCGCAAGGGCGGTGGTAGAGGGGAAGAAGTAAATAATAAAGAGTTCTTAACGTTCATAACGTAAATGAATCAGATTGGGGGCAGTCCCGGAAGGGGCTGTCCCCGATTAACTAGGGGGGAAGATGAAAAAGGCCGCTATCGCAGCAATGATCCTTATGCTTGCAGTGGTATGTTCCGGGAAGGACAGAATAGGGCCATCCTGGCTTCTCACTATTCCGACCGCGGATATTATCCAGAAGGACCGCATGAATGTCGGACTTCTTCATCTTGACCTCGGAATCACTCCAAACCTGGAGGCCGGCCTGCACGGGATAAAATATTCCTTTCCCCAACAGGACGGCAGCGAACTGGGTTTCGGCGTTTCCCTGGTGACCGGCTTATATCCTTATGCCGTGCTTACCCAGGACTACAAGTTCGGACGGCTTACGCTTGGAGTTTCGGCTTTCCCCTACTTTGTTTTTGCCGGTCTGGAACAGGTTGTCGCCGAAAACATATGGCTCATAGCGGAGCTTCATAACGGTGTATCTGTTGGGCTTAGAACCAAGATAGGGTCTGAATGGTTCTTCGATCTCGGAGCAGGTGTTTCTACTTACGCCTACAAGAACCTCTTCTTTATTGATTACGGGGCGCCTGCCAATTATTCCTTCAATTTTCCGTCGAATTTTACCGGATTCATGGTGGTCTCCGTTTGCTATACCTTTGATATTTCGCAGGTTACGCTTCCACAGACCGGAGGACAGACTAAAGCGAAAGCATCCGAAAAGATTCTAACTCCCGAGCCGGCTAAAAGGTAAATCTCGCCGGGTAAGTTATTTGCTTGTGTTCCGTCGCGTCCTGCCTGTGCAATCTGCCATGATTATGCTATAATCCCTCAGAGTTCTCCGCCGGAGGCATCCTTGCAGCCGTACCATAAAACACAGGGCATAATACTTAAGACGAGGAAATACTCCGAGTCCTCCAAACTGTTGACTGTTTATACCAGGGAGTTTGGACGGGTTAACGCCCTCGCGAAGGGCGCAAGAAAGCTAAAGAGCAGATTCGGTTCTTCTCTCGAGGTTTTCACCGAAAGCAGGTTCCTCCTATATAAACAGCCAATGGCCGGCCTTTATGTGGTCAGCCAGTCACAGATATTATCGTCTCACGAGGGGCTCTATTCCGTCGCAGGGAAGTTCGCGGCAGCCTCGGTGATGGCTGATTTTCTTTACACGCATACTGTTCAGGGGGAGAAAAACGAGGAGCTCTATCAGTTCTTCAGGGGCTCGCTTAAGGCGCTGGAGCTCAGCGATTCGCCGCAGAATGTCCTGCTCTCCTTCATGCTTAAATACCTCTCCCTCGCGGGATACCAGCCGAATCTGAAGTCCTGCGCGTCCTGCGGCAAGCCGGACAGGTCGGCCTCAAAGAGCTATCGCGTAAGCGCGAAGCACGGTGGCATTCTTTGCGAAGCCTGTTCAAGAAAAGAGGGTGATTCGGTGGTAATCAGCGGATCCTCCCTTAAAGCTTTGTCCTACCTGCAAGAAAAGGGATATCATGTTATGTCAGGACTGAAACTGGAATCATGCTTGTCGGTCGAGATACGAAAAGTGATAAATAACTTTCTCGAGTATAACTATGAATATAGTCTTAAGAGTTTGAAAGTGATGGAGGAGATGGTTAAGTAAAAATAAAAAGTTTATAACGTTCATAAGCCGCACTTCGTGCGTTGAAAAAACACCTGCTTACTCTAAATATAAAAGAAAAGAAAAAAGCTAAGAATGGTAAAGGTGTAGAACAC
>CAIWWK010000125.1 GCA_903916325.1 Candidatus Firestoneibacteriota bacterium
TGATTATTCGCCGTATCTGTCTATCGCTCAAACCTAGTTTCTCTGCCGCTTCTACCTGCTTAATCTTCCCGTCAAGTACTTGGTGTATGCATGCAATCTCGATAATTCCATTTGGCTCATTGTTATTTCATCCTTTTCTGTCATAGTGCCTCCATGAGGCACTATATCAGATTAGGACATTTCTAAATTGGCCAATTAGGACATTATCATTTTGGTGTTACAGTCAAAATAGAGGGATCCACTGATTCGTAATGGAATTGGTGTTAGTTATTTGATTGCGAGAATGACATTATTTTTGTATAATTTTACTTGTAGGGGACTTCCAGTAATTCTTTTTTCTAACATAATTTCTTTCGCATGGGGAAATCGTCCCAGTTAAATCCGCGAGTCTTTAATCAGCAATTAGCAATCAGTAATTAGTAATCCGGCGGAGCCGGCAGCGAGGCCCAATGCCAACCACTTGTCAGCGTGAAAAATGTGAAATTGTCGCGTTCTATACACATTGTTGTATATCGTTTCTCACCTTGACAGATGCAGCCTTGTAGTATATACTATCGCATAGTACAAAATAGGTAAATATCATACTATGCTATCGTATGAGACAAGGAGAAAAGAGCTATGCTGGATGTGTTAAACAGATATAATCCCTGGTGGGACAAAGGCTACTCCTTTAAAGACATGATTGACAGGTCCTTTGCCTCTCAGAAGATAATTAGCCATATAGATTCCAAACATATTGTCTTCCTGACCGGATTGCGCAGGGTAGGCAAAACCACTTTGCTTAAATTGACCATAAAATACCTGATAAACAACGGCATCAGCCCTGAAAACATACTCTATGTCAGCCTTGATGACTACCTTTTGCTTAAATACAATATCCGGGAAATTATTGAAGAACACCGAAAGATAAACAAAATAAGCAGGTCAAAGAAGGTTTATTTATTCTTTGATGAGATTACCTACAAAAAGGATTTTGAGCTGCAGCTTAAGAACGTCTACGATTCCGATAACGCGAAGGTATTTGCATCTTCCTCCAGTTCCTCTTTAATAAAGCAAAACAAGGCTTTATTAACCGGCAGGCATTATACATTGGAAGTAATGCCGCTCGATTTCAACGAATACCTTACATTTAAAAACATAACTGTCAAGAAGACGGACTCACACCTTAACGAAGGATACTTCGAAGATTATATGAAAGACGGCGGCTTGCCCGAGTATGTGCTTGAAGGCAATCCTGATTACCTCAAAGAATTAGTGGATGACATTATCTCAAAAGATATCGCGGCAATGCACAATGTCCGCAATACCGGTATCTTAAAAGACATTTTTCTCCTTCTTATGGAGAGGTCCGGCAAGCAGGTAAGCCTGAATAAGATGGCCAAGATATTACAACTGCCGGTAGATAGCACAAGAAGGTATTTTGAGATGTTTTTATCCACATATCTCATTCACGCGATACCAAGGTTTGGCAAAACCAATGAAACAGTTCTTGCTCCGAAAAAGATCTACTCGGCTGATCTCGGTATGCGGACTTTGTTTACCGGTTTTAGGGACAAAGGTTCTTTATTTGAGAACTATGTTTTCCTGAAGATTAAAGGCCAAAACCCCTCTTATGTGTACAAAGATAAAATAGAACTGGATTTTATGACTGAAGGAAAGACATTAATAGAGGCAAAATATAACGACAAGATGACCGACAAGCAGAAATTGCTATTTGAGGAAACAAAAGCAAAGAAGAAAGTTCTTGTTGATAAATATTACAAAGTTGAGGAGATTGCCGACAAGTAGAACTTCCCAAAATGTCGTGTAACACCAAAATGATAATGTCCTAATTGGCCAATTTAGAAATGTCCTAATCTGATATAGTGCCTCATGGAGGCACTATGACAGAAAAGGATGAAATAACAATGAGCCAAATGGAATTATCGAGATTGCATGCCATACACCAAGTACTTGACGGGAAGATTAAGCAGGTAGAAGCGGCAGAGAAACTAGGTTTGAGCGATAGACAGATACGGCGAATAATCAGAGCTGTAAGAGCAGAAGGCGATAAAGCAATCGCTCATGGCCTAAGAGGCAAGCCATCACACCGGAGAATAGACCAAGCCGTCAAAAACAGAGTACTGAACCTCTACGAGAAAAAGTACCCTGACTTTGGTCCAACATTCGCAGCAGAGAAACTTGAAGAACTGGACGGAATCAAGTTAAGTGACGAGACATTGAGGCTGTGGCTGATAGAAAAAGGTCTCTGGGAGAAGCGCAAGAGCCGCAAGCACAGGCACTGGAGAAAGAGAAGCAGTTGTTTTGGGGCGATGGTCCAGTTTGACGGCTCCCACCATGACTGGTTTGAAGGTAGAGGGCCAAAGTGTGTTCTGATGAATTTCATAGATGATGCAACAAATCAGAGATTTGCAAGGTTTTTTGAGTATGAAGGTGTGATGCCGGCAATGGAAATACTGAAGCTGTATATTCAGAAAAATGGAATACCACAAAGCATATACCTTGATCGTCATGCCACATACAAATCACAGGCTAAACAGACAATTGAGGACGAGTTAGAAAATAAACAGGCAATGAGCCAGTTTGAAAGAGCGGCGGCAGAACTCGGCATCAGGATAATTCATGCTAACTCGCCTCAGGCAAAAGGCAGAGTCGAGAGAGATTTCAAGACACAACAGAATAGACTGGTCAAGGAGATGAGGTTGGAAGGAATCAATGACATTGATGGCGGTAATAAATATCTGCCAAGATACCTGATGAAACACAACCGGCGGTTCAGAGAGGAGGCCGAGAATCCGACAGATATGCATAGGGCGGTGCCAGAAGGACTTGATCTGGATTCAATATTGTGCGTAAAAACCATAAGAACATTAAAGAACGACTTCACAGTGCAATACGACACCAAGTTCTTTCAGGTGTTAAATAACGTGACCGGGAAGAAAGTAATCTGCGAAGAGGATTTAAGAGGTAGATTCAGAATAACCTACAATGGGAAAGAATTGGCATACAAGGAAATTGAACGCCCAACGGCGAGATCAAAGAAGCCGAGGATACGATATGGTTCTAAGGCACATAAACCGCCGATGTCGCACCCGTATAAAAGCAGGATGTTTAATGAGAGAGTAGCCAGGGATACCGCAAGGGCAGAAATTAAAGCAATGAACTTAAAACAAGCACCAGAGCTGGCCTTAAAATCATAAAAACAGGACATTTCTACTTTGGTGGCAATAGGACATTTCTATTTTGGCTTGACAATCCCTCTATTTTGACTTATTAATCTTCAGCCAATCTGGTATAATCTACCCATGTCAATCAAGAATATTCGAATAATCACTCCAAGCTGGCTCGTTAAGAGCAGGAAAGAGCTGGCGCTTGGGGTTAAGACGCTGGAACGGCTCGGATTCACAGTCAAGAACGGCGGGTTTACAGCGAAACTGCCTTCCGAAAAAGAGAGAGCCGCACAGATACACGCGGCATTCAAAGACAAAGCCACCGACCTTATACTCGCCCAGCGCGGCGGGTACAGTTCACTTAGGATACTCCCTTACATTGATTACGCCCTAATCAAAAGAAACAGGAAACCTATAGCTGGATTCTCAGATATGAGCACCCTGCTAAACTCCATATATGAGCGCACCGGGATGGTAACTTTGCACGCGCCGATGCTCTGGAACTTATCAGAGCCGACCACTTTCACTATGAATTCTTTTCTGAACGCGCTGGACGGCTTCCCGAACAGGGAACTTTTCAGCGAAGCCCCTGTAAATGTTTTAAAACCCGGCAAGGCATCCGGGACTCTCAAGGGCGGGAACCTGGTGACATTGACATCCATGACCGGAACTGAATGGGAGATAAATACCGACGGGACAATATTGTTCCTTGAGGACATTGACGAGAAACCGCACCAGATAGACAGGTGGCTCTCGCAGTGGATACTTAACGGTAAGTTCAAGAAAGTTAATGGCCTTATCCTCGGAGATTTCCGCGGCACCGAGACCGCGCAGGTGTTCAAAGTGCTGACTTCGCAGTTAAAACTAAAGATACCGGTGGTCCATTGCCCGTACATCGGACATGTTAAGAATAAGATAACGCTTCCCGTCGGGGCAAAAGTTACGCTTGATACCGCAAGGGCGTCTCTCCTTGTAACCGGCCCGTCGCCAATCCTTCCCTCAAGGCAGGCCAAATGAACTATATCTGGGCAGGCCTGATGATTCTCAGCGTGATCTTCGCCGTGATAAACGGGAAGACCGCGGATTTCACAAAGGCCATCTTTGACGGAGCCAAGTCAGGCGTTGAGATATCCCTGACGCTTGCCGGAATAATCGCCATCTGGCTCGGCATCACGCAGATAATTGAAGATTCGGGCCTGAGGGAAAAGATATCACGGTTTTTCCGTCCCGTTATCTCAAAACTCTTCAAAGGCATACCTGAAGGGCACAACGCGACAAGCTCAATCACCTTGAACATCCTTTCAAACATGCTCGGCACCGGAAACGCCGCCACGGCGCTCGGCATCAAGGCGATGAATGACCTGCAGACGCTTAACCCGTCAAAAGAGACCATCTCCTTTGACCAGATGCTCTTCGTCGTCATCAATACTTCCAGCATCCAGCTTGTGCCTTTTACCATAATAGGCCTGCTCTCGGACTTTGGCTCAAAGAACCCAACGATTGTCATAGTTCCGATACTCATCGCGACCGCGCTTACGACCACTATTGCCGTCACAAACCTCTTCATCTTCAGGAGGTTCTTTAAATGATGGACGCGGTCAAGTACATATCGGCGCTCATCATCCCGGTTTTCTTCCTCTTCGTTATAGTTTACGGGCTGGCAAGAAGGGTCAAGGTATATGATTCCTTCATCACGGGCGCGAAAGAGAGCCTGCCGACAATTTTCAAGATCTTCCCCTATATAGTCGGGATATTTATCGCCATAAAATGCTTCCAGGCCTCCGGAGCTTTTGACGCGGTCAAGAACCTGCTCTCAGGCGCCTTCTCTTTGGCCGGCGTCCCGGCTGAAGTAATCTCGATTGCTCTAATTAAGCCGCTCTCCGGCAGCGCTTCTACTGCCGTCTTTACGGACATGCTGAAAACATTCGGCCCCGACAACATCACGGTGCTGACAGCGGCGATAATCATGGGAAGCACCGAGACAACTTTCTATGTCATCTCGGTCTATCTCGGCTCAGTCGGTATCAAGAATTCAAGATACCTGGTGGCGGTCTGCCTGATATCGGACCTCATCGGAATAGTGCTGGCGGTGACCATCGCGAGGAGATTCTTCTTTAATGTGTAGGTTATTCGGTATTACAAACTTCGATTATGCTGAGCATCTTGAATTAGCCCTTGATTTTTTCGCTCTGGCAGAGAAGGGCAACGTTCCTCCGGGACATAAACCGGGGCATCTTGACGGCTGGGGAATCGGCTGGTACAAAAGCGGCCGGGGCGAAGTTGTCAAGAGCGGCAAACCAATCACTTCCGAGAAAGAACTTTTTATATCAACTCTCAAGTCCATCGGCAAAGCCGATATTTTGATTCTACACCTCAGATTATCCGCCTGGAAAGGAACAGAGTACAAAGAACATGCTCACCCCTTCCTGATTCATAACGCTATGCTCGCGCATAACGGAACAATCAAGGATTATAAGGATATGCTCGGCGAGCCGGCATTCAACGGATTTGACACAGAGGCACTGCTCAGGTTTGCCTTGAAGCAGAACAGCTGGAGCGTAAAAAAGGCGTTCACAGCGGCGGTCTCAAAGATACGCGAAAAACACTCTTATTCCGCGCTTAACCTGCTTTTTTCCGACGGGAAAACTCTATTCGCTCTGAGAGAATTTACGAAATGGCCGGATTATTACACGCTTTACGAGTCAAATTATCACGGCTCAAAAGTTGTCTGCTCTGAAAGAATAACCACAAAGCTTGACTGGACCTCTCTGCCTAAAGGAGAAATCACCGCTTTTTAGCAGGCTACTTCTTCTCCCACTTCAGAATATCCATCACGGAAGAAAGCGTTGACCCTTCAAGTATCTCTTTGCGCAGGCGGTTCTCTTTCTCAAGCACATCCATCGCCCTGTTAGTAAACTCTACGGCCTTATCGGAAGGGATTACCATCACGCCGTCATCGTCTCCGATTATCCAGTCGCCGGGAAACACCTTTTGACCGCCAATCATAACAGGAACATTCAACTCGCCAAAACCTTTCGGCTCACCGGCGTGAGAGGTAACGAGGCGCGAGAACGCCGGAAACTTTAAGTCTGCTATCTCTCTTGAATCCCTGATGGCGCCGTCAATGACGAGACCGCCGAGTTTTCTGCGTTTAGCGCTTTGCGTGGCAAGCTCGCCCCATACCGCGGGAGCAACGCCGCCGGCGTCTATGACAATAATATCTCCGGGTTTCGCGATATCAACAGCTTCCACCGGTTTCGCCCAGTCGCCGGGATAGGTCCTGACTGTTACCGCTTTTCCCGCCATTCTCATTTTCGGGGCCAAAGGCTTGATACCTGAAAGGCAGGGCTGCCTGTGAAGCGCGTCGGAAATATTGGCGGTTGAAACAAGCGAGAGAACCTTAAGTATATCTTCTTCACCCACGCGCTTGAAGAACTTACTGTCCACCTTCTTCAGTGAAAGCATCGCTTTCTTAATCTCTGAGGCAGCCTTCTTTGCGTCTTTTGATTTGGTTATTGAACCTCCGGCAATGATGATAGAAGCACCGGCATTTACCGCTTCAACCACATTCTCGGAGTTTATGCCGCCGGCAACTGCGACAGGGATACTGACTGCCGAGACAACCTTGCGGAGCATGGAAAAAGGTTCTTTCCCCTTCATCTGCTCGTCTATCGGCGTGTGTATGCCAATGTAGTTAACGCCGAGCTTTTCAACTTCCTTAGCTCTCTTTACCGGATCTTTTACCTCAATCATATCAACTATTACTTCAGCGCCGTAGTTCTTCCCGGCTTCAACACATTCCGCGATGGTGGAATCAGAGGCCGCTCCAAGCACATGAACAACCTTTGCTCCTGCCTTCGCCGCTATCTCCACTTCCGCCCGCCCGGCATCCATAGTCTTCATATCCGCGACGATTATATGTTTTGGGAAGGCTTTATGCAGTTCTCTGATGATATTCAGGCCTTCGGCTTTAATAAGGGGAGTTCCGGCTTCTATCCAGTCGACTCCGCCTGCAACCGCTTCGCGGGCGCAGCCGAGAGCCCTGTGCATATCAACGAAATCAAGAGCAACCTGAAGTATTATCTTGCGGGACATAGTTCTCCGGTATCTTTCGGCTCTTTTCAGTATCGTGCCGTTATTGTATATTATACAATAACTATGCCGACCTTTCTATTGTTTACAGGACTATTTAATTCCCGGAAATCCGGATTATCTTGCTTTTTTCAGTATGTCCGACAACACCTTTCTTTCAAAAGCGCTTGAGATCAAAGGACTCTTCCTGTCACCGGATGGATCTGAAGGTTCTTCTTTTATGCACCCGCGAAAATAACGCGAAACTAAGGCGTGTTTACCGAGGCCTTCAACAAATTCAGGTATGCCGACTTTTGATTGCGCCATATTCCGGTCCTTAGCACCATAGTGTGCCGGCCATTTTTCCTTTACATAGCACTTTACAGCCGGCGTCTCATTGACAGTCGCCTTAAGGTTTTCCGAAGCGCCGGACACAAGCTTCCGGACAGCGGACGATATATCATCTCTACTCTTTCCGCAGACTGATGAAGCTCCGGTAAGACTGCCTGCGGAACCAAGCGCTTCAATTTCCTCCAGGCCGTCTGACGCGGATGTTCCGGCCCAGGTTTCAATTTTTGAGACGCGGGCTTTTACGGCCTCGAGATCTCCGGGGCTTAGCGCGCTGAATATGCCTCCAAACTCTTTTTCAAGTGTTGCAGCAACATGCTGCTTGCACCTCTTTATGATACTGCGGGCGCTGTTTTGCTTCTGTCCGAAGACATCCCCTAAATCTTCGTATTTAAGCGCGGCCCCGCTCATCAGATAGAGAAGATATAAACCGCGGTGCATTTCATTCCTGATAGACAATACTGCTGCCCTGATATGCCTTAACATTTCGTCTGCCAGGACGGCTGAATCAGGCGCTATTTCCCCGGATACAAGATACTCTTCCGGCGCAGACGCTTCTATTCCTGCTATCGGGGCGGAAATTGAAGTTGTCTTTGACCTCTCGCGGGAGAGTGTTTCAAGCATCGCGAATACTGCGTTTCTGACAATCGCTCCTATATATGTCTCTGCCATTGCCTTTGCGGGATCAAAAGCCTCAAGAGCGCCTCTCACAAAAAGCCTTTCCATGCAGTCTGAGTAGGCCTCTTCCGCCTGCTCGCGCGTCAGTTTGAACCTGTAGAGGTCCGCTTTCACCTTCCCGCTTACCGCATTGGCAAGGGCGCGCAGATTCTTCTCGCTGCGCTCCTGTTTTAAAACACAAAGAAGTTTCTCTATTTTGCCTTTGTCGGGATTTGCCATTACGGGATAGTACCTGAAGAGGCGCTATCCCGCAAGGCAATCCGGACCGAACGGAGAGGTTTATGTTGCCGCGTTCATATCTGAACTTGGCCGTGGGCGGCTAAACTCCCGCAGGTTCCGGTATTTCAAAATGCTCTGCTGCTTTCTTCAGCTCTTCAATGAAGGGAGAAAGCTCATTATTAAAGATCATGAGTGAATTTCTCCGTTTGTTGCCCTCTTTGTCAAACGAGGACTCGCTGACAATAAGGTAGTTGGTGTTGTTAGACGCCTTCTTGACATCAAAGAAAAACACCCTTTTACCCGACTTGCATACCCCGGAATACACCGGCGGTTGTTTCACTTTCTCTTGCATATTGCCTCCTTGGCGGGATTCCGCCTGCGTGTATATATACAGACAATGAGGCATTTCGTGGCAAAAAAAAACACTGAATAGCATCTTGGCTAATCAGTGTTTTGGAAATACTATTTTTAAAAGAGCTTTACTCGCCTACCATCTGTACTACCAGCTCGCGGTCTCGGGGAATGTTGTCAAAATCTATGAAGATTATCTGCTGCCAAACCCCAAGTTTCATCTTGCTGCCAACCACGGGAATAGTTATAGAAGGCCCAATGAGACTCGCCCTTATATGCGAGTGCCCGTTTGAGTCAGGGTGAGTCAGGTTATGATTATACATTCCATTTTCAGGCAGGACATGGTTAAAGAAAGACTTAAGATCCGCAACAAGCCCCGGCTCATACTCAATGGTGGTAAGCGCGCCGGTGGCCCCCGGAACAAAAACATTGAGCAGGCCGTTTTTGATAGCGCTGTCCTGCACCTTGCGATCCAGAAAATTGGTAATATCAATAATATCAGTGTGACCTTTGGTCCCAAACTTGATCTTGTCAGAATAAACCGCCATTATTTACCGCCTCCCTCACTATAACCCCTCTCCAGGGCCTTGATATTGATCGCGATCATATCCTTGTGCCGTGAAGACATTACTTCTTCCAGTCCTGCCTTCAACGAATCGAGCTTTACCGCTTTCGAAAGCGCGGCATAAACTCCGAGAGAGACCATGTTTACAACACGGTTCGAACCGACATCCTTTGCAATATCGCTGATTGGCAGTTCAACAACCTTGCAGCCGGAAAGACTCTTTCCGTCCTTAACCAGGGATGAGTTTATTATGAAAACCCCGCCTTTTGAAATACTGCCTTTGTAAACATTGAAGCCGATTGTGTCCAATCCGATTATATATTCAACGAGTCCCAGCACCGGAGACATGATCTCTTCATCGGAAATTACCACCGCGCAATAGGAGAGTCCTCCCCTCTTTTCGGCGCCGTATGAAGGGAGCCAGGTTACTTTCTTCCCTTCACTGAACGCGGCCACAAGCGCAAGGCTTCCTCCGAGGAGAATGCCCTGCCCGCCGCTGCCGCACATGATTAGACTTCTTTCCATTTTACTTATCCTTTATGCTTGTGACTGAACCGTTTCGTCCTTTATCACGCCTAACTTAAAATACTTTGTCATCTCTTCTTTTACGAACTTTAAGCCGTCAAGCGGGGACTTTCCCCAGTTTACCGGGCAGGGCGAGAGGACTTCCACGAGGCTGAATCCTTTTCTGTCTAGCTGCGCCTGAAAAGCTTTCTTAATGGCCTTTTTCGCTTTGTTAATGTTCGCGGGATCGGTAACCATAACGCGTTCCAGATATCTTGTCCCTTCAAGAGTGGCAAGCAGCTCGCAAACACGGACGGGATAACCCGATACTTTCACATCGCGCCCGTTTTGGGTGGTTGTAGTCTTCATGCCGGGAAGAGTAGTCGGAGCCATCTGGCCTCCGGTCATCCCGTAATTGGCGTTATTGATAAATATGACGGTAATGTTATCGCTTCTATTCGCAGAATGGATTATCTCATTCGTGCCGATGGATGCCAGATCGCCGTCTCCCTGATAGGTGAAAACCACCCTGTCAGGCAAAACACGCTTGATGGCGCACGCAACAGCCGGCGGCCTGCCGTGCGGAGCCTCGGTTACGTCAAAATTCCAGTAATCGTATGCAAAAACCGCGCAGCCTACCGGCGCAATACCAATGGTCTTCTCTCTGACACCCAGTTCATCAATCACTTCCGCGACAATCCTGTGTACTATCCCGTGACCGCAGCCCGGGCAGTAGGAATTAGCGTTATCTTTAAGGCTCTCCGGCCTGCAATATACCTGTTTCACTTCATTATCTCCCTGACCTTATCCGCGATCTCTTCAGGAACGGGACATCCGCCTCCCGGCCTCCCGAAGAAACTGACTTTAGAATCATCCAGCAGAGCCAGCCTTACATCTTCCACCATCTGTCCCATGTTCTGTTCAACCACAAGGACCTTTTTAGCTTTCGCGGCTGCGGCCTTAATCTCACTGTACGGAAAAGGCCACAGCGTTATCGGGCGGAAAACCCCGCACTTGACTCCGGAAGCTCTTAAAAGATTTGCCGCGCCCTTGCTAATCCTGCCTATTATGCCGTTGGCTATTATGAGGATATCCGCGTCTTCTGTCTTGTAACTCTCAAACTTCCTGACTTTGGATTCTATCTCCGCGTATTTTGCCGCGAGTTTGAAATTATGTTTCTCAAGGGCGCCCGGCGCCATCATTAGAGAAAACAGATTCCTGGGCTTCCTTCCTTCACAGCCGTCCAGGATGTAATCTTTGGGCGGAAGTTTAGGAAATTTTTTCTCTGAAAATTCAACCGGTTCTATCATCTGACCGAGAATACCGTCGGAAAGAAGCAGTACCGGGTTTCTGTACTTGTCAGCCAGATAAAACGCTTCTGCGGTAAGATCCGCGGCTTCCTGCACCGTTGACGGCGACAGGGTTATAAGCCTGTAATCTCCGTGGCCGCCGCCCTTTACCGATTGGAAATAATCGGCTTGAGAACCCTGAATGTTCCCCAACCCCGGGCCTCCTCTTTGCATGTTTACAATCAGCGCAGGAAGTTCCATGCCCGCCATGTAAGATATTCCTTCCTGCTTTAAGCTTATGCCTGGACTTGAAGACGAGGTCATTGCCCTCGCGCCGGCGACGGACGCCCCAAGCACCATGTTAATGGCGGCAAGCTCGCTCTCAGCCTGAATAAAGGAACCTCCGGCTTCAGGCATCCTCCAGGACATATACTCGGGTATCTGGTTCTGGGGAGTGATAGGGTAACCGGCATAAAAACGGCAGCCTGCAAGTATCGCGGCTTCCGCTATAGCCTCATTTCCTTTCATTAATTGTTTTGCGCTTTTCATTTGTCCTTCCGGACTTCTATGGCGGCTTCAGGGCACATCAGCGCGCAGATAGCGCAGGAAGTGCACTTCCCCTCATCATTAATTTCGACAAACGCGTAGCCCCTTGCATTCGAGCCTTTGCCGACAACAAGGGATTTCCTGGGACAAAATTCAATGCAATAGAGACACCCTTTGCATCTTTCCTTGTCTATTTTTATCTTTCTCTCCGGCATCTTTAATCTCCAAATTCGGCCATCTGTCCACTGTCTTCTGTCCTCAGCAAACGCCTGCCGCGCATCCGCGCATCTGCCCATGAACCACTCGTTACAACTCGGGTTCATGGCATGCCTTCTGCGCTTCAGACCTAAGCGTTCTCCAGCAGCTTTTTAATGTTCCTAATCGCCTGCCTGGTCCTGTCCTCATTTTCAATAAGGGCAAACCTGACATAACCCTCGCCGTACTCTCCGAAACCGACCCCCGCGGAAACTACCGTGTCGGCTTCAAGCAGCAATTTTTGAGCGAAGGCCTGAGAACCCATGGCCTTGAATTTTTCCGGTATCTCGGCCCAGATAAACATCGTAGAGTTCGGCTTAGGTATAGTCCAGCCGGCCTTCGCCAACCCGTCAACAAGCACATCCCTTCTCTTCCTGTAGGTCTCCGCGATCTCTTTGACGCAATCCTGAGGACCGCGAAGCGCCGTGATAGCCGCCACCTGAATGGGAATGAACATCCCGTAGTCCATATAACTTTTCAGCTTTGCAAGGTTCGCGATCATTTCTTTGTTTCCCATGCAGAAAGCGACGCGCCAGCCCGGCATGTTATAGGACTTGGACATTGAAAAGAGTTCGACTCCGACATCTTTCGCTCCTTTTACCTGGAGGAACGAAGGGGCTTTGTAACCGTCAAAAACCAGATCTTTATAAGCAAGGTCGTGCACAATCATAATGTCATTCTCTTTCGCAAACGCTACCACATCCTCGAAGTATTTCAGGTCAACGGAAGCGGTCGTGGGATTCTGGGGGTAACTCAAGACCATCATCTTCGGCTTCGGCCAGAAGTTATTCTTTTTAATTTTCTCAAGATCAACCTTGAACCCGTTCTCTTTGGTAAGCGGGATGCTGACAAGATTGCCGCCGGCTATGACGACACTGTAAAGGTGTATTGGATAAGTCGGGTTTGGAACCAGCACGACATCTCCCTCGTCAATCATGGCCATCGCCAGATGCGAGATGCCTTCCTTCGCTCCAATAGTTGCTATAATCTCGGATTCCGGGTCAAGGTCGACATCAAAATCCTCTTTGTACCTGTGGGCCATAGCCTTGCGGAGGTTAAGCATGCCTTTTGAGACAGAATACCTGTGCGCCTTGGGGTCGCGCGCCACCTCGCAGAGCTTGTCCACTATGTAAGCGGGTGTCGGCTTGTCGGGATTCCCCATGCCGAAATCAATTACATCAACGCCCTTCGCCCTCTGCTCGCTCATGATAGCTTTTATCTTTCCGAGAGAGTAAGGCGGCAGTCTTTTTATTCTATTGGAGTCTATCATTGTAAGTCCCTCTTATATGTCTTTGAATTGTGTGAAGTTCCTTATTTCCTTGAAGCGCTTGTTGATACTTGCCCGGTCCGCCTTCCTGAACCTGTTCACCGAAAAATCTTCCACGCAGAAAGAAGCCGCGGCAGTTCCGAAAACAAGGGCCCTCTTAATCTCCTCTTCGTTTATCTTCTTCACGGTAGAGATATAGCCCATAAAACCGCCGGCGAATGAATCTCCCGCGCCGGTCGGGTCAATTGCGTTCTCAAGGGGGTATGCCGGCGCCACAAAATGCCAGTCACCGGAGAACAGGATGCTCCCGTGTTCGCCTTTCTTTATTACGACTATTTCCGGGCCAAGCTTCTTTACCTTTACCGCGGCTTTAATGAGATTTGCCTCTCCCGAAAGTTCCCTTGCCTCGGAATCATTAAGGAAAAGTATGTCAACTTTCTTAAGGAGCTGCAGGAGTTTTACCCTGTCGGATTTTATCCAGATATCCATTGTATCGCACGCTACAAGCCTTGCGGAGCTAATCTCTTCCAGTACCTTTAGCTGCAGACCGGGGTTTATGTTTGCCAGGAAAAGATGACTGCTGTTCCTGTAAGAAGCAGGGACCTTCGGGGAAAAATCAGCAAAAACATTCAGGTCCAGTTTTAGGGTTTCTCTCACATTCATATCAAACTTATACTCGCCGGTCCAGCTGAAGGTTTTTCCGGCGGCAACTTCCACGCCTTCGGTATCAATACCGCGCCCCTTAAGCTCCCGCAGATATTTTGCTGGAAAATCCTTTCCGACAACGCCGACCATCTTCACCGGAGTGAAGAAGCTCGCGGCATAGGAAAAATATGTGCAGGAACCTCCAAGCACCCTGTCAACAGATTTGAAAGGGGTCCTGACGGAATCCAGAGCAACCGAACCTACAACCGCAAGACTCATATTCATCCTTTTGAAACTGCTTACTTGCTGCAAACTCTGTTCCTTCCAGCTTCTTTAGCTTCATAAAGACCGCTGTCCGCCTTCTTAATCAGCAAATCCGGAGTATTGCCG
Source organism: Candidatus Firestoneibacteriota bacterium (assembly GCA_903916325.1). Classification (GTDB taxonomy): domain Bacteria; phylum Oederibacteriota; class D2-FULL-39-29; order D2-FULL-39-29; family CAIOVX01; genus CAIOVX01. The sequence continues at coordinate 14,299 of CAIWWK010000125.1, forward strand.
TCAATCCCGAAGGCCGAAACACCGAGACTTACGGTAAGCCTGCCTCCAGGCTGACCGGCGCGGAACTCAAAGGCGTGTTCCTCTATCTCTTTCCGTATTCTTTCCGCCAGGATAATCGCGCCGTCTTTTCCCGTAGAGGGAAGCATTATTATAAATTCTTCCCCTCCGTACCTGGCCACCACATCCACCTGCCTGCAGAGGCTCTTCAGTATCTGCCCGATTTCAACAAGCACCGCGTCTCCGGCCAGGTGGCCGTTCTTGTCATTGTAGGACTTGAAGTGGTCAACATCCAGCATGATAAGCGACAACATGCCTTCCTTCTCGTACCTGATCATCCTCGCGAGTTCTTCCCGCAGGGAGTCCAGAAAATACCTGTGATTATAAACATTGGTCAGGCCGTCGACAATCGCAAGATATTCTATTTTTTGATAAAGCTTGGCGTTTTCTATGCCCATTGCCACCTGGTTCGCGAAAGAGGTCAGCGGCACAAGATCGATCTCTTCAATGCGTTTCTTATTCAACACATTATCCGCAAGCAGGACTCCGACCGCCACATTCTTAACGACAAGGGGAAGAATAATATATTCCTTCAACCCCAGCAGGTTCACGAATAACTGAGAGCACCTGTAATCATCCGCGGCGTTCTTTATTATGTAGCCCATGCGCTCTATAGCTACGCGGGGCACCATATCAAGAGACTTGTCAAGCTTGAAAGTAAAATTCTTAACGCTTTCAAAATCTATGCCTATCGCCGAGACCGGCCGGAGAAGCTCTTTCTTGTTTTCGTCCGTTTCCAGCGAGAAGATCAGGACTCTGTCATACTTAAGTTCTTCCGTAAGATTCTTCAACACCAACCCGAGGACAGCATTCAGATTTGTTGAGGTCCTCAGAGCCTGGGTGAGCTCCTCGATGTAATGGAGCTGTTTGTTTACCGTAGTCAGGTTGTTTATCTTGTGATTGTTGCTGATGTCGACAATAACAACGCTCGCCGACGCGACAATAATCCACATAAGGAAAAAATCAGGATCCCAGCCGTTAATAAGGAATTCCAGCCCAAGCAGTATGATAAAAAAGGTTCCGGAATACGACAGCAATACCCCCGGGCTCCTGCTTTTCATTTCATTCAAGCTGTCTATGATATCCAAGGCGGCTCCGTGACTATAGGGCTGCGCCGAAGAATCCGTCTTAGCGGAAATTCGGCATGATTAATCTCATCACTACGATAAAAACACTCCTGCCTTCAAGCCGGGAGGCTCATTTTTCGTTGAGCGCGGCAATACCCGGCAGTTCCTTTCCTTCGATAAATTCAAGTGAAGCCCCGCCTCCGGTGGAAATATGCGTAATCTTTCCGGAAACTCCTGATTTCTTTACGGCAGAGACTGAATCCCCGCCTCCCACAACCGAGACGGCTCCTGAGTCAGCTATTGCTTTGGCAATAGCCATTGTTCCTTTCGCGAACTGCGGTATTTCGAAAAAACCCAACGGCCCGTTCCAGAAGATAGTTTTTGATCTCTTAATCTCGTCAGAGAAGAGTTTTATGCTCTCCTCGCCTATGTCCAGCGCTGTCAACCCGTCAGGGATATCTTTCACGCATTTCGCGTCCGAGGGGTTATCCTTATTTGCCGTAACAATATGGTCAACCGGAAGCAGCAGTTTAACTCCCTTCTCCGCCGCCGTCTTAATAATGCTGGCTGCCAGGCTGATCTTGTCTTCCTCAACAAGCGACTTGCCGGTATTTTGTCCCTTCGCCCGAAGGAATGTGTAAGCCATGGCGCCGCCGATGATGAGCGTGTCAACTTTTCCGAGGAGATTCGTCAGGACATCAATTTTTCCGGATATCTTGGCGCCGCCGATTATCGCAACAACCGGTTTCTGAGCTCCGCCTACAATCATGCCCAGATACTTAATCTCTTTTTCGATAAGGAATCCGCAGGCTGCGATCTTTACGAACTTTGCCACTCCTTCGGTTGAAGCATGCGCCCTGTGCGCCGTCCCGAAAGCGTCGTTAACATAGACATCGCAAAGCGCTGCAAGCTGTTTTGCAAATGCCGGGTCATTTTCCTCTTCTTCAGCGTGAAACCGGACATTTTCAAGCAAGAGCACATCCCCGTCCTTCATTGCCGCGACGGCTTTCTCTGCTTCCGGGCCAACGCAGTCTTTCGCAGTAAGCACCGGTTTTCCGAGCAGCTGTTCAAGCTTCTTGGCTGCAGGCGCCATTCTCAACTTCTCAACAACTTTTCCGTCAGGCCTGCCCATATGGGAAACCAATATAACTTTACCGCCTTTTTCGGCGATGTATTTGATGGTCGGAAGCGCTTCTTTTATCCTGGTATCATCCGCCACATTCAGGGAAGCATCAAGCGGAACATTGAAGTCTACACGGACAAGAGTTCTTTTACCTTTAAAATCAACATCCCTTATGGATAACTTTGGCATAAAACCTCCGAGAGAAAGAAAAATTCTAAATTCTAAGTCCGCCTGAAGTTCTTCACGCCAGATCCCGCCTATTTGCAAGCAAATAGGCGGACACGAAATTCTAAACAAAGTACAAACAACAAAGACAAGAAAAAAAAGATATAAGTATGTTTTCTGTATTCTTTAGTGCTTAGCGCCTATAATTTGCTTTTTGATTTTCTTAGTATTTAGTGTTTAGAATTTGCTGTTTGATTTATTGGGAACGGCAGCCCCGGAGGGCTGCCGCGCCCAATGTCGTCAATTATAATCCTTTCTTTGCGAGTATCTGGGCAAGGTCAACAACCCTGTTTGAATAGCCCCATTCATTGTCATACCACGCAACGACCTTAATCATCGTTCCGTCTATCACAAGCGTTGACTTAGCGTCAACGATTGAAGACCTCGGATCGCCGCAGAAATCCATGGAAACAA
>CAIWWK010000126.1 GCA_903916325.1 Candidatus Firestoneibacteriota bacterium
CTTCGTGGCGGCCGGATACATTACAAGCGGGATAAGCGGCTCGCACGGCCCGAAAACGAATACAATAAACAGGACCCAGGGAGTCATCTTCTTTAAATCAGAACCTTCGGCATGCGCGTGACCTTCCGGATGGATGTGCGCGTGTGAATGCAAGCTGCCGTCTTCGTGCGCGTGTTCGTGTAAATGTGCCTTCATACTATAGGCCCTGTGCAGTCCCCAGATAAAGTATGTAAATCCGAAAATCAGGAAGAGCCAGCCGACAAAATCGCCGCGCAACGACTCAATTTTTTCCAGCTTGAAGACGGCAGCTCCGAGGGCTATGCCAGCGAGCCCGAGGACAACAGAACTCAGAACATGCCCCAACCCGCATAACGCTGTTATCACGGCCGTTTTTAACGCGCTCCATTTCCTCGCCTTAGCAAGAACTATAAAAGGCAGGTAATGGTCCGGTCCGACAAGCGTGTGAATAAAGCCCACCGCACCGGCAGTTCCCGCAAGCAATAAAAGCGCGCTGTCCATTATTGTCTCCCTGTCCTACGGCCTGCCAGGACCGAGCTCTTTTTTTATAAGCTCTTCTTCGCTGTTTACAGCCTTAATCTTCTCGCGGTCATGGTTCAAAACATTGAACAGGAACTCGTAGTTTGTAGTAACTTCCGTCCTTGCTTTGATAAGTTCCTGCAGTTTCATTTCCGTATACTTTGAGGCGCAATAGCAGGCAATTATATCGTTATCTTTTAATCCCTTTGCCGACATAGAACTAATCAAGGCCGGAGTCATGCCGGGTTTTTTGCCCAGGATGGAAACAAGAGCGGGGCTGGTTTCCGCCGCGCTCATGGAAGAGGATCCTCCTCCGGACAAAGGCGGGTCTGTTCTCCATTTCACATAATCAAAACTCCAGCGGTAGTTCTGGCTAAACTGCTTGCCGCCGTTAAGATAGGCGCCGAACACCCCGCTCTGAAAGAGCTTGTCGCCCATCTCAAGGAAAGCGATATCGCCGGTATGATGCCAGACCCAGCCGTAGAGCGGGCAGATAAGAAGATTTAAATCAGGCGCCGGCTGTCTTTTTTGGCTCTCATACCAGAAGGTGGCCTTATCCTTCATCCATGCCGCGTTGAACATCAGGGTTGCCATCTCTTTTATAGCGGAAAGTATCTGCTGCTTTTTCCCTGAATCAACGCCGTTGTTCTCGCAAACTCTGATAAGAGCTTCGCAGGTAAGGCCTACCATGAAGGGTTGAAACCCCGTGCCGTTGGAAGCAACCCAGGGATAATTCTTCGCGTCCGGGTTACTCTTTAACCAGCCGGTCCATTGCTGAAGATGGCTGAGCGCGACATCTATGAAGGCATCCCGTCCCGAGAACCCCGGTTCTCCGAGTTCCCTGGCAACCTCGTAGCAGTTGATATTGTAGGCAGTCTCTCTGCTCAACCCTACATTGTTAAGTTTTGCCGGAGTGCCCCTCTCGCTCGCGAAAGCACCGTTTTTAGCCAGCATAATAATGGCTTCTTTTGATTTAATGTCTCCCGTAGCCTTGTAATCCATAAGAAATCCGTGAGGGAAAAGCCTCCAGCCGCCAATCTTGCCGTTATTCTTTATTACATATTGATCGCGATACCAGCTCAGGACATTCTTCGCGCCTTCAAGCCAGCTTTTGTCTTTGGTATACTCCGCAATCTGGTAGAAAACCTTTGTGCCGTCGTAATACCAGACCAGGGTTTCGCTCATATACTGGGTCTGAGTCTTTAACTTTACAGCATAAGTCTTCATATTGTTTTCCCAGTCCTCGAGAGACGGGATTGGAGGGATGGTGCTGTCTGCGGAAGAAGTAGCAGAAGAGGCGGAACTTTCGCCTGTTCCGGTAACCTCAGGCGCGGGAGCAACAAGCTTGCTATCACCGGCGGGCAGTTTTCCTGCGGGCGGAATAACCGCACAAATTGCCGCAGACGCCAGCAACAGGAAGATTGCCGGCAAGCCCAGAACTTTAAGCGGTTTCAGCACATCAACGCCTCGGCAAGGAACTTTTGCCTGTTCAATCTAATATCCCGCCCTGTCAAGTTCCTGATTGACCATATCAGCCCATCTCCAGAGACGGGAGACATCGCCTTCGACGGTTTCAACATCCTTGAGTAATATATGGAAGTTCGTGCCCTTGAGCGCTTCAAGTCCTTTCCTTATGACACCTCTCACGCTTTCTTCATTGAACTTGCCGCAGACCGCGTCCGTGGGATTCGGACGCCAGGAGATGACATAATCAGTGCCTATCTGCTCGGCGCATTTTTTAATATTTGCAGCCGGAGCGATGCTTATCTGCCTGAGATTTTTTATTCTTCTGATGATTTTAATTTTTTCTGTCAAATCCTCGCAGCAACCGTAGGCAGCATGGCCGAATTTTTCCATTATCGGAATTTGATAATTCAGCATAAATTCTTCGTGCATTTCAGGTGATACCAGGGTAAATTCCTGCGCGGCGCAGAAGGCCCAGAGCTGATTCATCTTTGCGCCGTATGCGTTTACCTTGGGCCGCGGCAGTTCTTCGCTGTAAGGCATTGCCTGATTGTAGCCGTTTGTAAGGCTGAAATCCCCTGCGTCTTCAACCATTTGATAGGTTTCATAGAGCGCGTCTGCCAGGAATTTGACGAGGGAGTGGAGTTCCTTAGGCGAATCATACATGTCTATCATTATCTGTTCCAGCCCGCGGAGGTTCGCGAGCGTGCTGCCAAGGTCACCCTGCCCGGTAAGATACGGCGTGGCCCTGTTTGTATCAACTTCCATGTAGGGAGCGACGGCTTCCAGAAGCCTGTTGTGCTCTTCCTCTGTTTCCTTTTTGTAAACAAAATGGCCGGGTTTCTTGAGTTTTGCCATATCGGACCATTCTTTTATCGGCGGATTGAACTTCCACGCCCCGCCGGCTTCCGGCCGTTTATTTTCAAATTTTACTCCGAGGAAATCGCCCCAGGTTCCCTTAATCCGGGCAAAGTGAAAGAGCCACGGTTCGTGTATGAAGTTGTCCTTTATCTTCCCCTGGAAGATGCGCATGCGAAGACGCCGCTCGCAATCCCTGAAAAAGGGGTCGAAACATTTAAGAGCCTTGTCCCCGAAAACCTCCTGGCACCAGGCGTTCCAGTAGCCGTAGGTCACAAGCAGGGGCGGGCGGGTGCGCTTCTTTGATAAATGCGCGCTCCAGAGCTTTCTGTTCTCTTCGTTCTCCTTCCTCGCGGCAAGTCCGGCGTACTCCTTTGCCAGCTCCTTCATCACCTGTATGTCCTTTCCGTTATTAACCATATTATGATTCCTCCTTTTAAAAGCCTTTTCAGGCTTTTTTCACAACCTCATATTTTCCCGGGAACGCAGACTCCCCGCGGAGATTAGTTATTTCAAGACCGGGCGCGTGCCCGGCATAAACCGCGTGACGGAAATATTCCGGGCGGTTCTTTCCCCAGGCCACCTCGCAGTTCCGAAGTCTAATATCCATCGCTTTGGATATCACGAAGCCCGATGTAGGGACTTCAACTATGCCTTCTTCACAACAGAGCCGCCTGTCAAAATACCCACCCTTGTGCTTTGATGTCTTGTTAAGCTCTATCCGGACGCCTTCCATTATAACATTTTGGATGTCTTCAGGTTTGGAGGCGGCAATATAAACGCCGTTCTCAGAGTTGCAATTAATATTATGGAACCTTATGTTTCTGACAATTCCGGCCGGAGCTCCCTTTTTCATGCTGAAAGATGTTATGTGTATGGGTTCCGCCGAACCCCACCAGGTCTTTGGCTCAAAGAAACGCGTTTCCACCGTGATATTTGAGAAGAGCACATCGGAGATAACTCCGCCATCCCTCATCATAATCCCGAGGCCCCTGTTTGACCTGCTAATTGTGCAGTTTGAAATTATGATGTTCCTCATTAGCCCGAAACTCTCTCCGCCCAGCCTCACGGCAGCGGAAGTTGAGATAAGCGTGCAGCCCGTAACTGTAATATTCTCGCAGGCTCCGTATTTTTCTTCGTGGCCCGGCTCAATGCTTTTCACACAGACGCAGTCGTCCCCGGCTTCAATGTGACAGCCGACAACCCTGACATTCTTGCAGCGGTCGATATTTATGCCGTCGGAGTTGCCTATCTTCAAATTATTGATAATCCTGGAGCCCTGCATCAGCAGGTCAAAGCAGCCAAGGAAGTGGAGAGTCCAGAAGGGCGCATCGCGGAAGGTGATATCCCGGATCGTTACATGCCTGCAGTTCTCGAGATCTATGATAAACGGTCTTCCGGCATCCATACGGAAACCATATTTCTCTTCCGACTTCATCCAGGCCACTCCCTTTCCGTCAATTATCCCGCCCCCGGTTATTGAAATAAACTCCTCGTTTTCCGCGTGTATCCATTTCTGCCCCTCGCCGCCGAGAGAGGTAAGCCCGAACTCAGGATAAAGTTTTATGTCAGGGATGGCTTCCAGCCTCGCGCCGGTTTCAATATGAAGGTCTATATGGCTGGCAAGTTTGAACGGGCCGCACCTGCAGACCTTCCCTGAAGGGATTACAACCCGCCCGCCTCCCGCCTTGCTGCACGCGTCAATGGCTTTCTGAATGGCCGCGGAATCATTACCCGAGCCGTCCCCGCGCGCTCCATACTTCATAACATCGAACATTTTCCCTCCAGTTATTTTTTGTTTCCATCCTGAAAATGTTTTATTACCATCGGCACTGACTTTTCACCGTTCCAACGGTGGTCCCCCTCAAAAATATCATGGACCAGGTTCTTTTGCGCGCCAAGAAGGCGGTAGGCCCTGCGTGTTATTGCCACCTGACCGTTAACATTCTTTATGCCTCCCGCGCCGTTTAGCTCGTCCTTTGTCCCGCTTTCAATACAGAGGGGGCGCGGGGCAAGCAGCGCGCCGAGATCTCCCATGTCCGCGTAATTCCAAAGCCCGGGGACATAGTTGCACTGACAGCAGACGATATCCATAAGGGATTGTTTGATTCCATAGAAATAGCCGCTTATTACCGCGCAAGTAATCCGCTCGTCAAGGGCCGCCGCATAAAGGACCTGAAGCCCTCCGCCAGAAAGCCCGACACAGGCCAGTTTCCCGGGCTTGCTGTCAGCGCGGGTGCCTATATAATCTATGAGGCGGTGCAGGTCCCACGCCCACATACCGGCAAGCGTCAAGCCGAGAGGATAGCCTGCGGGATTTAAGATACCGCAGGACTGCCCCATCATCGGAACAGGCCCTTTTTCGCGCCTTTCCCCGAACCCGCGGGCGTCCGGACAGAATACAATGCAGCCTTTCTTTACAAATTCAACTCCATACGCGTAATTGTGCTCCTTGATTGACTTCGCGTGTTCTTTATTAAAAGGAATTCCCGCCACCGCCATTTTTCCGGCGCTTGAATGGCCATGGACCGCAATAACCGGAGAGAAAGGCCCTTTGCCGTTCTTGGAAATAAGAACAAAGAAAGGCATATAAAGCCCGGGCTCGCACTGAATCTCAACCTTCTGCCTGATATAGCTCCCGCAATCAACGCTCTCCGTGATTTTGGGTTTCAAGGGAGCAGGCTGCAAATTGTTATAGCCTGTCAGTTTTTTCAGTTTAGCCGTAAGCTTGGAACGCCAGCGCTTCCATTCGGGAAGTGTTTTTGCATTAAACCCCAGCAGTTTTTTCTGCGCGGCCAGCCTGCGGGCATAATATGGAATAGTTTGATATTTATTCGGCGAGATTGGCGGTGTGTCTTTCATTAAGCTCCTTTAGTCGGCTGGCGCTCTTTTCCCCACTTTGAGATATTTTTAAGCCGCTGAATTATATCCAGGCGCTGGGTGCATTTTTTCTCGCACTGTCCGCACTCTGTGCATTTATCCGCCTGGTCCGCGGGAAGGCCCCAGTGCATCCGCATAACATCAAAATATCTTTCCCTGCGCTCAAGTATCGTATAATTATAGGCGAGCATATTCCTTGCGACTTCTATTCCAGCAGGGCAGCCGTCGCAGTACTGGCAGCCGGTGCAGAGC
>CAIWWK010000127.1 GCA_903916325.1 Candidatus Firestoneibacteriota bacterium
CGTTAAACCCGTCGGCGGCGTAAGGCTCGTCGAGAGGGCTTGTGAAGCTCACGGTTTCAAGCTTGATAAAAACCTCGCGGAAATATACACGAAGTACAGAAGGTCGCACAATGACGCCGTCTTCTCCGTCTATACGGAAAAGATGAAGCAGCTGCGCCGGCTCGGAATCATCACCGGACTTCCTGACAACTATGCGCGCGGCAGGATTATCGGCGATTACAGGCGGGTTCCGCTCTACGGACTGGAAAGGCTGATTAAGTACAAACAGGACGACCTGGGCAGTATGGATTCCGCGATGGAAACAAAAGATGTCAGAAGCCGTGAAGAAGTATCGCTGCAGATACAGGCGCTTAAGGATCTTGCGGCGCTCGGCAAATCTTACGGCTTCGACCTGACACGCCCCGCAAAAAACGCGCGCGAAGCGGTCCAGTGGCTGTACCTGGCATACCTCGCGGCCGCAAAGGAATCAGACGGGGCCGCTATGTCCATCGGCGGCATCTCGGCCTTCCTTGATTGCTACATAGAAAGAGACCTCAAGAGAAAAAAACTGAACGAACAAGGCGCGCAGGAACTTATCGACGACCTGACAATTAAACTCCGCCTCATTCGCCAGCTGCGCGCGCCGGAATACGAAGAAATATTTGCCGGAGATCCTGTTTGGATAACCCTTGTACTCGGCGGCATGGGCAGCGACGGGCGCGCCAAAGTTACAAAGACAGATTTCCGTTTCCTAAACACCTTAAACAATCTGGGGCCGGCGCCGGAACCGAACCTTACGGTGCTTTACTCCCCCCGCCTTCCTGAAGGCTGGAAAAAATTCGCCGCGGAAGTATCCATAAGGACTTCCTCTATACAATATGAGAACGACGACCTTATGAGGCCTGTCGCGGGCGATGACTACGGGATTTCCTGCTGTGTGTCTCTGATAAAATCAGGGAGCCAGATGCAGTTTTTCGGGGCAAGATGCAACCTGCCAAAAGCAATGCTCCTCGCATTAAACGGCGGCAGGGATGAGATAAACGGCGAGTTGGTAGTGCCCGACATTCGCCTGCTTTCAGGCAGGCACATAGATTACGACGCTTTTCTCGCCAATTTCATGAAAGTAATTTCCTGGCTGGCTGAACAGTACGTGAAGACCATGAATGTCATCCACTGGTGCCACGACAAATATTACTATGAGGCGGCCCAGATGGCCCTGCTGGATACTAATGTCGACCGGCTGATGGCCTTCGGAATCGCCGGCTTTTCCGTCGTAGTTGATTCTCTCTGCGCCATCCGCTACGCGAAAGTCTCCGCCATCCGCGGGAAGGACGGCCTGACCAAAGACTTCCTTATCAAGGGTGAATACCCCGCTTTCGGGAATGACGAAGAGCGCGCGGACGAACGCGGCAGGGACCTGGTCATAACTTTCATAAGCGAGTTCAGAAAGCATCCCGTGTACAGGAGAGCAACGCCGACGCTTTCAATTCTGACCATAACCAGCAACGTGCTTTACGGAAAAAAGACCGGAGCTACCCCGGACGGCAGGAAAGCCGGCGAGCCGTTCGCCCCCGGAGCAAACC
>CAIWWK010000128.1 GCA_903916325.1 Candidatus Firestoneibacteriota bacterium
AAATAACGTTCATAACGTAAAAATTTTCAAAATGCGTGGAGCTGGTTTTGTATTACGTTACAAACGTTATGAACAGATTTTATTCTACAGCTATTTTCTCTAACCTCCATTCGTAAGTTCTATTATTGAAACTAATCTCGTACAGCGAACTTCCGTCAGTTACTGAAAAATGGAGCATTCTCGCAGAGCCGTCGTAGCTCTTCCAGACCATTGCGATTTTCTTTATCTCGAATTTTTTATTGACCCAGGTAAACCATTTGGGTTTTATGGAAGGGCCGTCGAAGACCGCGGCGACTTTAATGGGCTGATTAACACGGGTAACATTCATAGGGGCGTCCTAAAAAGGCAAATAACACAAAGTGCGCCAAGCAATAAATTCTAAACTCTAAATTCTAAACAAAAAAGGCAAGCACAGCAAAGTGTTCTCAGTGTTTTTACTTTTGTATTTTGTTTTTATTTAGAATTTCGTGCTTAGAATTTGCTTTTTGGTTTATAGCTTCTAGTATTTTCTTAGTATTCCCACCACTTTCCCCTCTATCTTTACTTCATCTGAAATTATCGGGGCGTACTTGGGGTTTTCCGAGATAAGCTGGACTGAAGTCTCGGTCTTCTTGAACCTTTTGACAACAGCTTCGTCGTTGATGGTCGCGGCCACGATATCGCCGTTTACGGCAGTCGCCTGCTTCTTTACAAAGACCAGGTCTCCCTCAAATATTCCGGCGCCTGTCATGCTGTCGCCCTTGACCCTCAGCGCGAAGATCTCGTCTATGCCCCTGAACATGTCTTTCAGTTCCACGCTGCTCTCTATATTCTCTATAGCGTCGATGGGCCTGCCGGCGCTGATCCTTCCGACTAACGGCACTCCGGCGAATCCCTGAAGGAGTTCTATCCCGCGGGAGAGGTTGTCTTTAATTTTTATGTATCCGGCTGTCTCAAGTTTCTTGAGGTGATGCCTGATGGTCCATGTGGAGCTCAAGCCGGTCTCTTTGCAGAGTTCGCGGAGAGTGGGGGCGGAGTTATTTTCCCTGAACCACTCGCGTATGGCGGTCAGTACTCTTTTCTGGGCTTCTGATATAGTTTCCATGTTTCCTCCGGCTAAGCAACCTTAATGATTCGCTTTACAGCGCCTGCAGAATCTTTAACTATTGACAATATAGCACATTTGTGCTAATATGTCAACAGGCAACCGGAATATAGGCGAAAATTTTACCGGTGTAATAATTTTTCAGGAGGAAACATGCAGACCATAACACGCAAGACCTTACTTTACCGCGGAGGGTTTAAGAGCACCGACTTCTGCTTGAACCATGTCGAGGGTTGTTCCCACGGGTGCAAGTACCCCTGCTACGCGTTCCTCATAAAGCAGAGGCACGGGGCAGTCAAGGACTACGCGGACTGGATCAAGCCGAAGCTGGTGGGCAACGCGCTTGACCTGCTTGATTCGGAGATGAGCCGCCTGGGCAACCGGCTTGGCCGCGTCTATATGTCCTTCGCTACAGATATATTTATGTACGGCAGCGGGGAAGTGAGAGATTTGACGCTCCGCATTATGGCAAAACTTAATTCCCGCGGGGTTCCCTGCACCACGCTTACCAAGGGAATCTATCCGAAAGAGGTTGCGGAGAAGCAGGGCGCTGGAAAAGAGAATCATTACGGCATAACGCTGGTCTCGCTTGATGAAGATTTCAGAAGAAAGTACGAGCCGGGAGCCGCGCCGCTCGCGGAAAGGCTTGCCGCGCTGAAATACCTGCACGACAAGGGTTGTAAGACCTGGGTCAGCTTGGAGCCCTATCCGCCTGAATTTATGGTGAAGCAGGATATCACAAAGCTCCTTGACGCGGTCTCCTTCGTGGACGAGATAGCGGTCGGAAAGTTGAATTATAATAACGAGCTTTACCGCCACAAAGGCATAAATGAATTTTACAAGCATGTTTACTTCAGCATCTGGAGATACTGCGACAAGAACAATATTTCTTACGCCATTCCTATCGTTCCGGAGAAGAAGCCGGCGGAAGAACCTGTGAAGAAACCGGCGCCCTTGCAGCTGGCGCTTAATTTGCCGGAACCGGCGGGCTGCGGTGTATAGAGGCGCGGACGCGCAGATGTGCGGATGCGCAGTAAAACCGGAGGGCGGTGGACGGAGGACGGAGGGCAGTTGACGGAGGGCAGTGGACGGCCGATGCACAATGGATTTAGTAAATTTGCTTAATCTTATGGAGTTGCGCCGAAGGCGCACCCTGAACCCGACCTATAAGGTAAAATGCACGGGGAGTGGTTCAGG
>CAIWWK010000129.1 GCA_903916325.1 Candidatus Firestoneibacteriota bacterium
AACGTAATGGTTCAGCTCAACTACTAAATCTAAACAAGGAGGATACATGAAATTACTTAAAGTTATGGCTTCTGCGGCTCTTGTACTTACTCTTGCCGCTTCGGCAAGCGCGGATAAATCAAAGATAGTGATGGAAGGTTCAACTACGGTTCTTCCGATAGCGCAGGCTGCGGCAGAGGCGTACATGGACAAAAATGCTGACGTGAATATCACCGTCAGGGGCGGCGGTTCAGGCGTCGGAATATCTTCTCTGATGGATTCGACTTGCGATATCGGCAACTCTTCAAGGCCGATAAAAGGTTCAGAGATAGCCGGCGCGCTTGTAAAAGGCGTTGACCCGAAAGCGAATGTAATCGCGATGGACGGAATAGTCGTTATCGTGAACCCGGCGAACGGCGTTTCTGCCCTTAGCAAGAAGCAGGTAAAACAGATTTATACCGGCGAGATAAATGACTGGTCAAAAGTAGGCGGCACACCCGGAAAGATAGTAGTGGTATCGAGAGACACTTCCAGCGGCACATACGAAGCGTTTGGTACCCTTGCGCTTGAAGGCGCAAAAGTAAGGCCGGATGCGTTGCTTCAGGCTTCAAACCAGGCTGTTGCCACCACGGTCGCACAGACAGCGAACGGAATAGGCTATATCGGACTGGGTTATGTTACCTCTTCAGTAAAGGCGCTCACGCTGAACGGTGTCGACTGCAGCAAAGCTACAGTTCTCAACGCCAGCTACCCTTACTCAAGACCGTTGTTCATGTACACAAACGGCAAGCCTCAGGGAGAGATCAAGAAGTTCATAGGTTGGCTGCTCAGTGCAGATGGGCAGAAGCTTGTTGAAGCACAGGGATTTGTACCGCTAAAATAGTATCAATGGAGGCGGCGGGCCCGGCAACGGGCCCGCCGGCTTAAAAAATGTACAAAACAAAAGAAAAAATATACGAATGGATTTTTATGGCGACAGCCTTCTCGTCGCTTTTATTTTTGTTAGGCATAATAATTGTTCTTTTTAATGAAGGACTTCCTATTTTTAAAGATATCGGAATTATCAGGTTTATATTCGGAATGTCCTGGTATCCTACTCATGTTCCGCCTGAATACGGAATATTCCCGGTAATCGCAGGTTCCTTTATCGTGACTCTTGGCGCCATGTTCATAGCCGTTCCGCTAGGCATGGGCAGCGCCCTATACATACATGAAATGGCAAGCGAGAAACAGCGGAATATATTAAAACCGGTAGTTGAACTGCTTGGCGGTATTCCTTCAATTATTTTCGGTTTCTTTGGAATGGTAATAATAGCACCCTTTCTTCAATCCGTGCTGAAAATACCGACCGGTCTCTGCGCTTTTACCGGTATGGTAGTTCTGGGAATAATGGCGATACCCGTTGTTTGCAGTATCGCGGAAGACGCGCTGAGTTTCGTTCCGAGAAGTTACCGTGAAGCTTCTTACGCGCTTGGCGGGAACAGATGGCAGACGCTCATCAGGGTAGTTATCCCTGCCGCAGGCTCAGGTATTTCAACCGCAATCATACTCGGCATTAGCCGTGTAATTGGAGAAACCATGACCGTGCTGATGGTAACCGGCGGAGCCGCAATGATACCAAAATCAATTTTTGATCCTGTAAGACCGATGACATCTACTATAGCTGCCGAAATGGGGGAGGCAGCTATGGGCAGCCCTCATTATCATTCGCTTTTTGCGATAGGGCTTATTTTATTCCTGATAACTCTGGTCTTTAATGTTGTTGCCGAGATTATCAGCAGAAAATATAGAATTAAATTGGGGTTGGATGTATGAGCATACTAAAACCGAAAACAACACAGTTCCTGGGATTTGCGGCGCTTATAACATGCATAGTCATAACAATATTGTTCCTGGGTTCTTTGATTTATTTTATTACGTCCCGCGGTATTGGAATTATGTCCTGGCAGTTCCTGACGGATGTACCTAGGAAAGCAATGACGGAAGGGGGAGTTGCACCGGCGATTGTAGGAACTCTTTACCTTACGATAGGATCAATTCTGATAGCGTTACCGCTCGGTCTCATAACCGCTATCTATATAACGGAATACGCGGCGAAAGGCGTAATAATCAACATAATCAGGCTTAGCGTAAACAATTTGTCAGGTGTCCCTTCTGTGGTTTTCGGCCTTTTCGGGCTGGCGCTTTTTGTGAAGTATTTAGGGCTTAATGTATGCATCCTTTCAGGATGCTTAACTATGGCGATACTTGTGCTTCCGGGCATAATCTCGGCATCGTATGAGGCTATAGTTGCGGTTCCACAGTCGATGAGAGAGGCCTCGCTTGCTCTGGGAGCAACCAAGTGGCAGACCATAAAAAAAATAGTTGTGCCAACGGCGCTTCCCGGTATTATGACCGGAGTGATCCTCGCAATCGGACGGGCTGCGGGAGAAACAGCCCCAATTCTTTTTACTGCAGCCACTTTCTATATGAGAGGCTTTCCGACCGGGCCCATGTCAGAGACGCTGGCCCTTCCTTATCATATTTACGCTTTGATGACCGAGGGAACTCATCCTGACAAGCAAAGAGCAATAGCTTATGGCTGCGCTTTTATACTGCTGCTGCTGGTAATGGCAGTTTCGGCACTAGCCATTTATTTAAGACAAAGGCAAAGGAGAAAGTATGGATAATAACTTAAAGGAAACAGTCAGGGTTAAGGCAGATAATGTTGATTTCTTTTACGGTAGCAAGAAGGCCCTGAACGGAATTAATATGGATATCTATGCCAATAAGGTGACGGCTCTAATAGGACCTTCAGGGTGCGGCAAATCGACTTTTCTTAGGTTGATTAACAGAATGAACGATTTAATCGGCTCCTCAAGGGTTCAAGGCAAGCTTCTTTTAGACAATAAGAATATTTTCAACAAGGATGTTGATGTTGTTGAACTTAGAAGAAGAGTCGGAATGGTCTTCCAAAAGCCTAACCCATTCCCAAAGTCTATTTATGAAAATATGGCTTACGGCCTTGAGATAAAGGGAATAAAAGACAAGAAGTTCATAGACGAGAAAGTATATGAATCTTTAAAGAAAGCAGCTCTTTGGGACGAGATAAAAGACCGGCTGAATGACAGCGCTTTGAGACTGTCCGGCGGGCAGCAGCAGCGCTTGTGTATAGCCAGATGCCTGGTGGTTGAGCCTGAAGTTATTCTTTTTGATGAACCCTGCGCGAGCCTGGACCCTATATCTACGAGGAAAATAGAAGAACTTATTATAGAACTCAAGCAGTTCTACACTATTATAATCGTGACCCACAATATGCAGCAAGCCGCCCGTGTCTCTGATTACACGGCGTTCATGTACCTAGGGGATCTTATAGAATTCGGGCAGACAGAAAAACTCTTCACAGTTCCCAAAGACAAACGAACTGAAGAATATCTTACCGGAAAATTCGGTTGAGCCCGGAGCCTGTCATGCGGAACATACTTTTTGTCTGCGTTGAAAACGCCGGCAGGAGCCAGATGGCTGAGGGTTTCGGGAATCTGTTTGGCGCCGGCAAAATAAATGTTTATAGCGCGGGTTCAAAACCCAGGAAAAATGTTCACGAGTACGCAATAGAAGTTATGAAAGAGAAGCATATTGATATCTCTAATAGCAGTCCGAAAAGTTTTAACGGGCTTCCTGTTGCCAGATTTGATTATGTCGTGAATATCGGTTGTGAGGATGAATGCCCCGTTGTTCCTGTACGCGAAGTGCTAACGTGGGACATACCGGACCCTAAAAACGGCTCGGTCGAAAACTACCGTAAAGTCAGGGATATAATAGAGAAGAAAGTTAGGACATTAATGGAAGCGCTGCATAACTAAAAAGTTGAAACCGGAGGAAAGATGCAGGAGAAAATAGACGCAATAAGAACGGAAATAACCGCATACGCCAGCTATATCGATAATATGGTTGAGAACAGCATTAAGGGGTTTTTCCTGAGAGACAAAGAACTGCTTAACAATATTATTGAGAAGCTAGAACCTGTCGCGAATGACGAAGAAATACGGCTCGATGAGGTTTGTGTTAACTTCATCGCCAGGCAGCAGCCGGCCGGGAAGAATTTGCGGCAGATTATTATGACGCTTAAAATGACGAATGACCTTGAGCGCATGGGCGATCACGCGGTAAAT
>CAIWWK010000130.1 GCA_903916325.1 Candidatus Firestoneibacteriota bacterium
AGCAGAATAAGCCGCGCTTCGCGCGTCTTGTTTTGATAGCTAAGATATTATTCATGCAGGACTTCGTCCTGCATAGCAAAATAACGTTCTTAACGTTTATAACGAAAGCAACATTAAACAAAATCTCTATAATTGTTGGTGTGGTTTTTGCTAAAATAGGACACAAGACTCAAGGAGATTCGAATGAAGATAATTGTGGCGCCCAACGCTTTCAAAGGAAGCCTCACCGCCAATGAAGCTGCCAACGCAATTGAGAAAGGCATCCGGAGGTTTTATGGACGCGCAAGTATTATTAAGAAACCCCTTGCTGACGGCGGAGACGGAACGATGGAAGTGCTTTCCCGCGCGACGCGCGGAC
Organism: Candidatus Firestoneibacteriota bacterium; assembly: GCA_903916325.1. Lineage (GTDB taxonomy): Bacteria > Oederibacteriota > D2-FULL-39-29 > D2-FULL-39-29 > CAIOVX01 > CAIOVX01. The sequence continues at coordinate 359 of CAIWWK010000130.1, forward strand.
GCATACTGTCCGCGGCGGTAACCGGGCCTCTGGGTGCAAGTACAAAAGCGAGATATGCGCTGTTGGGAGACGGAGAAACAGCGGTTATTGAGATGGCAGAGGCAAGCGGGCTCAGGTTGATAAAAAAACATGAGCGCAACCCTATGGCAGCGACAACTTTTGGAACAGGAGAACTCATAGCCCGCGCGATTGATAAAGGCTGCAAAAAGCTTATTTTGGGAATAGGCGGCAGTGCCACCAACGAAGGCGGTTCAGGAATGTTGCTGGCTCTGGGATTTAAGCTTGCAAACAGCAAGGGGAAACTTATCGGTTACGGAGGCAGCGGGCTGTCGGAGCTGGTCCGCGTGGAGAATCCGGAACTTTCCGCAGGATTTAAAAAGCTGGACATAAGAATAGCCTCGGATGTTAAGAACCTGCTGCTTGGAAATTCGGGAGCCTCCAGAATGTTCGGCCCGCAAAAGGGCGCTACGCCGGCAATGGTGGAAAAACTTGAAAGGGCGCTTGCCAATTACGCGCGTGTTATTAAAAGGGATCTGGGTGTTGATGTTCTTAAACTTAAGGGCGGAGGGGCAGCCGGAGGCATAGGCGCCGGAATATATGCCTTCCTTGGCGGCAGAATGGGCTCAGGAATAGATATGGTGATGGGGCTCTCCGGCATTGAGAAAGAGCTGAGCGGCGCTTCATTATTGGTCACCGGCGAAGGTATAATTGATGACCAGAGTATTTTTGGCAAAGCGCCTGTTGGCGTCGCGCGCCTGGCGAAAAAACACGGTGTTCCTGTCCTTTGCCTTGCCGGCGGTATAGGGGTTGTATCAGGGAAAATTTATAGTGCCGGGATATCGGGAATATCAACGCTGGTAAACGGACCCATGGAACTGGAATACGCGGTTAAGAACGCTCCGGCACTTTTGGCTGCCGCCGCGGAAAGGGCCGTAAGGATTATCTCGATAGGGAGCAGAATCAGGTAAAGCGCATCCGTTCAGCCTGATGCGCAATAATAATAAAGACACGGAGGAAATAATGAAAAAATTCTTTATTGGTTTTGCTCTGTTTCTCGTTCTCGGCATAGCAATCTATGGTTTCATGATTGGCAGCGGGAAACGGGAAAAACAAATGCCGGTGCCTTCTATGCTCCGCTTGCAGTCCGGCATCCGCAGTTATTATCAGGCCACAGGTTCAGTGCCCTCCGGCATGGATGTGCTCATTAATTCACATTATATCTCGGAAAGCGAATTGAAAGACAAGTCGGGAAAGACTCTGGGTTTTTCATATAACAGCGAAACAGGCAAGTGCAGGATAGTTTGCAGCGGAGGAAATGGGGGAGGCTCAGAAGATATCACGCTTGAGTTTGATCCGACGCTTAACGAGGAAAGCAGGGCAAAGTAAAGTTCAATCTTCCGCCCTAAGTTGCCGCGGGATAGGCTGGATTATTCCAGGATAAAGCTCTTCTCGCCTATGACCCTTCCATCATAATCTATAACCTTTATCTTCCACGCGCCCTTCCATTCAGGGAATATGGTCTTCGAGCTCCAGGTGGAGAAAATCGGGTATTTCACATCAAGTTTTACGTCTGCTACCTGCCTGCCCTTACAGTAATAAACATGCCTGATAAATGTTTCGTTTGAAGCCCCTGTTATTATGGAATAGCACCAGAGTTTGACTGTGTTTGGCGGTAGTTTATCGGTTTCGCCTTCAATTTTTCTGGTTGAAAGGTCAAAGCCCGTTCCTACATGAAGTTCTTTGACCTTCAGCTCCATAAGTTCCCCGCTGATTACGGTTGTGGCGTTGATTTCCGTATTTGGACTGGTGACTTCTTTCTCGGGAGGGGAAAGCTTTGCGGCTGAGAGCCCGCTATCCTGACCGGCGGCCGCAGGTTTGTTATCTCCGGAGCAGGCAGCAAGGAATAAAGATGCAACAAGAATGACCGGAAAACAGTTCTTCATTATTTCTCCGCGACAGGGTATCATGCTGTCATTGTACAGCAAGGGAGTGTTTTTCTCAAGCAAAAACCCTTGTCTTTTCTTGACTTGCCGCATATTTAGATATATAATTTGTAAGCGGCAAAATCCGGTTCTTGCCGTGATACCTTCAACAACGAGGTGCCCATGAAGACAGTCATTATGGCCGGAGGTTTTGGCACGCGGCTCCGCCCGCTGACGACAAATATTCCAAAGCCCATTGCTACTGTTGCCAATAAACCCATGATGGAGCATATTACCGACCTGCTCAAGAAACACGGCCTTACCGATATAGTTTCTGCTCTTTACTTCCAGCCTGAAGTTATCACAGACTATTTCCGCGACGGTTCGGAATTCGGCGTCAAGATGTCCTATATCAGGACCGAGACAGAACTGGGCACCGCGGGCGCCGTTAAGGCCGCGGGTAAGTACCTTGACGACGGAACGTTCCTTATAATCAGCGGAGACGTCCTTACCGATTTCGACCTTAATAAAGCGATAGAATATCACAAGAAGAAGAAAGCTCTTGCCACAATGGTCCTCACAAGAGTGGATGAGCCTCTCCAATACGGAGTGGTAATTACGGAAAAAAACGGACGCATCGTAAAATTCCTGGAGAAACCTTCCTGGGGAGAGGTCTTCAGCGACACTATTAATACCGGGATTTACATCCTTGAACCCGAAGTCCTTTCATTCATACCGGAGGAGACAAACTTTGATTTCTCAAAGAATCTTTTTCCTCTCCTGCTTGAAAAGAAACTTCCGCTCTTCGGCTACATTGCTTCAGGTTACTGGAAAGACGTCGGCAGTTTGACCGAATACCGGACCGCGCATTATGATGTGATGGGGGGGGAAGTGGAAGTTGAAGTACCCGGAAAAAAGATGAATAAGATCGGGAAAGGAATCTGGGTCGGAGAGGAAACGCAAATCCACCCGACAGCCTCTTTGAAGAACCCCGTAGTCATCGGGAAAAACTGCGTGATAAAGGCGAACGCGGAAGTAAGCAATTCTTGCCTCGGAGACAACTGCGTGGTAGAAGCCGACGCGAAGATAATCGACAGCGTCCTCTGGGACGACGCTTATATCGGGGCGGGCGCGCAGCTTCGGGAGTGCATAATCTGCAAGTCCGTCGAGATCGGCGCGAAGAGCTCCGTAGAGCCAAACGCTGTCATCGGTGATAACTGCGTGGTTGGCAAAGAAGCTGTAATAAAAAACAGCGTGAAGCTCTGGCCTCACAAGAATGTTGATGACGGGGCGATTCTTAATTCAAGCCTTATTTGGGGCGAGAAATGGAGCAGGACCATTTTCGGTGATTACGGCGTGGTCGGGCTTGCTAACATAGAGATTACTCCGGAATTCGTGGCAAAACTTGGAGCGGCCTACGGGGCAGGGCTTGCAAAAGGAAGCGTGGTCTTGACTTCAAGGGACAACCATAGAATATCCAGAATGACTAACCGCGCGATGATGACAGGCCTGCTTTCCTCCGGCGTAAACGTGCAGGACCTGGGTGTTACTCCCATACCGGTGGCAAGGTATGTCGTGAAACCCCTGCGCTGTTTTGGCGGCATGCACGTAAGAAAATCACCCATTGATCCCGAGCTGATAGACATCAAATTCTTTGACGAAAACGGGATGGACCTGCCAAAATCAAAGGAAAAAAGCATAGAGGGGCTGTTCTTTCGCGAGGATTTCAGGCGGGCGCCTTACAACGAAGTAGGCGAAATCTCATTCCCATCCCACGCAATGGACCACTACCGCGAAGGGTTTATGCGTCAGATCGACCAGGAGCCGGTCAGGAAGAGAAAGTTTAAGCTGGTCGTGGATTACGCTTTCGGCAGCGCTTCAACGGTTTTCCCGCGATGCTCGGAAAACTCGGCTGCGAGATAGTCGCCATCAATTCCTACCTGGACGAGGAAAAACTCACTAAGACGGCAAACGATTTCAGTTACTCCATTAACCAGCTCAGCAACATAACCTCTACGCTCAAGGCTGACTTTGGTTTCATGTTTGATGCCGGTTCGGAGAAGATCTTCCTGGTGGACGACAAGGGAAGGGTTATGTCAGGGGATGATACTCTCTGCCTCATGTCCTACATGGCTTTTAAGATGAATCCTGGAGGCACGGTGGCGGTTCCGGTAACGGCTTCCTCTGCGATAGATGAACTTGCGCAGAAACTCAAAGGCAAGGTTCTCCGGACCAAGACGAACTTCCGTTCAATGATGGAAGCGGCTCACGCCGGAAAAGTCGTAATGGTCGGGGAAAGAAAAGGCGGATACATCTTTCCGAAATTCCAGCCCGCCCAGGACGCGATGATGTCTGTCGTTAAACTGATGGAGGCCTGCGCAAAATTGGACAGCACGGTTTCTACGGTGCTGGATTCACTTCCGAAGACGAAAATGCTCAGGGCTCACGTGGCGAGCCAGTGGGAGTTCAAGGGCACAGTGATGAGGAATATTATTGAATATGCCAAGGATCACGACGCCGAGCTTCTGGACGGAATTAAGATAAAAGAAAAGGAAGGCTGGGTTATTATTATTCCCGACGGGGAACGCCCGCTCTTTCATGTTAACGCGGAAGCCAAGACAGAAGAAGCCGCGAAAAAGCTTATTGAAAAGTATTCCGAGATGGTCAGGAAGTGGCAGAAAGCGTAACATTTTACCGGAGGAAGCTTTGGTCATAAAGTTCGGTACCTCGGGCTGGAGAGGCATAATAAGCGACGATTTCACTTTTGACGGCGTGAGAAGAGCCGCGCAGGCGATCTCGGATTACGCAAAGAGAAAAGAAAGAGCTCTTTTGAAGAACGGACTGCTTATTGGATATGACACCAGATTTCTTTCGGAGAAATACGCCTATGCTTGTGCCGAGGTAATCTCCTCCAACGGCTTAAGGGTTGTGCTGACTAAGAGGGATACGCCCACACCGGTTATCTCGTATGAAATAATTAAGAAAAAGTTCGCAGGCGGTATTAATATCACTGCCAGCCATAACCCGCCAAACTATAACGGCATAAAATTCTCACCCTCCTGGGGAGGACCCGCGCTTCCGGAAACCACGAAGATGATCGAGGCTCTCGCGAACAACCCCGGAATCCGGGTAAAGGCAGGGGACAGCTCAAGAATTCGTATGGAGGATTTTTGTGAAGATTACCTTAAAGATATCAGAAACAAAGTAGACATGAAGCTCATCAAAAAAGCCGGAATTAAAGCGGGAATGGATCCCCTTTATGGGACCGGCAGAGGTTATCTTGATGTTTTGCTCCGCGAATGCTGCCGTAAAGTCATGGTATTTCACGATTACCGGGACGCGCTCTTCGGAGGCAGTTCCCCTGAACCTGCTCCTGAGAAACTCCAAGAACTAATTTCGGCCATCAGGTCCCAAAACCTGACGCTTGGCCTGTCAACGGACGGCGACGCCGACAGGTTCGGAATCTTGGACCGCGACGGGACTTTTCTTACCCCGAACGAGGTTCTCTCCATGTTGTTGCTTTATCTCAAAAAGAGCCGCGGTTGGAAAGGCTGCGTTGTGAGATCCGTCGCAACAACACACCTCATAGACAGGATAGCGGTAAAGTACGGCATATCGATTAGGGAAACCCCGGTTGGCTTCAAATATATCGGAGAGATAATGGTAAAGGAACCTATGATTATCGGCGGGGAAGAGAGCGGCGGGTTGACTGTTCTCGGTCACGTTCCGGAGAAGGACGGAATACTGGCTTGCATGCTTATGCTTGAGATGTCCGCCTCCGAGAAGAAGAGTTTCAGGGATATCCTTAAAGGCATATATAAAGAAGTCGGCTATGTTACCACCGGCAGGGATAATATCCGGCTTGAGGAAAACGCTAAGACGCGCCTTATAGTTAAACTCAGGGACGATCCTCCGAAAGCCTTCGGGGCATTCGAAGTGTCAAATATCAATACCACAGACGGTTTTAAATTCCTGCTCAAGGGCGGAAGCTGGCTGATGATAAGGCTGTCAGGGACGGAACCTCTTGTCAGGTGTTATACCGAAGCGGATTCCGCGGTAAAGCTTAAGGCGCTTAGAATGGCCGGCGCGAAGTTCATAGGGGCGATATAATGGAAAGAAACCGCATGCTCAATATAAGAATGGGCAGAAAGAGCAAAATACACATCGAGAACACGCCGGGAAAGGCGCGCCTGAGGAAATTTATCCGCTACGGCGTATTTCTCGCTTGCGCCTGCTATTTTGTCGCCGGCAACCGCGGGTTATTGCACCTTGTCAGGATGAAATCCGAAGTTTCAAGTCTCAGAAAAGAAATAGATAAACTGGAAACTGAGCACAACAGGTCAGATGCGGAAAGAGCCGATCTTAAAAAGGATCTCAAAGCCGTTGAGCGCATAGCCAGGGAAGAGCTTGGACTTGTGAAGAAAGGGGAAGTGGTTTTCCGTTTTACCGGGTCCGGACCCGAAGAGAACCGGAATAAATGATAATTCTCGGAATTGATACGGTTACGTGTTTGAACTGCACTGCAGTAGCAGCAGACGGAGAGGTTCTTTCGGAAATTACTGCCGATGAAGGCCTCACGCATTCATCACGCCTGGCGCAAAATGTCGAAGCTGTCCTGAAAAGAGCGAAAATAGGCCTTAAAGAACTTTCCGGGATAGCGGTTTCAAAGGGCCCCGGTTCTTTTACCGGCCTTAGGGTAGGTCTTAGTTTTGCCAAAGGGCTCGCATTCTCTTCAGGATTGCCCATCGCGGGGGTTTCTACTCTTGACGCTCTGGCTCTGCGCATGAACGGAACCTCAGGAAAGATACTGCCGGCGGAAGAGATTTCTGAAACTTATGACGAGCTCATTTGTCCCGCTCTTGACGGGAAAAAGAACGAAGTATTCTTTGCTCTTTACGCGAAGAAAGGCGCTAATTTGCTGCGGCTTATTCCTGAAACCAATGCTTCGGCTTCCGCAGCCTCTGAAAAAATCCTTCGGTTTGCGAAAGGAACGGTAATATTCCAGGGAGATGCCTTCGCGAAATTCGGAGGAATCTTTTCTTCAGCCATCAAAGGCGCGGCGGAGGCTCCGGAGAATCTTAGAATGCCTTCGGCTGTCGCCACCGCGGTGCTTGGCGCGGGAATGATAAGTGAAGGACGCGCCGGGAGTTTCGGAGAACTTCTGCCGATGTACCTTAGAAGTTCAGACGCCGAGCTTGGCAGAAAGAATGGCTGAGATTATAAAGCCCGGAGAAAGCCATCTCGATGAAATGACACTCATAGACAGGGTTTCTTCGACGCTCCCGTGGTCCAGGGAGCTTTTTTACAAAGATCTGAAAAACCCCGCGGCTCACTACCTGCTCGCCGTAGAATCCGGGAAGGTTCTGGGTTTCGCCGGGTTCTGGCTGCTTCAGGACGAAATGAATATTGTGAATATCGCGGTTCTTCCGGAAGAGCGCAGAAAAGGACTCGGAGCCGGATTACTGAAAGGAATAATAGCTCTCGGCGCTTCCCTCGGCGCGACTTTTGTAACGCTGGAAGTCAGGGCAGGGAACGTTGCGGCGCAGGCGCTCTACGGCAAATTCGGGTTTCAGATAATCGCAATGAGGAAAAAGTATTATTCGGATAGTGGGGAAGATGCTGTTGTGATGATAAAAAAACAATTAAA
>CAIWWK010000131.1 GCA_903916325.1 Candidatus Firestoneibacteriota bacterium
AAAACTTCCCGTATAAACGTTTTCCTGCCTTAAAAACTGCCTATTAGTATTGATTTTATCGAATTTATTTAATAAAATATAAATTAGGCTGCATAGGGGGTAAAATGAAAGTAGTCATTCTTGCCGGCGGTTACGGTACCAGGCTCGGAGAAGAAACGCAGTTGAAACCCAAACCTATGGTCGAGGTGGGGGATAAGCCAATCCTCTGGCACATCATGAAGATATATTCCCATTACGGTTTTAACGATTTTATTGTATGCCTTGGCTACAAAGGGTACATGATAAAAGAGTATTTCACTAATTACTTCATACACCAATCCGATGTTACAATAGACCTGAAAAACAATAATGTCAAAGTACACCACTCCAAAGCAGAGCCCTGGCAGATAACGCTTGTCGATACCGGCTTAAACTCTATGACGGGCGGCCGGATTAAAAGGGTTAGCAATTATATCGGGAATGAAACTTTTATGCTGACTTACGGAGACGGGGTAGGCGATGTAAACATTCCGGACCTGTTAAAATACCATAAGAGCCACAAGAAACTTGCGACAATGACTTCCGTTCAGCCTTCAGGGCGTTTTGGCGCCATCACTATTGACGGAAAAGACAGGGTTGTTTCTTTTGTTGAAAAGCCGAAAGGCGACGGATCAAGGATAAACGGCGGTTTCTTTGTGCTTGAACCCGGTGTACTGAAGTATATTGATTCCGATACTACTTTCTGGGAGAAAGAACCTCTGGAAAAACTTGCTGCCGACAAGGAACTCTTTGCCTATAAGCATCCCGGTTTCTGGCAGCCGATGGACACGCTTCGCGATAAGAACCAGTTGGAAGAGATGTGGGCAAGCGGGAAGGCTCCGTGGAAGGTGTGGTAAAGGCGGAAGGTTGGATGTTTTGATGGTTAGAGGGTTGGTAAAGAGGAGAATTCTCTGGATGAATATGTATAGGAACTTGGAAGTTTGGAAAGAGAGTATATTCCTAATTAAAGATGTTTATAAGGCAGTAGAATTATTGCCCAAGAGTGAAGAATACAACCTTAAGCAACAGTTAAAAAGATCGGTTGTTTTAGTTGCATTAAACATAGCTGAAGGAAAAAATAGAAGAACCGCAAAAGATTTTGGCAATTTTCTGGTAACTGCCAACGCTTCGCTCGCAGAAGTTGATGCTGCTTTTGCAATATGTGAAGAGTTGAATTACTTTGAAGTAAGTAAAGAACTGAAGGATAGAATTGATCTTCTTGGAAGGAAAATTAGCTCGTTGCGAAATAGTCTAACTAGGAGTTGATAATGGTAAGGAGCGTTGTCTTGCCAAACATCCAAACATCTAAACGTCCAACCTTCTGGAGGGGAAAGCGTGTCTTCTTAACCGGCCACACCGGCTTCAAAGGGACCTGGCTTACGATATGGCTCGCTTCAATGGGAGCGAAGGTCTGCGGATACGCGCTCAAACCGGACACCAGGCCGAACCTCTTCACGCTCGCCCGGGCCAAACCCCTGGCAGAGCATAACATTGGCGATATAAGGAACGCAAGCAAGCTAAAAACCGTTATGAAGGCTTTCCGGCCGGAGGTTGTAATCCACCTGGCGGCACAGCCGCTTGTAAGGCAATCCTACAAAGATCCTGCTGAGACTTTTCAGGTTAATGTGCAAGGCACCGTAAACCTGCTTGAAGCGGCTCGTTCCTGCGGCACAGTGAGAGTTATTTTGAATGTGACCACGGACAAGGTTTACGAGAACCTTGAGCATCATAATAAAGGTTACCGTGAAGGCGAAAAACTTGGCGGGTACGACCCTTATTCGGCAAGCAAGGCCTGCTCTGAAATTGTGACTGCGTCATACCGGAATTCGTTCTTCAATGCTAATGACTACAAAAAACACAAGGTTGCTGTCGCGACTGCCAGGGCGGGTAATGTTATAGGCGGCGGCGACTGGGCAGAAGACCGGCTTATTCCTGATTGTGTTGACGCTATTTTGAGCGGAAAACGCGTAGAAATTAGGAATCCCAATGCTACGCGCCCATGGCAGCATGTTCTTGAGCCGCTTAGCGGGTATTTGCTGCTCTGTGAGAAACTCTATATAAATGGAACGAAGTATTCAGGCGCCTGGAACATCGGGCCGGATTCAAAGGATTGCAAACCGGTAGGCTGGGTGGCTTCAAAATTCTGCGGATTATGGGGTTCTGAAGAATCCTGCGCGGTGCAGCCCGGCAGGCATCCGCATGAGGCGCATTTCCTGAAGCTTGATAACTCCAAGGCCAAGAAACTGCTCGGCTGGTATCCAAAGTGGGATATTGAAACAGCGCTGGAGAAAGTTGTGGAATGGAATATAAATGTTCTGAACGGATATGACGCAAGAGAAGCGTGCCTGAGGCAGATTGGGGAGTATGAACAGATGACGCGCAGAGGCGCGGATGTGCGGATGCGCAAGAAATGAGGACAGTTGGAGGGTTAGATGTTTGGATGCTTAATTTCCGTTGAAGCGAAATAGGGCGGATGCTAGTGAAAAACAGAAAAGGAGAATATGGCCGAATGAATGAAAATGAAAAGCTGGAAAAAAAGCTCAGGGCAGATGTTATCAAAGCTGCTCTGAAACATTACGCCGTCAAGCACGGGCCAAAAAAAGCTTTTTCTCCCGGAGCCCGCATACCTTACGGCGGCAGAGTCTTTGATGGAAAAGAAATAGCAAGCCTTATTGACGCTTCTTTGGATTTTTGGCTGACTACCGGGAAGTACGCCGGTAAATTCGAGAAAGAATTTGCGAACTTCCTGGGAGTTAAGCACTGCTCGCTTGTTAATTCTGGTTCTTCCGCTAATCTTCTGGCGTTTATGGCGCTGACTTCCCAGAAACTTGGCGAAAGACGGATCAAGCGGGGAGATGAAGTCATCACGGTAGCCGCCTGCTTTCCGACAACGGTTACTCCTATAATCCAGTATGGAGCTGTGCCGGTATTTGTGGATATAAGGCTCCCGACCTATGACATTGATTGTTCTCTGATAGACAGAGCCTGTACGGGGCAAACCAAGGCCGTGATGCTTGCTCATACCCTGGGGAACCCGTTTGACATTGAAAAAGTTAAAAACTTTTGCAGCCGGAACAAGTTGTGGCTGATAGAGGATAATTGTGACGCGCTGGGTTCAAAATACCAGATTGCCGGGAAGTGGAGATATACCGGCACGTTCGGCGATATAGGGACTTCAAGCTTTTACCCGCCGCATCACATGACGATGGGCGAAGGCGGAGCTGTATATACAAATGATTCCCTGCTTAAACAACTCGTTGACTCTTTCAGGGATTGGGGCAAAGACTGCTGGTGCCCTTCAGGGGAAGATAATGTGTGCAGGAATCGGTTTAATTGGCAGCTGGGAGATTTGCCACGCGGGTATGATCACAAATACGTCTACTCTCATTTCGGCTATAATCTTAAAGCAACTGATTTGCAGGCAGCGATAGGATGCGCGCAATTGAAAAAACTGCCAAAGTTCATTAAAGCCCGCAAGAATAACTGGGAAATGCTGAGGGACGGCCTTGAAGATCTTTCGCATAAATTTGTGCTGCCTGAGCCTACCGGGAAATCTGATCCGAGCTGGTTTGGTTTCCTTTTAACAGTAAAAGAAAAAGCAGGTTTTACCAGGGAAGAAATTGTCAGCCGGCTTGAGGCAAACGGAATACAAACCAGGATGCTTTTTGCCGGGAATTTACTTAAGCATCCCTGTTTTGACGAAATGAGAAAAACCGGCAGAGGATACAGGGTGGCAGGCGCGCTCAGGGTGACTGACGAAGTCATGAATAGAAGTTTCTGGGTAGGTGTTTACCCCGGACTTACAAAAACAGAAATCAAATATATGATTGTAAAAATGAAAGAAGCAGTGGCATGACACGCGGAGGCGCGATGAAAAAAGGAATATTTGAAAAGCTGTTTATCCTTGAAATGGCTAACAACCACATGGGCGATGTTGAACACGGCCTTAAGGTTATTAGAGCCTTTCACGAAGTAACGAAAAAGTATGATTTCAAGTTCGGGTTCAAACTCCAGTACAGGAATCTTGACACCTTTATTCATCCAAAATACAAAGGCAGCCAGGATATTAAATATGTGAAACGTTTCGAAGATACCCGTCTTTCGAAAAGCGACCTGCGGAAGCTCAGGGATGAGATGGTGAAGCTGGGTTTTACGGCTATCTGCACTCCTTTTGATGAAAGTTCGGTTGACCTTATTCTCGAGCATGAATTTGATGTGATAAAGGTAGCCAGCTGTTCTTTCACTGATTGGCCGCTCCTGGAAAAGATCGGCGCCACCAATAAACCTGTAATACTTTCCACTGCCGGCGCCTCGGTTAACGATATAGACAGAGTTGTGGCTTTCTTTGAGCACAGGGATAAAGAATTCGCGATAATGCACTGTGTGGGCGAATATCCCACCGCTAAAGAGAATTTCGAACTAAACCAGATAGCCTTCCTTAAAACCAGGTATCCCAACCTGACCATAGGCTATTCCACACACGAACCTCCGGAAGAAATGGAATCGGTCAAGCTGGCAGTCGGAGAGGGCGCGGAGATATTTGAAAGGCACATAGGGCTTAAAACAGATAAGTTCTCCATAAACAATTATTCTTCAATGCCGGAGCAGATCGGCAGGTGGCTTGAATCGGCAACAGACGCCTTTCTCATTGCAGGTGTTAAGAACGAGCGCAGAAAGATATCCGATAAAGAAAAGGATGATTTAGTCGGACTCCGTAGAGGAGTCTTTGTAAAGGAAAACCTTAGGAGCGGTGATAAACTTTCCCTGAAAAATATTTTCTTTGCCATTCCCAATATCAAAGGGCAGCTGCTCGCGAATGATTTCTCTAAATACATGGAGTATTCGCTGAAAAAGGATCTTTTGAAGGATGAGCCGGTTATGACGGCGGAAGTTTCGGCTCTTAACCTAAGAGAGAAATTCCTTGAGATCTCAAACAAGATCAAAGATATGGTTATTAAGAGCCATGTCCCTCTTCCCTTAAAATTTGATTTTGAACTTTCTCACCATTATGGTATTGAGAATTTTGAAAAGATAGGCGCTACGATAATCCGTTGTATAAACAGGGAATACTGCAAGACGATTATCATTACGCTTCCCGGGCAGAAGAACCCGACGCACTATCACAAGAAAAAGGAAGAAACCTTTCAGGTCCTTTACGGCGACCTTATCCTTGAGATGAGCGGCGTTGAAAAGGAGTATAGGAAAGGAGACATCATAGTCGTGGAAAGAGGAGTGCCGCACAGTTTCACTTCAAAGGGCGGTGCAATATTCGAAGAGGTTTCAACTACTCATTACAAGGAAGACTCGTTCTACGAAGACCCAAAGGTGCTCGCAAACAAGAACAGAAAGACAGAGATGACTTTCTGGTCGGACTGGTTCAACAAGCCCTTATCCTGAGGAGAAAATGATAAAACTTTCAGATTATGTCATGAAATTCGTGGCCTCTCAAGGTGTTAAGCACATTTTCATGCTTCCCGGCGGCGGGTGCATGCATCTTGTGGATTCGCTCGGAAGAAATAGGAAGTTGAGATTTATTCCGATGCTTCACGAACAGGCCGCGGCTATCGCGGCTGACGCCTCCGCCCAGTATACCGGAAAACCCGGTGTTGTTCTTGTTACGACCGGCCCCGGCGGAACGAATACCGTAACCGGTGTTGCGGCATCATGGATAGATTCCACGCCGGTGATATACTTGTCTGGGCAGGCAAAGCGCGCCGATCTGTTGAAGGGCCGCGGGGTAAGACAGATGGGAGTGCAGGAAGTTGACGTTGTCTCAATAGTAAGTTCAATTACAAAATATGCCGTAACGGTTATGCGTCCGGAAGATATAAGATTTCATCTTGAGAAAGCTGTCCAACTGGCGCATGAAGGAAGAAAAGGGCCGGTGTGGATTGAGATACCTCTTGATGTTCAGGGAAGCTTGATTGACGAAAAAAAACTCAAAGGTTTTACTCCTTCAAAAAAGATATTGAAGAAACCGGACATATCGCAATGCGTGAAACTCCTAAAGGCCGCGAAACGGCCTGTAATCCTGGCGGGAAACGGTATCAGAATGGCAGGCGCGGCTTCCGGGTTCCTAAAACTTATACGTAAGCTTAATATTCCCGTGCTTACAACCTGGCGCGCAGCTGATATGCTTCCGGAAAATGACCCGCTCTATTTCGGGCGCCCCGGTTCGGTAGGCCAGAGAGCCGCCAATTTCATACAGCAAAATTCCGACCTGATAATCACCATTGGGGCGAGGCTTGATCTGCCGCAGGTGGCGTTTGATTACGCGAATTTCGCCAGAGATGCAAAGAAGATAATCGTTGATATTGACGCGGCGGAAATAAGGAAAATGGGTTTTAAAAAGGATATTGCAATAAATTCAGACGCAAAAGTATTCATTGAGCTCCTGCTCAAACGCGCGAAACCTTCAGGAACAAATAAATGGCGGGAATGGTGCGCCCGGCTAAAGAGGAGCTACCCTGTACCGGATAAGTCCAGCCTGCTGACCTCGGGTGAATTTATTAACACGTACAACCTTATTGATGTCCTGTCGAAACAGTTGACCGCGCGCGATATTCTTGTGCCCGGCAGTTCCGGCAGCTGCGCGGAAGTTACTATGCAAACGATAAAAATAAAGAAAGGCCTGCGGGTGTTGAATACTCCGGGACTCGGTTCTATGGGCTTTGGCTTGCCGGCCGGGATTGGCGCCTGCGTTGCAAGCGGCCGCAGAACCATCGGCGTAGTAGGTGACGGGGGGCTGCAGCATAACATCCAGGAACTCGAAACTATCAAGAGGTTGGGCCTTCCCTACAAACTGTTTATTCTTAACAACAACGGCTACGGATCTATCAGAATGATGCAGACCAGGCACTTTAAAGGACGGCTCGTCAGCTGCGATCCGTCGAGCGGCCTAACCGTGCCGGATACTTTGAGAATAGCCGAGGCCTACGGCATAAAAACAAAGAGAATTACTGCGAAGGATAATCTTGAGAAAAAGGTAAAGGAAGTTCTTTCAAGCAAAGGCCCCGTAATATGCGATGTTGAGGTTGAACCGATGCTTGAAACCGCTCCGAGAGTTTCCTCAGCGGTTCTGCCTGACGGCCGGATAGTTTCAAAGCCGCTTGAAGATCTGTGGCCGTTCCTTGAAAGGGATGAATTTCAGGCCGGCATGCTTATAAAACCGGCGGAAGAAGCGTAGATGAAGATTCTTATTACAGGCGGAAAAGGGTTTATCGCAAGAAACCTCGCGGAAGCGTTTTCAGCCGGGCACCAGGTTATTTCTCCGGGAAGCGCCGAGCTTGATCTCCTTGACTCCGTGAAAGTTGCCGATACGCTAAAGGCCGGAAGTTTTGACCTGGTTATTCATTCGGCTACTTATGACGCCGCCCCGAAGACCTCGACTAAAGACCCGGCGATGGTGCTAAATAATAACCTCAGAATGTTCTTCAATATAGCAAGATGGAACGGTAAGTTTGGCAGGCTGATTTTCTTCGGATCCGGAGCCGAGTTTGGCCGCGAGAACTGGAAACCGCGCATGTCTGAAGAATATTTCGACGCTTTCGTGCCGTCAGATCAGTATGGTTTTTCAAAATATTTAATGACGAAGCACGCTCTTTCAGCCAAGAACATCTATAATCTAAGGCTCTTTGGGGTGTTTGGCAGATATGAGGACTGGCGGTACAGGTTTATTTCAAACCTTTGCTATCAGGCTCTAACCGGAAAGGAATTAAGTATTCATCAGGACGCTGTTTACGATTACACTTCTATAGAGGATATCAAAGTTGTTGTGAAAAAATTCATCGATTTGGAACCGAAAAACAAAGTATATAATCTTTGCTCAGGAGCTGCCTTCAGCCGGAAAGAATTGGCCGGTAAGGTGCTTAAATGCGCCGGAAAAGAAATGAAAGTAATATTTGAAAAGAACGGCTTCGCAGGAGAATACAGCGGGGATAATACCCGCCTGCTTTCTGAACTGAAAGGTTTCTCGTTTACTCCAATTGACGAAGCGGTTAAGCCTCTCCTTGACTGGTATAAGCAAAACGCAAAAACCGTCTTCGCTGAATACGGTACAAAATGAAATTAAATGAGGCCATAACCGCGATTGACGGGATAGTCCCTGACGCGAAAAACGGGCTGCCGGAAGAGGTGTTTCTGCTCGCCAGCAGACTGACGCCGATGGTGAATGTTGACCTCCTGCTTAAAGATGCCGCCGGACGTACGCTTCTTTCGTGGAGAGACGATGAATTTGCCGGGCAAGGCTGGCATGTGCCAGGCGGCATAATCAGGTACAAGGAAAGTTTTGAGGAAAGGATACAGAAAACAGCGGTAAAAGAACTGGGTCAAGAGATTAAATTTGATCCTGTTCCGATTGCCATAGAACAGTTCTTTTGCGAGCATGTTTCAAGAGGACACTTCATTTCTTTTCTTTTCAAATGCAGGTTTTCGGGGTATTTTTCGCCGGAGAATAAGAGGTTGACCGAAACGAGCAGAGGATATCTGAAGTGGCATGCGGCGTGCCCAGTTAATATGATTAACATCCACGAGGCCTACAGAAAATACATCTGACAGGCCGGGAGCATAGTTGAAAAATATTTGCAGAGTGTGCGGACATGTTTTAGGCGCGAAAGCCTTATTAAGTTTCAATAACATGCCGAAAAGCGCCCAGAATTTTCCAGACGCGGATTCTCTTTCCCAAGACAAGGGAGAAAATCTTGACATTTTTGGCTGTCCTGGCTGCGGCCTGGCCCAGCTTACTGTTTTGCCGGTGCCCTACTACAGGGAAGTCATTCGAGCAGCGGCATTTTCAGAAGAAATGAGAACCTTCAGGCATAAGCAGTTCGGTCATTTCGTAAAGAAGTATAGGCTAAAGGGAAGAAAGGTGCTGGAACTCGGATGCGGTCGCGGAGAATATCTCTCTATTATGAAGCGGCAGGGAGTAAAGGCCTCCGGACTGGAATATTCTAAGTCTGCCGTTGACTGTTGCAAAAGTATGGGGCTAAATGTTGAGAGAGGTTACCTCTCAACTGGTTCCAAGCCGTTAAAGAGCGGGCCTTTTGACGCTTTCTATATAATGAACTTCCTCGAACATTTTCCTGATCCGAAAAGCAGCCTTGAGGCCATGGGTGACAATCTCCGCTCCGGCGGAATCGGACTGGTCGAAGTTCCGAATTTTGACATGATTATCAGAAAGCATCTCTTCTCGGAGTTCATAAAGGATCACCTTCTCTACTTTACGAAAGATACTTTGGAAACCGCGTTAAAGTTGAGCGGTTTTGAAGTGCTGGAATCAAAGGTTGTCTGGCACGATTATATAATCTCTTCCGTAGTAAAAAAAAGAGAGTTGCCGGTTCTCGAAAGCTTTTATGATTCCCTTCAAAAGATTAAAAAGGAGTTGACGGCCTTCCTGGGAAAGCACCGAAAAGGGCGCGTGGCTGTCTGGGGCGCGAGTCATCAGGCACTCGCGGTTATGGCTCTCGCTGAACTTGCCGGAAAAATAAGTTATGTCGTTGATTCGGCGCCTTTCAAACAGGGCAAGTTTACAACGGCGACGCATATCCCGATAGTGTCGCCTGAATTGCTTGACCTGCAACCGGTAAGTGCTATAATAATAATGGCGGCAAGCTATTCCGACGAAGTAGCCCGTATAATAAAGAAAAAGTACGGGAAAAAGATAAAAACGGCTATTTTAAGAGACTATGGCCTTGAGATAAAAAACTAATCAACAGGAGAATAATTATGTCAGAGCAGGCGGGTGTTCTTACACCGGAAGAAGCGGCAAAACGCGGCAGTTTGAAGAAAGAGAAACCGTATGTCTATGAAAAAATAATGAAATATGACGAAAAGGTAAAGAAAGGCGAGAGCATAGCGATACTCCAATTTCAGTATGACTATAGGTGCAATTTTAAATGCGAGCATTGCTGCATAACAAAATTACGCGGCAAAAATCCGGACAGGTATTTTACCCTTAACGATGTAAAAGAGCTTTCACGCCAGGCTGACGAAATGGGGCTGGCGCACATTGTAATTACCGGCGGCGAGCCGCTGGTCTTTCCGGACCTGGATGAAGTTGTAAAAGCAATAGACCCGCAAAAGTTTTATATTACCTCAGACACAAACGGCTGGTACCTGGACGAGGCAAAAGCAAAACACCTGAAAGCCATCGGCATAGACAAAATCCAGCTGTCTCTGGACAGTCTCTCGGCAAAAGGGCACGATGAATTCCGGCGCAAGGAAGGCTCCCATGCCAGGGCAGTTAAAGCGATAGACGCCGCCAAGAGCGCGGGCCTGAATCTCATAATCGCAACCGTAGTGACGAAACAAAGAATACGTTCTTCCGAGTTTGAAGAGTTCCTTAAGTTTGCAAAGGAGAAGGATGTCCCGGTGTTCGTAACCTACGCGAAACCTGTCGGCGACTGGACCGGAAACACGGACATAATGGTTACGAAGGAAGATATGGCGCATATGCGCGAGCTGGAGAAGAAATACAAGGTATTTACCCACCTTACGCCTTCGTACGGCCTGGACCTGGGCTGCATAGCCGTGAAGCGGATGGTCTCAATTACGAAGTATGGCGATGTGATGCCTTGCCCTTACATACATGTATCTCTTGGAAACGTATTTGAAGAGCCGCTAAAGGATATCATTTCCAGAGGCATGAATATTAAATATTTCGGCAAGCATATTGACACTTGCTTGATAGCGGAAGACAGGCAGTTTATCAGCGAAGTTGAAGAGAAAAAGATATACGGAAAACAGTTGCCTGTCGCGGCGGAGGAAGTATTTACAAAAGAGGATCTCATTGACAAGTCAAAAAAAGTCTAAGAACTCCAGACTTGTCTCCAAGATACGGGAAGAACTAAACAAAAAAAACCGTACTTTTGTGAGGTTTGCTGTAGTTGGGGTGATAAATACCGTATTTGGAATAGGCACTTTTGCCTTACTCCGGTATTTCGGGGTTCACTATGCCATTGCGAGCTTGCTTTCGCAGATATTGGGAATACTCTTCAACTTTAAGACCACCGGAAGGTTTGTTTTTAAGAACAGAGACAAATCTCTATTTTACAGATTTCTGGCGGTTTATGTATTTACGTACATATTGAACGTTGGGTTTCTTAGAATCGTCAACACAGATGTCATAAACAAACAACTCGAGAGGATTTTGAGAGAGTTTTTGCCGCTCTTAATCAATTTTGACGCTTCAAAAATAATTGATTGTTTCGCTGCCGCGCTGCTCTCGGTTCCGGTAGCTGTGGTAGTGTTTTTTCTGCAAAAGAAATTTGTCTTCAGAGAAAAGGAGACTGCTAAATGAAAAAAATAAGCATCATTACTCCTTGTTTCAACGAAGAGGAAAACGCGTTTGAAGTTTACTCGCGGATAAAGAAAGTTTTTGCCGCTCTGCCGTCCTACGATTATGAACATATCTTCATAGACAACAACTCTGCGGACCGGACTGTTGAGATAGTGAAAGGCATAGCAGCTTTAGACAAAAAGGTGAAGCTTATTGTCAACTCGCGAAACTTTGGGCATATAAGGTCGCCCTATTACGCCATGCTGCAGGCAACCGGCGATGCCGCTATGACGCTGTCTGCTGATCTTCAGGATCCGCCGGAACTGATAAAGGATTTTATCGCTAAATGGGAAGCCGGTTTTAAGATTGTTGTCGGGGTAAAGAAAGAAAGCGCTGAAAAGAAATCCATGTTTTTTGTGAGAAAAGCATTTTACCGTTTCATAAATAAAATATCCGAGGTTGAACTGACTGAGAATTTTACGGGATTTGGCCTTTATGACAAGAAGATAATTGCGACTCTGAGGGAAATAGGAGACCCGTACCCCTATTTTCGCGGATTAATCTGCGATATCGGGTTTGAAAGAGCGGAGATTGAATATTTCCAGCCCGCGAGACAGAAAGGAATTACCAAGAATAATTTTTATTCGCTTTATGACATGGCGATGCTCGGGATTACAAATCATTCCAAACTGCCTTTAAGACTGGCGACTATGCTCGGATTTCTGCTTTCGCTGTTAAGTATATTGATTTCAATTGTCTATTTCGTGGCAAAGATAATATTCTGGAGCAAAATCCCATTTGGGTTCGCGCCGCTTATCATAGGCCTGTTCTTCTTTGGGTCGGTGCAACTCTTTTTCATAGGGATTCTGGGTGAATATATCGGTTCAATTTACACCCAGGTTCTAAAGCGCCCGCTTGTCATCGAAAAAGAAAGAATAAATTTTGATGACAAAGAACAAAAGTAATGGGACTTCTCCTAATACTGATAACAGATGTCTTCGGGGTTTTCTGTTCCTACCAGTTCTCGTATTATATCAGATGCTATGTTTTTCCGAAATATTTGGCTCTGCCTGAGCCGCTCCCGCTTGCCGTCTTTAACCCTGTTTGGCTCCCCGTAATATTCATATTATTCTTTTGGTATGAGAACCTTTACACAAAACGCTTGCCTCTTTGGGAAGAGATTAAAGTTACCTGGAAGGCGGCTATGCTGGCAACGATCAGTTTGCTGGCGATTGTTTCCTTGGGCAAGATGACTGCGACTGTTTCAAGGACCATCCTTGTCCTCACTTTTCTTAATGGAATATGGATCTTCCCGCTGCTGCGCTATTATGCAAAGAGATTTTTCTTCGCGGCAGGATTAAACAAGAGAAAAGTGCTGATACTGGGGGCGGGGACGACAGGAAGGGTTCTGCTTGAGTCCTATCTGGGTGAGAAGGGCATGGGGTACGAAGTTATAGGTTTCCTTGATGACGGCCCGGGTAAGGCGGGCAGCAGCATCAGGGGCGTCAGGATTCTCGGAAAAATTTCTGACATAGAGAGATATCTTACTCCTAAACTTGAAGTTATTGTGGCTATCCCCAGCATGAATGCCAAGAGGCTCATTGGACTTGTTAACGGCCTCCAGAAGCGAGTCTACAGGGTATCGTTTATCCCGGATTTGCTCGGAATACCGTTCTTCGAGAGCGATATGGATTTTCATTTTGAAAGCCAGCTTTTGATACTAAACGTGAGAAACAATCTTAAGAACAAATTGAATATGCTGGTTAAACGCGTTTTTGACGTTGCCGTAAGCCTGCCGCTTATGGTGTTCCTGTTTCCGTTCATAGCCGTCATCGCGTTTATAATTAAGATGGATTCGCGGGGGCCTGCTTTTTGGGTTGAAGAGCGCATTGGCAGGGATGGGAATAATTTCAGATGCATCAAGTTCCGCAGTATGTATACAAACGCTGCTGATATACTGCGGAAAACGCTGGCTGAAAATAAGAAGCTTGCGCTTGAATGGAAAACCTACTTCAAGCTTAAAAACGACCCAAGGGTAACGCCTGTCGGTAGATTTATCAGGAAGTACAGCTTGGATGAGCTTCCCCAAATCTTTAACATTGTAGGCGGAGACATGAGCCTGGTTGGTCCGAGGCCTTATCTGCCCAGGGAGAAAAAGGATATAGGGAATTATTTTGGGACTATTACCGAAGTCAATCCCGGTCTCTCAGGACTTTGGCAGGTATCCGGCCGCAATAAGAAATCCTTCAGCGAGAGGCTTGTCCTCGACGCATGGTATATCCAAAACTGGTCTCTCTGGCTGGATATTGTGATCCTGATAAAGACGGTGAAGGTGGTTTTGAAACGTGAAGGCGCGTATTAGAGGCGCAGGCGCGCAGTAAGACAAAACATGAAAATATTGCCGCGCATCCGCACATCTGCGCGTCCGAGCATCCCAAACAAGGAGTTGTTATGTTGAAAGCCAGATACGATGTATGCGTTATAGGCGGCGCCGGGCATGTCGGGTTGCCGCTTTCCATTGCTTTTGCAAATAAGGGCAAGAAAGTAATAATCTATGATATTAACGAGAAGGCCCTCAAAGATATTAACTCCGGCAAGATGCCTTTTCTTGAGGAAAACGCCGAGCCGATACTGCGCAAAGTTATTGGCAAGAAACTGGTTACTACAAATTCGCCGGAAGCAATAACTTCCTCGAAATTTGTAGTAGTAATAATAGGCACTCCGGTTGATGAACACCTTAATCCGAGATTCCACGATATGAAGGTCTTCTTTGAGCAGATTATGCCCTATCTGAGGAACGGCCAGATTGTAATCCTTAGGAGCACGCTTTTTCCGGGTGTCACCGCGAAAGTCAATAGCTTTCTTAAAAAGGCCTATCCGAAATTGGAAGTGGTGTTTTGCCCTGAGAGGATACTTGAAGGCAAAGCCATGGAGGAGTTGAACGGCTTGCCCCAGATAATATCCGGTTTTAACCGGAAAGCTGTAGCGGCAACAAAGAAACTTTTCAGCGCTCTGACTTCCGAGATGATTGAAGTCCCGCCGCTGGAAGCGGAGCTTGCAAAACTTTTCACTAATTCGTGGAGATATGTTCAATTTGCAATAGCCAATCAATTTTTTATGATAGCACAGGAATATGGGGCGGATTTCTTCAAGATTTATAATGCCATGACGAAGAATTACCCGCGCACAAAAAACTTTCCCAAACCTGGTTTTGCCGCCGGGCCCTGCCTCTTTAAAGATACAATGCAGATTTCTGCCTTCACGAATAATAGATTCTTTCTCGGGCATTCGGCGATGCTGGTCAATGAAGGGCTGCCGGATTTTATCATTGAGCAGTTGAAAAAGAAGTTTGACCTGTCGGTAAAGAAGATAGGCATACTTGGAATGGCTTTCAAGGCGGAAAGCGACGACAAAAGAGAATCGCTTTCATATAAGCTCAAGAAGATAGCTGAAGTAGAAGCGAAAGAGGTTTACTGCTCCGATGAATACATCAAGGAAGCGGGCTTTTTACCGGCCGAGGAACTGATTAGAAGATCTGATATCGTAATAATAGGGGCGCCGCATAAAAGGTACAAAACTCTAAAGTTTGGAAAAAAGGTGCTGGTGGATGTGTGGAATCATATTAAGTTCACTAAAATATAAGCGCTAAATTCTAAATACTAAATTCTAAACAAGAAGAAAGAGCAAAATTAAGAGGCGGCTTGTTATTGCGGTGTAGTTTGTTTCTTTTGTGTTTATTTGTTTATTTAGAATTTAGAAATTAGTGCTTATGATTTGGTTTACCGGAGGCTTTGTGAAGATACTTGTTACTGGGGCTAAGGGTTTTATTGCCGGATACGTAATTCAGGAGTTTCTGGATCACGGTTGGGAAGTTGTCGGGCTGGATAATTTTTCAAAGTACGGGGATGTTGATAAAAGCTATGACAAGAATCCGAAATACAAATTTGTTAAAGGCGACGCCAAGGATGTGAAATTATTAAAAGACATTCTTGCTGATTGCGAGCATTTCATGGCGGGAGCCGCAATGATAGGAGGTATCTCCTATTTTCATGAATTCGCCTATGACCTGATAGCGGAAAATGAGAGGATAACTGCGGCGGCTTTTGACGCGGCTATCTGGGCATATAAGTCCGCAAAGCTTAAGAAGATTACCGTTATGTCATCCTCTATGGTATATGAGAACGCCGTGAAATATCCGACTCCCGAAGGGCACCAGTTGGAATGCCCGCCGCCATTTTCCACCTATGGTTTCCAAAAACTCGCGACGGAGTATTTTGTGAAAGGAGCTTATGAACAGTATAAGCTGCCTTACACGCTTGTACGTCCCTTCAACTGTATCGGTATAGGAGAGAAGCGGGCGGTTACGGATGTTGAGATAAAATCAGGGAATGTTTCTCTTGCGCTTAGCCATGTTGTTCCGGATATATGCCAGAAAATATTGAAAGGTCAGGATCCGCTTCATCTGCTTGGCAACGGAAAGCAGGTAAGGCATTACACTTATGGCGGCGATCTTGCCAAGGGCATCAGGTATTGCGTTGAAAAACCGGAGGCATTGAATCAGGATTTTAATATCTCGACTGCGAAGTCTACCACGGTCCTGGAGCTGGCGGAGCTGATTTGGAAGAAGATCAATAAAGACAAACCTTTTAGATATGTTTCAGATAAGCCTTTTTCTCACGATGTTCAGCTGAGGGTTCCGGATGTAGCCAAGGCAAAAGTGCTGCTCGGATACGAAGCAACGACAAGTTTAGAGCAGGCTATAGATGAAATAATTCCATGGATAAGGGAACAGATTAAGCTTGGAGGAATCTAAAGTAGAGGGTTGGATGCTTAAGGGCGAGAGGACGGAAGGCAGAAGACGGAGGGCATATGGATGGTTGGAAGCTTAGAGGGTTGGAGGGTTAAAGAACAGCAGGGAATGTAGCACGGTTTACTCAATAATTCGTTAGTTTTAATTATCAATTAGTTATCAGTAATTAGCAATCCGGCGGAGCCGGCAGACAGAGGACTGAGGACGGAAGACAGAATGAAGATTGATATAGTGATACCTGTATATAATGAAGCGGAGAATATCGGGGAAACACTAAGGGCTATAGACAGAAACACAAGGAAAATAACAGACGCGGATTTTCAGGTGAATATCGTCTATGATTTTCCCGAGGACAATACCGTACCCGCCGCGCGAAATGTTGCGCCGGAACTTATGCTCCCGATAAAATTCTCTCTGAACCCCGTCAGAGGTGTTGTCAACGCGATTAAATCCGGTTTCAAAAGTTCTACCGCGGATTTTGTTCTGATTACCATGGCTGATATGTCTGATGATTATTCTATACTTGATGAAATGGTCGGGCTTGCAAACAAGGGTTATGACATAGTGTGTCCTTCGCGGTATATGAAAGGCGGGAAACTTGTCGGCGGGCCTCCTTTTAAGCAATTCCTTTCCCGTATGGCAGGACTGACTATGCACTGGTTCTCCGGCATACCCACACATGACGCAACGAACAGCTATAAATTATACAGGTTGGCCTCGGTAAAACAGATTAAGATTGAAAGCGAAGGCGGTTTTGAGATTGGAACGGAGATTACTGCAAAAGTATTCAGAAACGGCGGAAAAATAACCGAACTGCCGACTACATGGTACGACAGGGAAAAAGGCAAATCGCGTTTTAAACTGCTTAAATGGATTCCGAAATACCTAAAGTGGTATTTTTACCTAATCAAAGGCAAACGCAATAAATAAGCACCAAATACCAAGCACCAAATCACAAATAAAATACAAGAACCAAATTGCAAAATGACTTAAAGTGTTTTTCTTTGTTTGGTTTTTGACGCATATTTG
>CAIWWK010000132.1 GCA_903916325.1 Candidatus Firestoneibacteriota bacterium
ACGCCGCAGGTTGTGACCGTGTTCTTTTAAAAGAGCGATGTAAGCCAATGCCTTTTGCTGGTCGTGAATGTCCAGCGAATCAATAAAGTTCTTGATGTGGTCTCGACCGCCTATGTCTTTGTAGTAATAGATGTTTTTAAGCATATCGTCCGTGATTAATATACAAGATATAACTTGTATTGTCAAGCTTAATATAGAGGCAACTGTTCCTATCCTCCATAAGACTTGTTCCAAATCAACCTTAAGGAAGCGGTTCGGCTGAAAAAAGGCCATTCTTGCTTTTTACGACTACCAGTCCTGATCTTCCTCTTGTAAATGAAAGGCCATAATACTACAATGATATTGCAATTACATAAGTTCTGGGTCTCGCGGAGTGGTTATGAAAAACGGATTGCTGGTGAGCGGGCTTGTAAAGTCCTACGATTCTCCTTCCGGAAAAGTGAAGGTCCTTTCAGGGGTAAACCTTGAAGTTGCGGGAGGAGAGACGGCGGTTATCACAGGGCCTTCCGGCTCAGGAAAGAGCACCCTGCTGAATATCATCGGAACGCTTGATACCGCAGATGCCGGCTCGGTTCAACTCAACGAACAGGATGTTCTGTCGCTTAAAGGGTCAGCGCTATACAAATTCAGGAATACCTCCGTTGGCTTTGTTTTTCAGGACCACCACCTTCTTCCGCAATTGACCGCGCTTGAGAATGTAATGCTTCCGTCAATGCTCGCCGGCAAGGAATCGGGAAGAAAGAGGGCGCTTGAGCTGCTTTCTGAGTTTGGGCTTTCCAAAAGGAAGGACTTTTTCCCTTCATCGCTTTCGGGAGGGGAGAGGCAGAGGGTTGCGGCGGCAAGGGCACTTATAAATTCCCCTAAACTTCTGCTTTGCGACGAGCCTACAGGAAATCTTGACGAGGCGGCTTCCGCAAAGACCGGAAAACTGTTTCTGTCTGTCGCAAAAAAAAGAAAGATCCCGGTTGTGATTGTAACTCACAATCTTGAACTCGCTAAAATATTCTCGGTGTCCTACATAATGCACGACGGAAAATTGATTGCAGGGGACAATAAATAGTGTTTCTCCGCCTTGTCATTCGAAACTCCGTCCTCCATCTGAAAGGAGGGCTCGCGGTCGCCCTCGCGGCCGCAGCCGCTTCGGCGGTGCTCATCGGGGCCGCAATAGTAGGCGACTCAGTGAACGGAAGCCTGAAGGATACGGCTCTTGAACGGCTCGGCAGCGTCACCCATTCCGTCACTGCGCCCTATTATTTTGATCAAGGGCTTTCCGGCAGGATTGAGGCCGGCCTAAACGGAGAAATGGCCGCTCCCGCGCTTATCCTGTATGCTCCCGTAAAAAATATCAGCAACGGCGTAACTGCCCAGAATGTCCAGATAGTCGGCTGCGACGAACGGTTCTTCAAACTCTTCGGCGTGAAGTTTGATGAAGCCGGCGAGTTCTCGGGGAGAAAGGCCCTGGTCAGCGGGGCCCTCTCGAGAGATATTATTATTCTCCACGACGACAATATTATTTTAACACTCCCGAAGGCCGCGCTTGCTCCGCAGGGCAGCGTCTTCGGGAAGAAAAAGACCGCTGATACCACCGTCACGCTTCGCCTTGAACCCGGAATAGTTCTGCCGTCTTCTTCCGCGGGACTTTTCAACCTTAAAAATGAAGCGGCTCCTTCCCGGACAGTTTTTGTGCCGCTAAAAACTCTCCAGGCCGCTCTGGGCCTTAAGGGGAAGATAAATACAGTCCTGATACATTCCGAAAAGGCCGCTCCCGCAATGGCTTTGAACAAGAACTTAACTCTCGGCGATTTCGGCCTTTCAATTGTTGAAGATACCGCGGGCGGCTCCTTCTATATAGAGAGTTGCGACCTGATGCTCACAGCTGCCCAGGCAGCTTGCGCAGAGACGGCGGCTGCAAAGGCGGGGCTTGGCGGCGAAAGGCTCTCGGTTTATCTTGTTCGGTCGATTAACGGCAAGGCCCCCTATTCGGTCATCGCGGCTTCGGAAAAAACTGCTTTAGGCAAATACCAAATACTGCTCTCAGGCTGGGCCGCTCAAGACGCGGGCAAGGTTTTGGGCGGGGCCCTTCCGGTTTCATTCATAAAAGCAAAGAGCGACGGGGATTATTATGAAACTTCCGAGGAGTTTGTGTACAGCGGAAAGATGCCGGACGCTTACGCGGGCTCCGGGCTTGTTCCGAAGTTTGAAGGAATAACTGATTCTGCTTCTATGGCCGATTGGAAACCGCCCTTCAAGCTTTTAAAAAGCGCGATCCGCCCGAAGGATGAAAAGTATTGGACGGAACACGGCGCCGCGCCCAAAGCGCTGATAAATTATCAAAGGGCGCTTCAATACTGGAAGGAAGAAAGCCCTGTTTATTCCGGTATTACATCCTACCGCGTTGAGAAAAAGGATGCGGATTCAAGAAAGCGTTTTGAAAAATATTTTACCGAAGAAGCGGATCCGGCGGCAATGGGGTTGATTTTTAAGTCCGAGCGGGAAGACGCGCAAAAGAGCGCGGTTGCCTCCTCGGATTACTCCTCGCTCTTTGCGGGCTTAAGTTTCTTTGTAGTGGCTTCCGCGCTTGGCCTTGTCTGGCTCATCTTCGGCTTGATGGCCGAAGAAAGATCCAAGGAGGCGGGGATAATGCTCGCGCTTGGATTTAAGCCGCGCTATATCATAACCCTGCTCTCGTGCGAGGGCGCTGTTTACGCCCTGGCGGGAGCGGTTCCCGGTATTTTAATCGGGCTTAAATACGCGGAGTTTTTTACGCGGTACCTCGCCGCCGGGTGGAAATCCTCCGGCGTTGAACTCGCAACTTTTAGCGTCCACTTAAACCCGCTCAATATCTTCTTGTGGGCGCTCATCGCCTTTCTGCTCTCGGTCGCCGCGGCCTCTTTCTCCGCTTCACGGGTGATAAAAGAAAAAGTAACAGCCCTGCTATCAGGCAGCTCAAGGCTTCCGGATATAAAGCAGTTCGGCAGGACGAATTCGGCGGTTCTCATCGCGGCCTGCGCCGGAGCCGGCGTTTCAATCCTGCTTATCGCGCTTGGGGCGGCAAAAGCGCTCTCGGCCGAGGCCGCTTTCTTTACCGGCGGAACAATTTTGCTCGCATCGCTTCTGGCCTTCTTTTCTCTTTCAATAAAGAACAGAAGGGCGGAGAGCCGGTTCGGGCTCGCTCTGCGGTCCATTTACGCCGGCAGGAAAAGAAGCATCCTTGCCGCGTCTCTTATCGCTTCAGCTGCGTTCCTGTTGGTTACCGTTTCCTCAAATAAAAAGGCGCCGGAAGATATTGATGTCTATGACAGGGCCTCCGGTTCCGGGGGCTTTAACATTACGGCTTCTTCCGGGCTGCCGGTCAACTTTGACCTGAACACAAAGAAAGGGCGCGCCGCGGCCGGGATTAAAGAGGATTCGGTTTTTGCCGGATTTTCAGCGCTGAGCTTTCCCGTGAAAGCGGGCGAGGATATGAGCTGCCTCAATGTGGCCGCGCCTAAAGAGCCTGCCGTTTACGGAGTTCCTGAAGCGCTGATAGAGCGCGGGGGTTTTACCGTCAGCGCGCCCGGATTCGAGGGAAACGGCTGGAAAGCCCTGGAAGTTCCGCTGAAAGACGCTATCCCGGCATTCGCTGATTCCAACAGCCTGGAATGGATACTCCATAAAAAAGTGGGGGACGAGATTTATGCCGGGGGAAAGAGGTTAAAGATATTCGGCACGGTAAACGAAAGCGTCTTCGCGGGAGCCCTGCTTGTCTCCGAGAAGAATTTCCGGGCCAATTTTACCGGGAAGGGTAACGCTTTCTTCCTTGCGTCCTGCCCTCCGGGGAAGGAAAAGGAAGTGCTGGCGGTCTTAAACCGCGATCTGGCGGACCTCGGGTTTGACGCTCGAAGGACCTCCGAATATCTGATGAAATACTCGGGAATACAGAACATTTATATTTCCACCTTTGAACTGCTCGGCGGGCTGGGGTTTTTGCTCGGAATCCTTGGCCTTACCGGGGTAATGCTCCGCAATGTAAGGGAGCGGAACCGCGAACTTGCCGTGATGAACGCTTTCGGCTATTCCCCACTAGAACTTGTACGGCTCATACTTGTTGGGAACGCGCTGCTGCTCACCGCAGGGCTTCTGATAGGGACGGCCGCGGCGCTTGCTTCCGTTTATCCCCAGACGCTGGCTCTCGGAAGGTCGGCTTCCTGGACAACTTCTCTGGTTTGGCTGCTGCCGGTTTACGCGGCCGGCCTTTTGGCCTCAATCGCCGGGGCTGCCTTCGCGATAGGAAGGACAACTGCAGAGGCCTTGAGAAAGGAATAGAAAGGGAGAAAGGGAAATGTTAAAATCAAGTACTAAGCACTAAATTCTAAATACTAAACAAAAGTCAAAGTGCAAGAATCAAAAACAGGCGATAAAGCGGCGGTTTACGTAATATTCTTGTTCTGGTTTTTTGTTTCTTGCATTTTGGTTCTTGTTTAGGATTTAGTGTTTAGAATTTGCCTTTTGCCTTTAACGGGGGTTTGATGAAAAAAATATTGTTATGTCTTGCGGCGCTTATCATCTCTTCCTGCGCGGTTCAAAGCCAGGCGCCGGATACCTCCGGGACAAAAATGACCGAGACTTATAACGGGTTTTGGAACAAGCTTAGTTTTGTTCAAACACCCCTTACCCCTCCGTCCGAATGGGACAAATCAAAGAATGTCTTCTGGAAAACAAAGGTCGGTACGGGCTATTCCACTCCGGTTGTTTGGCAGGAAAAGGTTTATGTGCTGGGAGAGCCCGGCACGCTCTATTGCCTGGAAAAAACAACGGGTAATATTTTCTGGTCTCTCTCAACGACTGATAACGATGTTGCGCCGGCGGAAAAAGGGAAGCTGAATGTGGTTTCCAGCGGCTGCGGTAACGCCGCTTCGACTCCTGCCGTCAGCAATGACGGCGTATTCATCGTTCTGGCTTCCGGAATTGTGAGCCGCATTGGTCTTGACGGAAAGCGTATGTGGATTAAGGTTTTTGACCAGCCGATGAACGGTTCTTACGGCAGATCCGCTTCTCCCATTATTCTCGGGGAAAAATTGCTGGTAAGCTTGGACCATCTCATCGCCCTTGACATAAAAACCGGCGAGACTCTGTGGGAATGCGCGGGAGCAGCCAATGATTACGCCACGCCGGATATCCTCGTTCTTTCCGGCAAAAAATTCATTCTTATGCCGGGCGGTTGGATAGTAAATCCCGAAGACGGGAAAAAAGCTGCAAATGTGGACGGCTCTGATTATGCAAGTCCGGTTGTTCTTGGCGATACATTTTATTTTGCCGGATCAAACGCTGCGGCCTTTAAGGCTTCGCTTGATGAAAAGGGCGCGTTGAAAACCGAGAAGCTCTGGGAAACCCAGATTCAGGGAGAGCAGGTTTCAACGCCGCTTGTTCTTGACGGATTCTTCTATTCTCTTACCGATGACGCGATGCTTCTGGTGATAGACGCGAAGACGGGCGAGAAGAAACTGGAAGCCAACATCGGCGAGAAAATAAATCCTCCTTTTTTCGCAGCGCTCAAAGCCGCGGGCGGAAATATTTATATATCCAATGATTCCGGATCCGTCGCAGTTATGGCGCCCGGGATAGAGCAGAAAATACTTGCGGTAAGCAACATTG
>CAIWWK010000133.1 GCA_903916325.1 Candidatus Firestoneibacteriota bacterium
CAAAGTGCTGTCTCAAGAAGCCTATCGAGTTGCATACTAGAGGGCACGCTTCCGCAAGTGCAATTAACAAAGTCCATGAATTAGTAAAAAAGGAAAGTACCAGAGTAATGCTCATTCATGCTGAACCTTCAAAGCAATCAATAGCTAGTGGATTTGAAGTGCCACAAATGAATGTAGCTTGATATAACGGATATCAGTTTACACAATATTTTCACCGGCTTTTTCGTCTAAAGTACGGAAATCAGGAGAAATCTGACCATTATGACAACGACTGCGGTAAAAATATTCCGTACTCTGATACTGGGAGCAATTTTGGGATGTTGTACTGCCGAGGCTGGGGAAAATTCCACAGATAAAACCGCGAAAACAGAGGTTGTTCAGCCGTTTGAGAGCGATACCTGGTCTATTCCGGCAAACGGCATTGACACTCTTGTGTTTGCGGCCTTAAGCAAGAAGGGAATACAGCCGGCGCTTCCCTGCTCGGATGAAGTATTTGTCAGGCGCGTATATCTGGATGTTATCGGCACCCTGCCAGAACCCCTTGAAGTAACGGAATTCTTGAAAGACCGCGGCCCAGGCAAACGGGCTGTTTTGATAGATAAACTTATGAATCGGGACGAATTTTCGGACTATTGGTCGCTAAAATGGTGCGATATTCTGCGCGTCAAGGCGGAGTTCCCCATAAACCTCTGGCCCAACGCGGCGCAGGCCTACCACCACTGGATCCATGATGCGGTGAAAGAGAACCTTCCCTATGATAAATTCGTCCGTGAACTGCTCACGACAAGCGGCAGTAACTTCCGTGATCCGCCGGTCAACTTTTACCGTGCTCTCCAGAACCACACCTCTTCATCGGCCATCGCCAAAGCTGTGGCGCTGACATTCATGGGGACGCGCACCGAAAAATGGCCCGATGACCTCAGTTCCGGCATGGCCGTGTTCTTTTCGCGGGTCGCTTTTAAAAAAACAGCCGAGTGGAAAGAAGAGATCGTATATGTCGACCCGGCGCCGGCCAGAACTCTGGAAGCCGTGTTTCCCGACGGCGTAAAAACGCAAATCCCGCCTGACAAGGACCCTCGCCTGGTTTTTGCGGACTGGCTGATCGCTTCGAACAATCCATGGTTCGCCAAAAATATCGTAAACCGCGTATGGTCCTGGTTGCTGGGTAGGGGTATTATTCACGAACCGGATGATATCCGGCAGGACAATGCAGCCGCTAATCCCGAATTGCTGGCTTATCTCGAAAAAGAACTGGTAAGCGCGAATTATGATTTGCGGCACATTTACCGACTGATACTCAATTCCCGCACCTATCAGCAGTCCTCGATTCCAAGGTGCGAGAATGCGGACGCCGGGGCGCTTTTCGCGTATTATCAGGTGCGCCGCTTGGCCGCGGAGGTTTTGCAGGATGCGCTGAACAAAATTACCGGGACTGGAGAAGAATATGTAAGCCAAATCCCCGAGCCATTCACATTTATCCCCGAAAAACAACGGACCATCCTGCTTGCGGACGGAAGCATCACCAGCCCGTTCCTGGAGATGTTTGGCCGCCCGACCCGGGATACAGGGCTGGAATCGGAGCGCAATGACATGATTTCGGATGAACAGCAGTTGCATCTCCTGAATTCAATGGAAATCCAGCGCAAGATAGAAAGGAGCCCGCGGCTTAGGATAATGACAAAAATAATGAAGGGGAACCAGAGCGACCTGATTACGAGGATCTACCTGCTTATCCTGTCGCGTTACCCGACGGAGGCCGAGACGGTTGTGGAGGATAAATATTCAAAAACTGAGGGGCTGTCACAAAAGCAAGCGACAGATGATATGATCTGGGCGCTGATCAACAGCAAGGAATTCCTATACAGGCATTAGAAGCAAATCAGTAGAGAAAAAGGAATGAATGTGTCGGAAAATAGAATCCATGTTGACAGAGAAAGACAGCGGTCGTTTACGTTTTTCACTGCGGTTGTTCTCACGCTCAGTCTTCTTTGCTCTGTCGGTTCGCGGGCCGAAACAGAAGAGCCGGCGAAGACCGTGGCCAAACCCGCGCCGGCCAAGGCGGTCATCCAGATATGGCTTTGGGGCGGTCCGTCCCATCTCGACACTTTTGATCCCAAGCCGGACG
The DNA here is from genome assembly GCA_903916325.1 of Candidatus Firestoneibacteriota bacterium. Taxonomy (GTDB): domain Bacteria; phylum Oederibacteriota; class D2-FULL-39-29; order D2-FULL-39-29; family CAIOVX01; genus CAIOVX01. The sequence goes on from CAIWWK010000133.1 coordinate 2,126, forward strand.
CGGGTAACGACTACAGCGGACCTCTGAATAAAACGATTCAAACCAATGTACCGGGGATACAGATCAACGAAATGCTGCCTAATCTGGCGAAGCAGGCGGACAAGTACTCCATCATACGAAGCATGACGCACGGGATCAACGCCCATGAGACTGCATCCTACATAATGCAAACCGGCCATTCCCAAGGAGACCGGCTGGTGTATCCGAGCATAGGCGCGGTGGTGTCGCTCTTTAAAGGATACGACCACGGATATACGGGGAAGATTCCGCCCTATGTGATCTTAACCGTATCGCAGGGCCGTTTTTCGGAGACCGGTTTTCTAGGTTCCAAATACAAACCGTTTGTTACGGGCGGCGATCCCAACCTACAGAGATTTGTCGTGGACGGGATAGTTGCTGAAGGCGTTTCTGACCAGCGTCAACACGACCGGCGGGCCTTGCTTGGCAGCCTGGATCTGCTCGGTAAAGCCATTCCGGCCGACCCGGATTTCGAAATGTTCGACAATAGCCGAGGACAGGTCTATGACCTGATTTTCGGTGATACGGCCAAGATCTTCGATCTGTCGAATGAAAAAGACGAGCTTCGGGACAAGTATGGCAGGAATACATTCGGACAGTCATGCCTGATGGCGCGCCGGCTG
>CAIWWK010000134.1 GCA_903916325.1 Candidatus Firestoneibacteriota bacterium
ACCCTTAAGGAAACCTACCAGCTTGAATACGGCACTGATTCGCTGGAGATGCACGAAGACGCAATCAAAAAGGGAGACAGGGTCCTCATAGTTGACGATGTGCTGGCGACCGGCGGGACCGCGGATGCCGTCAGGAAGCTGGTTGAAAAAGCCGGCGGCAAAGTTGCCGGGCTTTCCTTCTTCATTGAACTCGGCTTTCTAAAAGGAAAGGAAAAACTGAAAGGATTTGAAGTCAGCTCGTTTATTAAATACTAAAACAAATTAGATTGCGCAGATTATTCCGCGATGAGGCGGCTATGGATGCAAATCGGCAGACACATGGAGTCAAGGTTGTAAAGGCAAGGAAGATAGTATTCTTCCAGCTTGCCTCCATACCGTTGTTGGCGGCAATCCTGTTTGCTTTTGTGCGTCTGGTCGCAAAAACACCGGCCACCATAATAATTGAGATTGCGGCCGGCACTCTGATTTTTATTACCGCCGTCAACCTTATCCTGAACATTCTTTCTATAGTTTCAGGCAAGAATCTTTCATTCCCTATCAGGACAAATTTTTTACTGACCCGCATGCTCCTTCCGTCCTCTATACTTCTGGGCCGGACTGTATTCTCTCATGATGTGCTTCACAAATCCTTCATCACCTACAGCAACAAGGTTGTTAACTCAAAGAACGCCAAGTTTAAGGGTCACGAAATACTCTTATTGCTTCCGCGTTGTATCCAGAACGCTGATTGCAAGAACGCTGTCGTCAGGGATATACTGCTTTGCGCTTCCTGCGGCAAGTGCGATGTTTCGGAGATAAACAAGATAATAGCCGGGACGGGAATTAAAGCCGCAGTCGTGACAGGCGGAACCCAGGCAAGATCCCTGCTCGCCGAGCTTCACCCAAAGGCCGTGATAGCGGTAGCCTGCGAGAGGGAACTGGTAAGCGGAATAATTGATTCCAATACGGTTTATGTGTACGGCCTGCTAAATGTCAGGCCGAACGGCCCGTGCTATAACACCCGCGCGTATATGCCGGATCTTAAGAGTACTATAGATTCCATCTTGGAAAAGTGAACTTCCGGTTCTGATATCTTTCCAAAGGGAGACTTATGGCTAAAGCGGCAAAATTTGAATGTTTCTCCGGTATTTCCGGCGACATGGCGCTCGGCGCGTTCGTTGACGCCGGGGTTCCCTTTAACTATTTGTCCGCGGAGTTAAAAAAACTGAAAATCCACGGTTTTACTCTTGTAAAAAAGAAAGTAAGGCGCTCCGGGATAAGCGCGCTTAAGGTGAATGTTGAGATTGAACACGAACATCATCATGGGCACGAAGAGAGCCGCCATCACGGTCACCATGCGCATGGCAAGTATTCCGAAATAGTTAAGGTTATAAAGAAGAGCGGTCTTTCAGAAGAAGTAAAGAAGCGCTCTCTTTCAATGTTCAAGCGCCTGGGCGCCGCCGAAGCAAAAATACACAACTGTTCGATTGAAGAAGTGCATTTTCACGAGATTGGCGCCGTTGACACTATCGCGGATATCTGCGGGGCAGCGGTCTGCATGGACTACCTTGGCATAGAGAGGGCCTTCGCGACAAATATAGACTGCGGAGGAAATATCACCATCAAGTCGTCTCACGGCGCTCTTCCGAATCCCGCGCCGGCTACGGTTGAATTGCTCAAAGGCTTTGAGTACAGGCAGAGCGATATTCCAATGGAACTTGTGACTCCCACCGGGGCATGTATTCTCGCAGAGTATGCCGAAAACGGCATGCCTTATCCGATAGCGCCCTTGTCGGCCGGCTACGGCGCCGGAGGGAAGGATATCGAGAGCCGCCCGAATGTATTAAGGATAACAATTGGAGAAGTTAGCGCGCTCCCCGGAGCAAAATCCGGAGGCGAGAGCGAGACCGCTGTGATAGAAGCAAATCTTGACGATATGCTCCCGCTTGCTTTTGAGTCCGTGATGGAAAATCTTTTCGCGGCAGGAGCCCTGGATGTCTTCTTTAGCCAGATACAGATGAAGAAAAACAGGCCGGGAGTCAAGCTTACGGTTATTTGCGGTGTGGAAGACATTAAGCAGCTTTCTACCGTTGTATTCCGCGAAACGACGACCTTTGGGGTCAGGTTCTACAAGACCGGGCGCATAACTTTGGAGCGCGGTTTTGTCCCGGTCACAACAAAATACGGCAGGGTCCGGATTAAGACGGGTTCGCTCGGCGGCGAATTGATGTCCGCCTCGCCGGAGTACGCTGATTGCAAAAAGCTCGCCGCGACAAAGAAAGCTCCTCTTAAGCTGGTTTACGAAGAGGCAAAAAAAGTTTTTAAAGCAAAGTAAAACCGGAACTATCTGCCTTTTGGGCAGATTTAAGCACCCTGTGTCTTTGGCCTACCATATATGGTAGTTTTGCCTCAGAGTCTGACTGCATGTAGGCTGCATCCGCTTGATCCCAAACCCTTAAAAATAAAGCAAAATTATACAAATATTTAAAAAAGGATGTTGACAATAAAGGCCTCTTTCTATATAATCTTACTTCCGACTTCACGGCTGAAGCCGGCTTTTTGACATTTTATTATTATTGTTTGGGATGAAACACGGTGATTGCCCGCAGGGTTCTGCTATTCGCCCATGTAGCTCAGTTGGTAGAGCACATCCTTGGTAAGGATGAGGTCATCGGTTCAATCCCGATCGTGGGCTTTTTGAAATCATAAAAATGACACTAAATTTTACGGGAGGACAAGGTCATGGCAAAGGCGAAATTTGAAAGGACAAAGCCGCACGTAAACGTAGGAACGATCGGGCATGTTGACCATGGAAAGACGACGTTGACATCGGCGCTGACGACGGTAATGGCCGCGAAGGGATTGGCGAC
>CAIWWK010000135.1 GCA_903916325.1 Candidatus Firestoneibacteriota bacterium
CGTTAAACCCGTCGGCGGCGTAAGGCTCGTCGAGAGGGCTTGTGAAGCTCACGGTTTCAAGCTTGATAAAAACCTCGCGGAAATATACACGAAGTACAGAAGGTCGCACAATGACGCCGTCTTCTCCGTCTATACGGAAAAAATGAAACAACTGCGGCGGCTCGGAATCATCACCGGACTTCCTGACAACTATGCGCGCGGCAGGATTATAGGCGATTACAGGCGGGTTCCGCTCTACGGACTAGAAATGCTGATTAAGTACAAACAGGACGACCTGGGCAGAATGGATTCCGCGATGGAAACGAAAGATGTCCGGAGCCGCGAAGAAGTTTCCCTGCAGATACAGGCGCTTAAGGATCTTGCGGCGCTCGGCAAATCTTACGGCTTCGACCTGACACGCCCCGCAAAAAACGCGCGCGAAGCGGTCCAGTGGCTTTACCTGGCGTATCTCGCCGCCGCAAAGGAATCAGACGGCGCCGCGATGTCAATCGGCGGTATCTCTGCCTTCCTTGATTGCTACATAGAAAGAGACCTGAAAAGGAAAAAACTAAACGAGCAGGACGCTCAGGAACTTATAGACGACCTTACCATAAAACTGCGCCTCATTCGCCAGCTGAGAGCTCCGGAATACGACGAGATCTTCGCAGGAGACCCGGTCTGGGTTACTCTCGTGCTCGGCGGCATGGGAAGCGACGGGCGCGCCAAAGTTACAAAGACAGATTTCCGTTTCCTAAACACCTTAAACAATCTCGGGCCGGCGCCGGAGCCGAACCTTACGGTGCTTTACTCTCCCCGCCTTCCTGAAGGCTGGAAAAAGTTCGCCGCGGAAATATCAATAAAGACTTCCTCCCTACAATATGAGAATGACGACCTTATGAGGCCTGTAGCGGGCGACGACTACGGAATTTCCTGCTGCGTCTCGCTGATAAAAGCCGGAAGCCAGATGCAGTTTTTCGGGGCACGATGCAACCTGCCCAAGGCAATGCTACTGGCTTTAAACGGCGGCAGGGATGAGATAAACGGCGAGCTGGTCGTGCCTGATATCCGATTGCTTTCGGGCAGGCACATAGATTACGACGCTTTTCTCGCCAATTTCATGAAAGTTGTTTCCTGGCTGGCAGAGCAGTACGTCAAGACTATGAATATCATCCACTGGTGCCACGATAAATATTACTATGAGGCGGCCCAGATGGCCCTGCTGGATACTAATGTCGACCGGCTGATGGCCTTCGGAATCGCCGGCTTTTCCGTCGTAGTTGATTCTCTCTGCGCCATCCGTTACGCGAAAGTCTCCGCCATCCGCGGGAAGGACGGCCTGACCAAAGACTTCCTTATCAAGGGTGAATACCCCGCTTTCGGGAATGACGAAGAGCGCGCGGACGAGCGCGGCAGGGACCTGGTCATAACTTTCATAAGCGAGCTCAGAAAGCATCCCGTGTACAGGAGAGCAACGCCGACGCTTTCAATTCTGACCATAACCAGCAACGTGCTTTACGGAAAAAAGACCGGAGCTACCCCGGACGGCAGGAAAGCCGGCGAGCCGTTCGCCCCCGGAGCAAACC
>CAIWWK010000136.1 GCA_903916325.1 Candidatus Firestoneibacteriota bacterium
AATGATTAGAGTGATTAGAAAAAGAGATTACGCAGATTAGGGCAAAACATAAGATCGCAATTTGCGAGGTTAGGATGGCACAGCCTTTTTAAGGGGCAAAGTGATTAGAAAGGGAGATTACGCAAATTAAGACGTGAATTATTAATAGCAATGCGTCGATTAGGGGTAAGGGTGTCAGCTATATATCCAGTCTTAACTGGGGATTAAGTTTCCTTGCTTCTTCCAGGACTTTCTTGAGCATAACAATGGCATTGTCAAGAGCCTTTGGAACTTCGGAGTGTTCAAGGAGGATATTGCCCTCGTAAGTCATGTCGTTTCTTTTGCGGCGCATAGTTTCAAAAGACTGTGCCAGATTAAGATATTTTTTGCCAAGCAGCTTACCGCACAACTCAACAACAGTCTTATGCTGAGCGCCGTCATCCGGCGCATAGCCGTGCATCAAAAGCAGAGCCCTTCCGGCTTTCAGCATAGCATTGTAGGATGCAATATAGGCAGGCCGGTCAACAATATCAACTATTTTTTTAGCGTCGTGCAGATCGAGTATTGCGTCAGTTAGCATCTTTTCAATCTGCACAAACCCCGCCTCAACCTTCCTTACTTTTCCTTGTTTTTCGTATGGTATGAATAACGTATCAGACAGATTTTTCTCCTTTCAGCATCAATATCTTGCCGTCGTAGACGATCTTGAGGAAACTTCCTTCTTTGACCCTCTCTTTTTCGAATGTCTTCAACGAATAAAGCGTGTAGTTTATCTCACGGTTTAGCTTTGCTTCAAGTTTTCGGATTGCGCTTACGAATTTGTTCTCGTCAATTGCGCCGACAACAGCGAGGTCAATGTCAGAATCTTTGTCTTCCTTACCGGCTGCAAAAGAGCCATAAAGGAACGCGTGACTTATCCCGGTGAAGCCCTGAAGCAGAGACCGCAATTCAGACTCAACCCCGACCGTCTTGGAGATAATACTGCGCAAATCCGTATATAAAGGATGCTGCTTGTTTACGGAGTAAAGGACAAGGTTCCCAAGGCGCTCTGCATTGATAATCCCGTCGGCCTGAAGCCGAAGCAATTCGCGCCTGATATTACCGGCCGAATATCCAAGGGTCCGTTCCAGTTCTCTTACATAATGCCTGTCTGTCCCGGCGGTAAATAGCGCCGCGAGCAGTTCGCGCCTGATCCTGGATTTCGTTATGAAAAGCGTCTCCGTACTCATATTTGAGTACAATTGTACTCTATTTTGACTACAACGTCAAGATGGGCGGCCGCGTGGGAAGCAATTGCTGATTGCTGATTACTGATTGCTAATTGTTAAATAAAGGCTCACGGATGTGTTTCTATGGGCTACATAGTCTGGTCCTTCACGGCTTTGCCGCTCAGGACTTTGACTGTTCTGGCTTTTCCCACAATATTATTCCCCTTTCCAGTTCTTTTGAGAAATCAGGTTGCTTCTTCCCCAGCATATAATATTTAGCGGGAGAGCCGGTTATGCCTTGGATTCTTAAACCGCTCCCGGCTAAGATATTCTCTGATTCCGAAGGTTCGTTGGTAACGACAAAAATGTCTATGTCGCTGCCGGCCGCGTTTTCTCCCCTGGAAGCACTGCCGAAAAGTATCACTTTTTCACTTACGCCTTTCAGTTTTTCTATAACCTCTTTTAGTCTCGTTACGGTCAGCAGAACTTTTAGTTGTCTGACTGCAGGATCGCGATGCGCAAGAGTGTAGAAATACGAGCCTCCTTTTCTTGCCCTTGAAACAATTCCTGAAGCCATAAGTTCTCTTAGTCCGAGATTTACGCCGGGACGGCTTACCTTAGACAGTTCAAGCAGCTCCCTCTCCGTATACTCTGAAGCTCCGCCTGCCGCCATCTCAGACAAAATATTCTGGGCGTTGGTGAAAAAAAGCAGGTTTTTCATTTTCTCTCCTCTAATATATTAGACACATGTCTATTATATTAGACGATTTGTAGTTTGTCAACCTGCAGGATATATATACAGTTGCAGAGGGAAAACGTTGCAAAGTTTATTACAAATCCTAACATCGCAATTTGCGAGGTTAGGATGGCAATGCCTTTTTAAGGGGCAAAGTGATTAGAAAGGTAGATTACGCAGATTAATTTGAGTAAGGGCAGGGAGTGCAGCGTCCGTGAGCCTGTGTTGTAATCAATTTCCGCAGCTCCGGTATTGACCGCTTTGTGCTTAAAAATACGATTTCGTATGAATCCTTTCAGTTTTTTGTTTCTTCCGACTAAGTTGCCATTCTAAATCCGGTTATCAGCCC
>CAIWWK010000137.1 GCA_903916325.1 Candidatus Firestoneibacteriota bacterium
GGGTCCTGCGCCCCCCCGTACACCTGGTCCTTGATATATGTTCCTTCCATGTCCAGGCCAAGCAGCTTTGCTCCCGGCAGGCTCTTCTTGTTTACCAGGCTGCCCGCCGTCTTCATGAACATTTCAACGGCCGGCTTCGGATTTGAAGAGATGGAAAGTATCATCGAGGTGGTGCCGTGCTGCGCGTGCGCCAAAAGCATACGGGGATAGCCTTTTTCAAATTCCTTTTCCGAATAGACAAACTTTCCTGTCGCAGCCTCGTATCTGCCTTTGGAAGATTCTATCAAGGCCCCGCCGTGCAGGTGCGTGTCAAAAAACCCGGGGAGAACATAGGAGCCCTTGGCGTCAATTATTTTATCCGCCTTTGTCTTCCCGCCTGAAACGTTCTCTTCCACCAGCCGGCCGTTTTTTATCAGGAATTCGGGGGTTCCCGGATTTCCCAGCGAAAGCTTTCCGCCGGTTATGCTTATTTCCAGACCTTTCCTGACGCCTTCCGGGGTTACAACCTTACCGTTTATTATCGCTGTCTTCACTGCCGCCTCCGGTATCAATTAACTCTTTCGCTTTCTCTAAATTTTCTTCTCCCACATATATACGAATCAAACCCAGGCCGTTCACGGTAACCTTGTAGGCATTTCCCAGTATATCGCCTTTTACAAGCACGGGTATTCCTTCGGCCTCAAGCTTGCTCTTAATAATGTTAGCTTCGAATATGTCGTTCGTTTTAAATAGCAGTTTTTCTTCGCTCATAACCCAATGATACAATGGCTGGCGGGATAAATCAACAATGCGGGCCTGAAAAACTGACCTTGAGCGCCGCTTTTATGGTAAAATTGCCCCGCTATGATACTCTCCGAAATATCCCAAATAATGCAGTCGGCGGTTAAAAGCTCCGTCTCGCTCGTGGATTTTCAGCTGAACAGCCTGAAGAAGATGGCCTCAGCCGCCAAGGGTAACGCGAAACACCTGCTTACAACACAGTCCGCGTGGATGATACCGCTTACCTGGCTCGGGACCTACGCTCCGATTTACATGCGCAGGCTGGGCCTTAGTTCCAGCGACATAGGCAATCTCGCATCACTCGGTATGTCGCTCGGGGCGATATTCCTGATAGCCGGGGGATATTTTACGGAAAAATGGGGGCACAAGCGCACGGTGATGACTTTTGACCTCATCTCCTGGCCGGCAGCCATGCTCATCTTCGCTCTTGCCCAAAATATCTGGTGGTTTATAGCCGGCACGTTTGTGGTCCAGTTCAGCATGGCCGGAAGCTCATCCTGGAACTGCCTCTTTGTTGAAGACGCGCCGAAATCAAAACGCGCCCACCTTTTCACGATACTTCAGATAATCAATGTTGCAGCCGGACTTGCGATGCCGGCCGCAGGAATGATTATCGCCGCCTTTGGCGAGCTGCACGGCATCAGGCTGTTATATATTATCGGCGGTCTTTCAATGTGCGCGGGCTGGGCCTGGAGGCAGGCGCACCTTAAAGAAACCGAGGCCGGAAAAAAACACGCCGTGCATGACCTGGATTTCAATTTCAACATAGAGTTCTTAAAATTCCGCGAAGGCCTCGCTAAACTCAAGGCAAGAAAAAGCCTTTTTCTTATCTTCGCGGTCCAAGTGCTCATAGGTTTTGGCTTCGGCATGTGGAACACTATGTATGTCATATATCTTACGGATTCAAAAGGGCTGGCGCTGAATTCGGCGTCAATAACGGTCTTTCCGCTGATCTATTCTGTCACGCTGGTGGCGGTTTCACTTATTGTCATTCCGCTGATAAAACAGAAGGACTATACGCGGGCTTTCAAACTGGTAAACCTGGCCCCTGTCGCGTCGGTGCTGCTGCTTCTTGCAGCCCCGAAATATGATATGTCTTTTGTGGTGGTTTCTTCCATCTTAAACGGAATACACGCGGCATTCTTTCTCCCATTCGCTTCCACTTATATGTTCGGCATTCTGTCAGAAAAAGAAAGGGCCCGGTCGCTTTCCGTCATCTATACTCTCATTACCGCATCAATGATACCGGCAGGCTCGCTCGCCGGCTACGCCTACCGCCTGGCGCCGAAACTGGTTTTTGAGTGCGCCCTTGTGCTCTTTATCATATCGGCGTACCTGGTGTTCGCAAAACTTCAGGATCAGCCCGCAGCGAGAAAACTTGATGCTTGAAAATTCGTGAATCAAGGGTTATTATCAATTGACACATTAAAACAGAGGAGGCTTTATGTCAGTGAAAAGAACCATTCTTTTTGCTCTTGCGCTGGTGCTTTCGCTCTCTTTCGCCGCGCAGGCGAAGAAACAGACGGTCCTGTCCTTGAGTAAAGGGGAACTGCCTGATGATATCGCGAACTGCGAAGTCACGTTAAGCGAAGATAACGCAGAAAAAACGGGGGATTTCAGCATGCTGCTGAAGTTCACCAAGAAAGGCGGCTGGGCCGGGGTGGAAAAACCCAAAAAGGGCGGCTGGGACAAATTCAAAGCAGTTCATTTCAACATCTTCAATCCTTCCGACAAACAGGTTGACACTCTTTCGTTCATGATCAAGGGAGCCAAGATGACCAACACTCCCGAGAACAGGAAGGACTGGCACATATCGCTTAAGCCGGGTAAAAACGAGGTAACTATTGACCTTGCCGGACAAATTTGCAATGACGGCAAGACGCCGCTGGACCTTACCCGCTTGCTGCGCTGGGCTCTCTGGGGCAACAGCGACGAACCTGAGATGATTGTTTATATTCAGAAGATCTGGCTGGAAGACTAGCAAAAATGAAACTCTGCGGCCTGAAGAGGCTGTGCCAAAAGGTTCCTTGTTCTTTGAGACTAATATATACTTTTCACCTTTGAAAGTGTAGAATAAAACGAATTCAATAAGGAAGTGCAACACTTTTGAGGTGA
>CAIWWK010000138.1 GCA_903916325.1 Candidatus Firestoneibacteriota bacterium
CGCATTATACCAGAAGAGGCTTTTAAACTCCAGATTTGAAATACCGGAAGGATGTCAGTTTTTTGGCGTGTTGTCGTTTTCACTGACTGAATTATTGCCTATATTCTTCTTAATCATTTCGAGATAGGCCTTCATTTCGGCTTCATAGCCTTGTGTGGTTGGCTTATAGTATGCCCTCGACTCCGGAATGTATTCCTGTTCTACAAAATGGCCTTCGGAATCGTGGGCGTACTTATAACCCTCTCCATGCCCCAGGCTTTTTGCTCCGGAATATCCGGTGCTTCTGAGATGGCGCGGGATCTCCAGAGTTTTCTTTTTTTCCATTTCAGTCATAGCGGCATCAATAGCCGCGTAAGAAGCGTTGCTTTTAGGGGCGCAGGAAATATAGACCACGGCCTGGGCCAGCGGGATTCTTGCTTCCGGCATACCAATGAACTCCGAAACGGACAGCGCCGCATTCGCAAGTATAAGAGCCTGCGGGTCCGCATTACCAACGTCTTCGGAAGCGCAGATGACAATCCTTCTCGCGATGAACCGCGGGTCTTCTCCCGCGTAGAGCATCTTTGCCAGGTAATAGATGGCTGCGTCAGGGTCAGAACCGCGCATGCTCTTGATGAACGCTGAAATGGTATTGTAGTGCTCGTCGCCGTCTTTGTCATAGACTATCTTCTTTCTCCGGATGGATTCCTCTGCAACCGCCAGGTCGTAGACGATAACTCCATCGGCGCCGGGCTTGGAGGTCAGCACACCGAGTTCAAGCGCGTTTAGAGCCGACCTAGCGTCACCATCAGCGGAATTAACAAGATGTTCGAGCGCCTCTTCTTTCAGGTCTATCCGTAAATAGCCCAATCCTTTCTCTTTGTCTCCAACGGCTCTCTTAACCACAGATTTTATATCAGTATTTTTAAGGGGTTCGAGCTGAACAACGATAGACCTCGAGATTAAAGCAGCGTTGATATAAAAGTAAGGGTTTTGGGTGGTCGCGCCGACAAGAATTATTACGCCGTTCTCTACATCCGGCAGAAGCGCGTCCTGCTGGGCTTTGTTAAATCTGTGAATTTCATCAATAAAAACTATGGTTTTATTCCCGGACAGGCTGCGTCTTTCTTTGGCTAGAGCGGTAACTTTACGGATATCATCGACGCCTGATAAAACAGCGTTAATCTCGGTAAAAACCGCGGAGGTTCTATTCGCTATTATCCCGGCCAGGGCGTTCTTTCCACAGCCCGGAGGCCCGTATAGAATAAGCGAAGATATACGGTCGGCATCGATGGCGCGTCTTAATATCTTGCCTTCTCCAAGGATATGATCCTGACCGGCGTATTCTTCAATCTTCTCGGGGCGCATCCGCCTCGCAAGCGGAACGCTACCCGGTGTTATGTTGTTGCTTTCAAAGAGTCCGGTCATCATTTCCCCCAAAAAAAAACCCGCTCTACCGTTAAGCCAGGGATTTTGAACCTTTCTGCAAAGTGGGTGTCCTGCTTCAGCTTAGGCTTCCCGCGAACGGGCGTGCGCACCGCATGAAGACCCGGGCTCCCAACAAAAAGGCGTTGGCTCAAAATATACCTAACCCCCACGAGTAGAGCAGGATATTTAAAACTAAACACAATGAATGATTGCACAGAATAAATTGATTGTCAAGTAATTATGCTTGCGCGGAATATTTCCGGAAATGAAAACGCGGGGCGCATAAGTCGATGCACCCCGCGCTTAAGAAAACGCTTAGAAGTAGTACATTACTCCCAGAGAGCTGGTGGTGTTCACGCAATGCGAGAAGGTAAAAGCTGAAGCAGGGCTCAATTGCCAGAATATCAGCGCGCCGGAACCCGCGGTAAGCGAAAGGTTCTTGGTCACGAAATATTCTATGTTGAGCATTATAGGAACTGAAAGATTTGTAGCCGCGCCGACATCAAATCCAAGCGCCGGCCTGAATTCAAGCAGTACAGGGTACTTATTCGCCACAACAAAATCTGCGCCCAGCTGCACACCAAAATTCTGAGTCCCGGTGGTATTAAAACCCACGGAAGCGTCCAGAGCCATATTATCGGCCATCCACATTTTAAGCCCAAGCGGAGTCCCTGCGTTCGTGTAGCCGAAACCAGTTTTTCCCTTCAGCCCGGAACTTTCCTGCGCACCTGCCGCTGAAGACAAGCATGCCAGAGCAACTACCAAAACAGTCATTATAAATAGTTTTCTCATCGATTCCTCCTTTTACTATTTGACAGTCAAAGTGCCTATTCCTACTGTAATTACCATTGCGGTATTGCGATTGGTGCCGTCAAAAGCATGGACCAGGACACTATAGCTGCCTTTTACCAGTGTAATAGGCGCATTAGCTATATATGATCCTGAAGGAGCAACACCGTAGACTACTGATGACGGTATGCTGCAGGGAAAGTAAACATCCCATGCCGGCGTATAAGAAGGTGATTGAGGATTGGAAACAAGAACCTCTATCATCTTTACACCTGATATCCCGGAAAATGTCCAGGCAATTGTCGGTCTTGCCCCCGAGGTTAGGTTAAGATTCGGGAACACAACCTGATTCGCGGAAGATAGGACTACATTTAGGGTCCCACCCGTTGAAGTATTTGCACCGCCTTGAGAGGACGAACTCCCGCCGCTTACGCCGGAATTTACGCCTGTAGACCCTTCAGCGCCCGATACCCCCGTATCGCCGGTCTGCGTGGACACAGTGTTGATGGGTGTCGTAGCGACTGCTGTGTTGCCGTTGTTTGAGGTATTTGTGTTTCCTCCCGCAGCGCTGGTATTCGTGTTGCTTGTGGTGCTTGAACTGGCGTTAGAGCCGAGAGAAAGCATAGAAGAAGGCCCAACCGGATTCTTACTCCCGCAGCCGGAAAATACTATTCCTGTTGCACAAACAATGCAAAGCAACAATACAAACTTTTTCATGTTCTCACCCCCTCCTTATTCATGAAATCATTTACTTGAAATGTGTCAAGCAGTCTACTGAACAACGAAGTTTCCGCCGCCATAGACATTGTTAAAACTGGAGCTGTTGTCGTAGACAGCGATGTAGATTGAATAGGTGCCTCGCGTTAAGGGTTTCGCGGCCGAAATTACGGTTCCTGCGCTTGAATCGCCGAAACGCACAGAACCTTTGCTTCTGGAGATCTCGCGGATATCCCAGGTGTCTTCCATCGTCGGCGACATTTTACCGATAAATATCCTGACTTTTTGATAGGACGAATTGACACCTGACGCATTCCAGGCAATCGTAGGATTTCCGTAAAGGGACGGCATTACAGCGTAATGCGTAATTGTGTTATTGACCACAAGCGTCAAGCTTGAATAACCGGCATTGCCGCCCTGGTCCTCGGAACCTGCAGGAATAAATGTTGCGCCGTTTACACCCGTGGAAGCGTCTACGCTTGAAACCCCGGTATCTGCGGTCACTGACCCAACGCCCGTTCCATCTTGATTGGTCACTCCTGTATCCCCGTTTGTATTTGAAGCATTTGTAGAGGTTGAAGTTGAACTGCTTGAAGAAGATGTGGAATATACTCCCGAAGACAGCGAAGACATTGAAGGACCGACCGGGCTTTTCCCGCAGGAAGGAAGAACTAAGCATGCTAACAATAACATGACAACAGCCATAAGTTTTTTCATACTCCCCCCGCTAAAACACTTTCAGCTTTTTAATTTCTCTTGTTACATCCTGAACCGTTATTGCGAGCAAGCACTCATATTTCTTATGTTTTTTGGGGCAACTTCTTTCAAAACACGGGCTGCAAGCCGTCTTCTTATAAAGCACCCTTGAGTTTTGACCAAGCGGACCTGTCCAAACCGGGTTTGTCGAACCAAAAATTCCTATAACCGGGACATTCAATGCTGACGCGATATGCATAGGACCGGTGTCATTAGAGATAAAAAGACTGCATCTTTCAATAAGAGCGGCGCTTTCAGTTATTGTCAGTTCCCCACCTGCTGAAAGTATATCACTCTTTTTCAAGCCCTGCAATATTATTCTCGCGTATTCTGTTTCGCCTTTACCTGCAAATACTGCGACACGCGCCGAGTATTTATTGACAAGATGATTAACAACTTCCGCGAAGCGTTCAGCGGGCCAAGCCTTGGCTATGCCGAAAGAAGCGCCAGGGCATATTCCGAGGATAGGCCTTCTGTCATCACATCCACTCTTGCTGATAAACCTGTCTATTTTATTCCTTGTTTTGGCCGGTACTACGAAGAAAAGAGCCTTAGAACGGATTTTAAGCCCAAGGTGTCTCAGAATATCAAAATATTCCTCAACTAAGTGTTTTGAACGGAATTTCCCTGTTTTGGGAACACGGTGATTTATGAGCAGTCCGCGCAATTCGGTTGCGTAGCCGGCCCTGTTTTTTACGCCGGCTCTAAGCATTTTGTAAGCCGAAGAGAATGAATTCGGAAAAATGATTCCCAAATCATAACCTTTTCTGCCGCGGGATTTCTGCTCGCTGTCGAACACCACCTCGTCGGCGTAAATAAACCCCTTCCATAGGTTAAGCACCCTGTCTTTTACCGAAACGGTAATGAAGGCTTTTGGGAAGTTCTCCCTGATAGTCCTCACAACCGGCATGGAGATTACTGAATCTCCAATCCAACCGGGAGCCCGGACCAGTATTGAGCTTATTTCTTTCTTGTCAATTCCCATAGTTTGGCGTATTTAACGAAGTTGTAGAAAGAACTCAGAAGACAAACAAATAAACCGGCTAAGCCGTCAAGAAAACCAAACCTAAACAAGTACATTCTGACAAAAGTGTAGGGAGGGTTTAAAAGAACCTCGGCAATCCGGCCTTTCCGCCCCCTCTCTTTCATGGAAATTGCGGCGAGTTCGGTATATCTGTTTAAAGTAGAATAATACTGCCCAAGGTTATCATAGGAGTAGTGGAAGAGATCGTTTTTCAGCGTGCCAGCTTTGCCGTTCAGCAAAACGCTTTCATGAACCTGCCTGCTTTCATCAAACTTTCCTGAATTTCTCCGGAAAAGTTTTATTTGCAGGTCCGGATACCACCCGCAGTGGTTTATCCAGCGGCCCAGAAAAAACGCTCTCCTCGGAATAAAATAACCTTCATAAGGGCTGATAACTATCCGGGTTATCTCACCAGCAAGCTCTGAGCTCACCTCTTCATCCGCGTCAATACTTAAAACCCATTCATTCTTCGCCTTTCCTATAGCAAAATTCTTTTGACGGGAGTAGCCTTGCCACCCGCGCGTAAAGATCTTTGCCTTCATGGCTGATGCAATTTTGACTGTATTGTCGCGGCTGCCGGAATCTACCACAATAATCTCATCCGCGAAAGCCAGGGATTTAATGCATCTCCCGATATTTGCTTCTTCGTTGTAAGCGATTATGACTGCCGATACTTTCATCAGCTTGATGTTATCAAACCCAGCGCACGCTTTCAATTTAATAATTGACTTACGAAAGGTTGTGCGTTAACATAAACTTAGATGATATTACGGAGGTTCCATGCGCAAGTTCTCTCTTCTCTTTGTCCTTCTGCTTTCATTCCAGCTTTTCGCCAGTGAAAAGATTTCCATGGCGGTATATGATTTTGACGCAAGGTCGGTCCCTCCGGCAATTGGAGAATCGGTTACTGATTTCGTCCAGACGAGTCTCTATGAGACCGGCAAATTCAATATGATGGACAGAAAAAATGTTCAAAAGATACTCAAGGAACAGATGTTCCAGAAAACCGGCTGTTCCTCCACAGATTGCGCGGTTGAGGCCGGGCGTATTCTTAATGTCAGCAATATGGTGCTGGGCAGCGTTTCAAGGTTAGGCCAGCGCTATGTTATCTCCCTTCAGCTGGTTGATGTCGAGCAGGGCAAAATCTCCATTTCAGACAAGGTTGAAACTGATTCCGAAGATATGCTTAATGTTGCTTCATCCGCTTTGGCCGAGCATTTCGCCCAGCAGGTAGGAATAAAAGGCAAGGTTCTTAGAGTGTTCAACGAGAACGAAATAGTCATAAATCTCGGCTCGCAGGACAAGTTGGACAGAGATCAGGAGTTGAATATAGAAAGGCTTGGCGAAGCGGTTAAGGACGATTCCGGTAAGATTGTCTACCAGATGAAAGAATCCATCGCGAAAGCGAAACCGGTGGAGATAAATGAACAAGGCACACGCTGTGAAATTGTTTCTAAGACAGGTGTTGTAAAAGCCGGCGACATAGTTGAGATAAAGGGCGAGTCTTCCAAGCCGCTTAGCCCGATATTAAAACAAGCGGCGCAGTACACTCAACCGCAGGAACAGGACATTTATGTTTCGCGGAAAGCAAAAAGGTCAGCCGTTTACGAGGCGCCGGCTGCAGCCCAAGCTAATGATAATGGAATGATAGCGCTCTACTATAACGCAGACAGCCAGACAAAGTTTACAGCTGTACTGAAAAACACCACCGGCACTACAACTTTTACAGGCCAAATCGGCTATGTTGGCCCAGGCTCAACTTTTGAATTCATGGGCGGAGGCGCTGCATCCTGGTTTACGGATATTGAAGGCGGATTCGGAATCAGGTTCATAAAACTTGTAAACCTGTCGCAGGTTGAGTTTACTAATTACGATGTGCTGATTATGCCTTTGCGTTTCGGCGTCAGGTTCTACCCTTTTACGCCTCTTTTCAACTCTGACTACGCGAAGCAGAAGAAAGTGGACGACCAGCGCGGACCTTTTGCTCCCTATGTATCTCTAAGCGGAACCATGTACCTTGGTTTAGGAAACCTTGCAACTAACGATAAATACGCTTATGATCAGATAATACTTGGTTTCGGCGCGGACACAAGGTTTGGAGTTGAGCTTCTTGGCGCTCTTTATGCCGAGTATGTTGTGCATTTTGCTTCCTCAGCAGGTGTGGATTGGACAAGCCATGATACAAGCGGGAATAAGACAGGAACAGGCACCTATACATTCGATCTCAATTCGTCCGGTATAGGTTTCGGAGCAAGAATCAGGTTCTAAGCAAAACCAAGGACTTAAATTAAAATACCGCGGAGATAATCCGCGGTATTTTTTTTCCGTACATGGTGCCGAGGGACGGACTTGAACCGCCGACGCCAGGATTTTCAGTCCTGCGCTCTACCGACTGAGCTACCTCGGCCCTTTTCACAGATATAGCCTAAAATATGCAGGCCTCCAGTTGCCCGGAGGCCTTAAACTGAGACTAGAAATTATAGCACAACCGGCTTTCCTTTTTCAACCGATTTAACCTCGGCAAGCACAAGCTCAACTGAATCACGCGCGTCTTTGGGTGTAACAATTGAAGGTTCTTTGCCTTCCTTGACGCACTTCAGGAAATACGCTATCTCATTAGTGTAGCCGTCGGAAGACAGGAGTTTTGGCTTAAAGGGTTCTTTCCCATAGGGCGTAACTATCATCGGATAATTTAACGAAGAAAACTCCGCCGCTCCTTTCTCCAAGAGCGCCCAGAAAGCCATTCTGAACGGGTACTTCGGAGCGTATGCCCAGCCGCCTTCAGCCGTTACCTTTGGCCCGTTCTTGTAAAAGAATTGCGTGGTTAAGTGATCGACACCCTTGGTCGCGTAACCTTTGACTCCTACCGAGGAAACTGCTTTCGGCATCCCGCAAAGGTAAAGCACATAATCCGTGTCGTGGACATGAAGATCAAGCGCCGCGGCGCCGCTGTTCTTTGCCTCAAGAATCCAGTTCTTCCAGGTCCAGGTCGGAGTCGGTGAATGCCGCTGCAGGTTAAGCGCGAGAAGTTTACCTAAAGTTTTACTGTCAATAAGTTCCTTAAGAGCCACATATTCCGGCCAGAAACGGATGACATGGGCAACCATAAAATTAACGCCGGCTTTCTTAACGGCCTTCATCATTTCCTTGCAATCTTTAGTGTCAAGAGCCATAGGCTTTTCACAAAGCACATGCTTGCCGGCTTTAGCCGCTTTGATAACCGCCTCTTTGTGCATGTAGGTCGGCAGGCAAACATCAATAACTTCAATATCCTTGTTCTTGAGCATCTTGTCATAATCGGAATAGTATTCTATTTTCTCCGGGTCAAATCCGACAGGTTTTGATTTTTCGACAGTAAGATTGCCGCCAGAGGCCTCGCCACTAACCGTTTTTTTTGCCTTTTCAACGTCTATATCGCAGATTGCTATTACCTGTGAATCCGCGAGCTTGGAATGAGAACCATAATGCACTCCGCCTATGAATCCCGAACCTACTATTCCCACTTTTGGCATAAAGCCTCCTGATAATTAAAAGTTAATAAAGTTTATAAGGTTTGTAAAGTTTGTAAGGTGAACGGCTCTTACCTTATGAACCTTATAACCTTACAAACTTTGTTCTTACTTTTTTCGGCCTAAAATATAATCCATCGCTATCGAGGTCAACTCCACCCGCGCGAGAGGATGATGATTGTAATAAGGTATCATCTCGGCTGCCACCGGCCCTTCATAACCTGTTTCCTTTAGCGCTTTGACAACTTCCGTCCAATTTACATCGCCGTTTAGAAGGTCAACAAAACCGGTCATCCCCCCGTTACCGGCGGCAAAACGGAAATCCTTAAAATGTACTCTCTTTATCCTGTTACCTAGTATCCTGATCCACTGCTGGGAATACCCGAAAGGTATCGCGTTGCCGACATCAAAATACACGCCGATATATTTGCTGTTAAAGCCGTCAATGTATGACTTCATCTCCAGAGGGCTCATTATGAACCGGTTCCATACATTCTCTATAGCCATAACTACTTTAAACTTCTCGGCAACCGGCAGGAGGTTCTTAATGCATTCCACTGAGCGTTTATAGACATCATCATAGGAGACTACTTCTGCGGCCGGATTGAAAAATACATCCACGGCCCCGGGGACCACGAGGACTGTATCAACTTTCAGCCAAGAGGCAAGCTCAAGGTATTTCTCGGTAAGTTTTACCGCTTTATCCCTGTCTGCCTGTGCCGAGGAACCAAAGTTGGCGCCCCAATATATCCCGGTAGCAAGACTGGATATCTCAATCCCGGTTTTTGCGGCTTGGGCAAGCATAGCGGCTGCCTGCTCTTTCGTGGTTGAAGGTGAAACTTCACCCTTTTCGTCAAAACAGAGTTCTATGGCTTCATAACCGTATTTCTTGGACATCACAATAGCGTCGCTGACTTTAACCTTCCCGTCAAGCCCTCCGGGAAATGTCCAGTAGTTGATACACTTCTTCATAGTCTTCCTCCCTAAAAGTAACTTGTATTACCTGGATAGATATCTTTCAAGTCCTGCAGCAACATACGCTCCGTCGCCGACAGCGGTGGCAACCTGTCTGAGTTTGGTCGTCCTGACATCTCCGACCGCGAAAATGCCAGGCTCAGAACTTTCAAGGGAATCATCGGTTATGATATAGCCTTTATCGTCAAGCTTCAGAAAATCCCTGCAAAACCCGGTATTAGGAGTATTTCCGACTGCTTCAAAAAGCCCGCTAACCTGAAGCTCGGAAAGTGCGCCGCTTGAAACATTCTTAATTACTAATTTTTCTAATTTTCCTTCGCCTTCAACTCTTTCAACAACAGAATCGAGAATAAGGTGAATTTTCGGGTTGGTTTTGAGCCTGTCCTGAAGGTATGGAGAAGCCCTGAATTCGTTACGCCTGTGAATGACATAGACATCGGAAGCAAACCTTGTAAGATAAATGGCCTCGTGCAGAGCCGAGTTCCCTCCCCCGACAACAGCTATCTTCTGGTTGCGGAAAAAAGCGCCGTCACAGGTAGCGCACCAGGAAATACCTTTCCCGATGAGCTTTTCTTCTCCGGGTATTCCGAGTTTACCCGGTTTTGACCCGCTTGCAATTATTACGGCTTTAGCAAGGTAAGAATTTGAGGAGCAGGTTACTTTCAGAACGCCGTCTTCCTTGCTTATGCCGGCAACATCATCATTGATAAAAACAGCCCCAAAGTTTTTTGCCTGGGCTTCCATTTTCATGGCAAGTTCATAACCTTTTGTGCCTTCAGGGAAGCCCGGATAATTTTCAAGGTTATCAATCATCAGAGCGGTGCCGCCGACAACAGCCCTTTCAATAACGATAATATCATACTTGCCTCGGGCCGCGTAAATTGCAGCAGTCAAACCTGCCGGACCTGCTCCTATGACCGCGATATCGTGAGTTTTTATTGTCATCGTTCCCCTTTCTCGTTCTTATCAAACATAGTTTTAACCGAAAGCTCGAGCCGGTATTTATCTGTCTCTGCCTGCGCCGATTTGACCTTGTATTCGAGTATCTGCTTTTCTTTAATGTAATTTTCTTCCGCGGCCTGAAGCCTGCGTTCCAGCATCCTTATACGGCCTTCCAGCCCGGGCCCCTGCGAGAATCCCTGTCTTGCTGCGCTTTCCGGAGTTTCCCTTGAAAATGAGCCTGAAGACTCAAGAAACGCAATCTTCCGCAAAAGTGCCTTATTCTCACCTGTATTTGTTCTAATCATTCTTTCAAGGCGAATCAAAGGCAAGATTAAACCGGTCTTTTGACTTCCGATGGTATATCTCAGTTCAGCCCTTAAACTCTTTATCTCCCTCAAAAACCATTTCGGAACCGTGTTTGGCTTCTTTTCCTTCGCTTTCCGCGTTGCTGCAATCAAGCGTTTGAGCAGAATCAGCAATCTTGAAAAGCCGCGTCTCATCTCAACCCGCAGAGATATTATTTGACCGACAGGAGCTGAACTTTTCCTTCTATTTTTTATAATTTTCTTGAACAATTCCCCGCCTGTTAACTCTTTTACAGGTATTAATTATATCAAAAAGCAGGTGCAAAAGCAAAATATCTCATCCGCTGTGTCAAGCCAATTATGAAGATGAATTACTGTTTCTGCTCGTGTATAATAATTGAATCGGAGGACAAATGGAGAAAAAGGCGCTTTTTGTGGGGGATATTAACACCGACATAATGATGGGCGGCCTTGCGTCTCTTCCTGTTCCAGACCGCGAAATCACTTGTACCAGCTTTGACATAGTACCGGGTAGCTCTGCTTTTATTGCCGCTTCCGCGTTTGGCAGTCTCGGAGGCGCTCCCGCTTTCGCAGGGCTTGCAGGAAATGACGAGAATGGCGAGTTTATGCTGGCAGCAATGAAAGCTGCCGGTATCAGCCCTGACCTTGTTGAGAAAACACAAACGGTCAAAACCGGAGTTACAGTGAACCTGATACAGGGTTCCGTCCGTTCTCAAATCACCTACCCCGGAGCCATAGCTGAATACTCGGGAGAGTTACTGACTTCCGAAGCTATAAGAGCTTACGCTCACATACATTTCGCCGGGCCTTACCAACAGTTAAAATTCAAAGACAAGATTACTTCTCTTCTCGAGAAGGCAAAAGAGTCGGGAATAACAACATCAATTGATACCCAGTGGGACGCTTCCGAGAAATGGCAGCACCTGAATGCCTGGATGAAAAGCGTAGATTATCTTTTTGTCAATTCGGATGAAGCGGTATCTATTACCGGTTGCTCCGGCGCTGAAGAGGCCTGCGAGAAACTTGCGCTTATGACAGCCTGCCCTGTTGTGAAACTCGGCAAGGCGGGAGCAATATCAATAAACTCGGGGCGGGTAATTAAAGCGCCGCCTTATTCCATTCAGGTCAAAGATACGACCGGCGCGGGTGACAACTTTGACGCTGGTTTCCTTTATGCTGTCCTGATGAAGGGCATGCCTTTCAATGAAGCCTTGCATTTTGCAAACGCTGCAGGGGCAAGAAGCTGTCTTTACACCGGAGGGACAGCAGCCAAGTCTACATTCAGGAATATAATTGATTTCATGGAGGCAAACAAATGAACTCATTCTTTAAACTGCTGGAAGCATCCGAAAAAGTGAAAGCGGCGAAGGGCATTGTTCACACTCCCGCGGAAATTGCCCAACAACCGGGCGTATGGCTTAAGACTGCCGAAGGCCTGATAGAATCAAAAAATGAAATCTATTCGTTCCTTAAATCCGGCGGGATTTATGGCGGAAAAAAATCAGCGCTCATTTTCACCGGCGCCGGAACTTCAGAATTTATCGGCACTTCAGTCAGCACCGGGCTTCGGAAGGCGCTAAACAGGGATGTATTCTCTATTCCGACAACGCATTTTGTGACGCACCCGGACAGCATGCTTGCGGCCGGCAACAATTATGTTGTTGTTTCTTTTGCCAGATCCGGCGACTCGCCGGAATCCGTAGCCACCTTTGATATCATAAAGAAGCATTACAGGAACGCCCGCCAGCTTGTCATAACATGCAATATTGACGGCGCGTTGGCAAAAAGAACCGACCTTGACAAGAAAACCTACTGCATTATACTTCCCAAAGAGACTAACGACCGCTCTCTCGTAATGACAAGCTCTTTTTCCACCATGGCGCTTGCCGGCCTTTTTCTTGGAGCTCTAAATGATACGGCTTCTTTTCGCTCTGAAATAAAGAAAGCGGCAGCCGGGGCGGCGCGAGTCATGAACAATTATTCCGACATGCTGGCTTCTCTCTGCGGCAAGCCCTTTAAACGCGTCAGTTACCTTGGTTCTTCAAATCTTTTCGGGACAATGCAGGAATGCCACCTGAAACTCCAGGAAATGACTGAAGGAAAGATTGCCTGCAGGTTCGATACTTTCCTTGGCTTGCGTCACGGGCCTCAGGTCTTTATTAACAACGAATGCCTCGTCTTCGCCTCGCTTTCCGGGAATCCGAGAGCCAAGAGGTACGAGCTTGACCTGCTGAAGCAGCTTAAGAAGAGCAGGCAGGGAATGGCTGCGGTAATTATCTGCGCAAAGGCAGACAAAGAAATTAATTCCCTCTCTCCCCACATAATCGAACTCTTTCCCGACGGGCAGGCTGTTTCCGATAACTACCGCGTGCTTACCGATATAGTTGCCGGCCAGCTTCTTGGTTTATTCAAGTGTTTGAATATCGGGCATAAACCCGACAGCCCGAGCAAAACCGGCAATATAAGCCGTGTCGTAAAAGGCGTGACTATCTACAAATGAAAAGCAACCCTCTCGCGAATATTGTCCGGGAACAGAAAGCCGGCAAACAAACCGGGCTTTACAGTATATGCTCGGCAAACAGCTTCGTCATTGAGGCCTCAATTATGCAGGCAGTTCGGGATAATTCCATTGCCTGCATTGAAGCAACATCCAACCAGGTTGATCAGTTCGGCGGCTATACTGGAATGAAACCGGCTGATTTCGCCGCTTACGTTAAAAACATAGCGAAGAATTTCGGACTGCCTGAAGACAGGTTGCTGCTCGGCGGCGACCATTTAGGCCCCAATACCTGGCGTAAAGAGAACTCAAGGCCTGCCATGGAAAAGGCCTGCGACCTTATGTCCGCCTACGCTAAAGCAGGATTCTCCAAGCTGCATCTTGACGCCAGCATGAAATGCGCCGACGATAATGGCCACGCTCCAGCTCCGGAAATTGCTGCCGAACGGGCAGCCAAACTCTGCGCCGCGGCGGAATCTGCCTGGGACAGCAGCCGGAACACGCTTCCCGCATACATAGTGGGAACTGAAGTTCCAACACCCGGCGGGACTGCACTTGGACATGATAAGATTCACATAACAAGTGCCGCCGATGTCGCGGAAACCGTGAATGAAATCCATGAAGCCTTCATAAAAAAAAGACTGCTTGATGCCTGGGAACGGGTCCATGCCGTTGTAGTGCAGCCCGGAGTAGAGTTCGGAGACGCTTCCGTAGATATCTATCAGCCGCAGAAGGCAGCAGGATTGGCAGCGTTCATGGAAAAACAGCCAAATTTGGTCTTCGAAGCGCATTCAACCGATTTTCAGCCGGGAAGCTCCCTTGAACAACTCGTAAGAAACCACTTCGCGGTACTTAAGGTCGGACCGTGGCTTACTTTTGCTTTCAGGGAAGCTCTCTTTTCTCTTGAAAAAATAGAAAAGGAAATCTTTTTTGGGAAAGGCAATATTAAGTTGTCTGAACTTGAAACAACACTGGAAAGCTCTATGCTTAAGAACCCGGTTTACTGGAAGAATTACTATAGCGGATCTGAGTCAGAGATAGCGCATAAGAGAAAATACAGCTTCAGCGACAGATGCAGGTATTACTGGCCTCTGCCGGAACTCGAGCAGGCAATCGCGCTGCTGCTGAATAATCTTTCAGGACGGGAAATTCCGCTCTCCCTTCTTGACAAACAGCTTCCCTTTCAAGCGGAGTTGATAAGAAAAGGCGCTATCTTGCCTGGTCCGCGTGCGCTGATCCACAGTAAAATAATGGAAGTTACATCACTTTACTCAAAAGCCTGTGGTTTCAGCAATTAGAATTCTGCATAAAAAAAGCCCCCGTGCATAACGGGGGCTTTTTTTATCATGCGGACCAGGAAAAAAGCAAAACTTTTGGCGAGGTCTCGCGAATTTTCAGCCAATGGCTGATAATTGGCGGAGAGAGAGGGATTTGAACCCTCGGTACCCTTTTGGAGTACAACCGCTTAGCAGGCGGTTGCCTTCAGCCGCTCGGCCATCTCTCCGTAAAACCTTTTGGCGCGCATCAAAAATCGAGTTTGATTGTATCACAAAGGGACTTTCTTTTCAAACCCTATAACCCATAATCAAGCGTGAAAACTATTTCCTGGGCGCGTTTAATCATCTTTCAATCATGTTAGAGAAAACATTCATGCCTTTGACCAGATATACTTTGTAATCATGATTTTTGATTTTTAACGGTTCGCTTTCTACTGCCTCTATATCCCGCTTTGTCAGTTCGTATGTGTCCGCGCCTATCAACACGGTTCCCGTCGACCCTCTTTTTGAAATGAGCAGCGCCTGATTTATGCACTCCCCGATATAGGAGTGTTCCAGCTTTGAGGTTGAGCCTACAGTTCCGGTCACGCATTCCCCGGTGTTAATGCCAAAACTTACCCCGATAGGCATCTTCTTTAGAATCTCAATGCCGGAATCAAAAAGAACTTTAGCAAAACCGGTATTAATCTCCATTGCGGCGTTTATGGCGCGCAAAGGGTGCGTAACTTCATGCGAATAGCCTTCTTCCTTAAACACTGACATGATTGAGTCACCCATGAATTTGTGCACGCGGCCGTGGTTTTTTTCAACCAAGGCTGTTACATATTCATAATAAGTGTTAAGGAAAAGAATTATTTCGTTTGAGCTGAGCTTCAATGTAATATGACTGAAACCGGGGATGTCGATAAAAAGGATCGTGGCTTCTATATCCCTGGCAGATTTAGCAGTGAGTTCATTCTTTTTTACATCGATTAATTTTGAGAGCATATCCTCAAGTTCCACCCTGCGTGTTTCTGAAGCTTTAAACCTTTCAGCCACAAGAAGGAGTATTTTAAAAATCCTTTTTATTACACGCGGAGTGTTTTTCCTTTCCTCAACTACATATTCCGGAGAGAGAATGTTTTCTGACTGCAGAAACCCTATGATATCAAGCTTTAGGTTGAACACAGCGTTTCCTACAGCGATTTTAGAAAGCGCGTAAAAACCTGTCACTATAAAGACAACTATAACTAAACCTATAACCGAGACAGCAGGCAAGTCAGATTTTGGGTCTGTTACCCAAGTCAGGATATTGCCGCCGTTTAAGAGTTTTATTGAAAACAACACTAAAATTAGAGACAGTATTCCGAATAGAACAAATAGTTTAAGCACCTTCGGTTGTTTCTTCTCTGTTTTTTGCTTCAGACGCATTTCAAGCTCCAAATGTGCGGTGAGTCTCTCTGCTTAGTTGGCGGTCTCGCCGCTATAGTGGCGGAGGGTGCAGGACTCGAACCTGCATGTCCCGTGAAGGACTCCTGATTTCAAGTCAGGTGTCTTAGCCATTAGAACTAACCCTCCGCGTCAAAGTCTTACTTGGCAACGTTCATTATCTCTGCTGATTTAAATATATCGAGCGCGCGTTTGACTGTGTCATCGTCTTCAACCCTTGCCTTTTCACTTTCCTGGTCGCCTTTAAGCACTTTAATTAGCTCTGCCCGTATGAAGCTCTTGAGAAAAGAACGGTTCTTTTCAATCTCAAGATCGCTTATGACAAAACCCGCTGCTTTGGCGTCTTTTATCATATCATCAACCATCTTATCTTCAACCTTCACTTTCTCGTCTGCGGTGGGGTTGGCTTTAATATATTTCTTTGCATAGTTTGCAAAATGTTCAAAGTAGTTCAATCTCCACACCTGGTCTCCCGGGAACTTGTCCTCGCTTATTATGTCGGGAGTAATACCTTTTTCGTGAATTTTTCTGCCGAGCGGGGTATAGTAATAAGCCGTTGTAAGCCTTAACCCCGAGCCGTCTGAAAGCCTGAATATGCTCTGGACCGATGCCTTGCCGAAAGATTGAGTACCCATTACCACTGCCCTTTTATTGTCCTGTAATGCTCCCGTTACAATCTCAGATGCCGAAGCGCTGCCTTTATTAACCATCACGATTAGCGGAACTTTCTCTCCGAAAGAGCCTCCGCCGGTAGAAGTGTATTTCCGGTTCATGCTGCTTATTCTACCCTGAGTATAGACAATCAATTTGTCGCCGGAAAGGAATCTGTCTGCTATATCAACCGAAACATCAAGCAGGCCGCCCGGATTTCCTCTAAGGTCAAGAATTACGCCTCTTACATTTGCTTTTTCAAGTTTTTCAAGAGCGGCGCCTATATCCCGGCCCGAACTCTCAATGAAATTTCTAAGCCTTATATAACCGAAGTTATCTGATAGGATGTAAGAATCAACGCTCTGTATCTTGATGTTGTCTCTGGTTATTTCAACTTCAACCAGCTGGTCCTCGCCTTCGTGCGCTATGCTGAGTTTTACCTTTGTGCCTTTCGGCCCGCGAATTTTTTTAATGGCATCGTCAACAGTCTTTCCTTTGGTCAGTTCGCCTTCAATTTTTATTATCCTGTCGCCGCTCCTTATGCCCTGCTGCCATGCCGGGCTTTTCTCTATAGGAGCCACTATTGTCAGTATATCGCTCCTAAGGGTTATCTCAACCCCAATCCCTCCGAAAACACCAGATGTCTCGGTCTGCAGTTCATTGAACTGGTCCAGATCCATAAAGTGGCTGTGCACATCGAGCGTGGATATCATTCCCTTGATGGCGCCGTGAAACAAGAGATCGCCTTTAATCTTGTCCTCGTCGACATAATTCTTGATTATATAATCAAGAGACTCGCTCATTACAGGAAGCTCTTTGTAAACTTTGTCAACGAGAGCTCTCTCCTGTTCAGGAGTAGTGTCCGCCAAAGCAGGCATTACGGCCAGCAGCAGCGCGATAAGAACCAGTATCTTTTTCATAAGTGCTCCCGGTTGCTATTACATTTAAGATGAATTGCCATTACTAGTCTTTTTTTGCTAGCCATTCTACCGGATTCTGCGGTTTACCGTCTTTTCTGATTTCAAAATACAGCGTTGGAGCGTCCGAAGAACCCGTATCGCCTACTTTTCCAAGTACATCTGATGCCGCCACTTTCTGACCGAAGTTAACCGAAATCTCTGAGAGATGACCGTAGATGCCGACAATATTATTACCATGATCTACCATAACCATCTTCCCATAGCCTTTGAACCAGTCAGAAAATATAACAACCCCGGAGTAGACGGCGTGAACAGGGTCATTTAACCTCGAAGTTATTTCAACGCCGTTATTAAACACATAGACATTGAACTTGGGGTGTTTAAACTTTCCAAAAAACGATGTAATCTTTCCTTCGGAAGGCGGGAGAAGCTTTCCCTTAAACCTGTTTATGTCTCCTTCCGATTGGGGGATTTCAATTTTTCGCGTGCCTTCATCGTACTGCTTTATCATGCTTTCCAGCTTGCCGGACTGCTGTTTTAATTCCGCTATGGCTTGCTCGTAAAGCGTGCGCTGATCCTTTATACCGCCAAGAAGGCTGCTTTTTTCCTTTTTCTGCTGCGTCAACTCAGAGCTTTTTTCCGCGGCAGTCTTTCGGTACGACTCGTATTTTATGTATTTTTTTTCAAAATCATTCTTTTTGGAAGACAGGTCCCTTTTCTTTCTGAGTATGTTCTTTTTAAGCTCAACATCTTTCTTGGCTATGGCAACCAGGATATCGTACTTCTTCATAAAATCGTCAAAACTGACTGCTGACATGAGAGTTTTAAGACTCTTAAAACTGCCTTCCTTGTACAATTGGCGCATTCTCTCGCTTAAGTCTTTTTCCACTTTGCTCAGCCGAGCGCTCTCTGTCCCTATCTGGTCCTTTGAATAATCGATCTCTTTCTCATACTGATCAAGCTTGCTATTGCAGTTGTCAACTCTCTTCTTAAGCTCGTCAAGCTTCTGATCGAACTTCTGCAGCTGATAAAGAACGCTTTTCTCTTCCTCGTAAAGCTTGTACTGCTTTTCTATTTTGTCCTGTATCTGCTTGCTGACCTTTTCAAGTTCCTTTTTATTGTCATCGGAAGACTGCGCGAAGAGTTGAAGCGTAAGCAGCGCAAAGACCGCCACATAGGCAGCAGACTTTATGGGTTTCATTATGAATGCGATTGCTCTATCCTTATAAACACGCTGCTAAGAAAGCCAAGCGCGGCTGAGAATATAACGATTCCGGAGAACAACAGAACGTCAACCCTGGCCCATCTTCCGGACCACAACAGGTTAATCTTGCCGATAACCGTTAACTCTATAAGCAGTAACAGTGTCGCGGCTATGACGCCTCCTGCCGCGCCAAGAATCACGCTTTCCAGCACAAAAACTTTTTTGAGAGCGTCTGCCGTGCTGCCTGACTTGAGCATTGAATTAATAACGCCGCGGCGCGAGTGTATATTGTTCCTGACCGTGCTTGTAACCACAAATGCGGAACTCAGGACAAGTATCACTGCAAACCCGGCCGCAAACAGTTCCACGCTCGAGACTATGTTGAAGAAGCGCTCGGTCTCATCCTTTCGGTAGTTTACTTCAGTTATACCCGGCAGAGTTCCGACAAAAGCGGCAAGTTCCTGCAGCCCTTTGGCGTTGCGGTGTTCTTTATCCACTTCAACCTTCACGGCGTTAGGCAACGGATTTTCTTTCACGTTTTCCATATAGTTCTTAAAATCCGGGTCCGCCGCAAATTCTTTAATTGCTTCTTCTTTCGGGACATAGTGACAGTCACTGACCCCTGCCTGCGCCTTTATGACGGCAACCATCTGGACTATATCTTCCGGTTTAAGTTTCTCTGAAGTATAGGCTGTTATTTGCACGCTTGAGTTGACTTCATTCAGGAATTTGTTCAGGTTGCGGATAACATGGAAGGAAATCCCAAGTATCAGCATATTGCATACCAGCACCGCAACAGTCGTTGCCGCGGCATACCTGTTTTTTGAGATTGTCTTTACTGCTTCATGGAATATTTTCATCAGGTTATCCAACTCCTCAGTTCTTTCTCGTTTTTAATTATAATGTGTTTATCGATATCTTCCACGCAGCCGCTTTCGCGGAAGTCGCCGAGAATAGAAGTAACAACCTCCCTGGCGGTGCCTATTATATCGGCAAGGTCCTGATGGGTCAGTTTGAGATCCAATCTGACTCCTGCGGGAGTCTTTACCCCGTATTTAGCAGCCAGGTCCAGAAGCGTGCTGGCCACGCGGCCGGGCAGGTTGCGGAACGTAAGATCTTCTATCTGTTTGTCGCAATATCTAAGCCTGGCGCTCAGCGTTTTAAGGAGTTTTAACGCTATCAGAGGATTATCAAGAATCTCTTTCTGCACATCGCTGCGGTTCAGCGCAAGCACATCTGCATCCTCAACAACTATCGCGGAGGCTGACCTTTTCTCCTGATCAAGCATGGCCATCTCCCCGAAGAAATCGCCGTCTTTGAGGTATGTGAGAGTTTTGATTCTTCCGCTTTTATCCGCAGTGTATATTTTTATGAGCCCGTGAATAATAACGTAAAGCGTGTTACCTTCCTCATTCTCGAAGAAAAGGTGCGCTCCTTTGGGGTATTTCTTCTCAACCATAGACTTTGCTATAGCATTTATGTCCTTATTGGTAATGCCGGAAAAAATAGGAACCTTTTTTAGAAGCGCTTTTTTGTCCATATTCCTCCTAAAACCATTTAATTATAACAATTACACTATAATAATTCAACAAGGGTAATCGCAGGTATTAGGATTAAAGCACTTTTTTGAGGAACTTTCCGGTGTAGGAGCGTTTGTTGCCGGCAATATCTTCCGGGCTTCCGGCAGCTATCAAATAGCCTCCGGCTGAACCCCCATCCGGTCCAAGATCAATCACGTGATCTGCTGTTTTTATGACATCCAGGTTATGCTCGATTACAACAATGCTGTTTCCCATGTCACGAAGGCGGAATAGCACTTCCAGAAGTTTTTTAATATCATCAAAATGCAGACCAGTGGTCGGTTCATCGAGTATGTAAAGCGTTCTGCCGGTGGCGCGCTTGCTGAGTTCCGCGGAAAGTTTTATCCTTTGGGCTTCGCCGCCGGAGAGTGTTGTGGCGGGCTGACCCAGTTTTATGTAACCGAGACCGACATCTTCCAGTGTCTGAAGAATTGAATGTATCTTAGGGATATTCTTGAAAAATTCAAGCGCGACTGTGACGGTCATGTCAAGCACCTCGGCTATATTCTTGCCGCGGTACTTTACTTCAAGTGTTTCCCTGTTGTACCGGTTCCCTTTGCATACCTCGCACTGCACGTATACATCAGGCAGAAAATGCATTTCTATCCTTAGAATGCCGTCGCCTTCGCAGGCATCGCACCTGCCGCCCTTAACGTTAAAACTGAATCTTCCCGGGTTATATCCGCGAGTTTTAGCCTCAATCGTTTCGGTAAAAAGATCGCGGATATGCGTGAAAACGCCGCTGTAGGTTGCCGGGTTGCTTCTTGGCGTTCGTCCAATAGGCTGCTGGTCTATGTTGATTACGCGGTCTATGTTTTCCGCACCCTCGAGCTTGTGATATCCGGAAGGCCGCAGTCCTGTACGGAATAATTCATGAATCATAGCCGGGTAAAGGGTTTCCTGGACGAGAGAGCTCTTACCTGAGCCGGAAACGCCGGTTACGCATGTGAAGCATTTTAACGGAAATTCGGCATTAATATTCTTCAGATTATTAGTTTCTGCGCCGATTAATTTCAGACTTCCGCCAGAGCATTGCATCCTTGAGTGAGGAACGTTTATCTTGAGGTCGCCTCTTAAATACTTCCCGGTCAGTGATTCTTTGGACGCAAGTATGGTTTTGAGAGGTCCCGCCGAGATTACATAGCCGCCGTCGGCGCCGGCGCCGGGTCCCAGGTCAATGATGTAATCAGCTTCCCTCATGGTATCTTCATCATGCTCTACGACGATGACGGTATTACCCTGATCCCTTAGCGCTTTAAGAGTGTTAAGGAGCTTCTCGTTATCCTTCTGGTGCAGGCCGATGCTTGGCTCGTCCAGCACATACAGAACTCCGACCAGCGAAGCTCCTATCTGAGTCGCGAGATGAATTCTCTGTGACTCTCCGCCGGAAAGCGTCATTGCCGCGCGGTTAAGAGTAAGGTAGCCGAGCCCGACATCCGCCAAAAACCCAAGTCTTGCGCGAATCTCTTTTAAAACCTGTTTAGAAATTTGCGCTTCACGCTCGGTGAGCCTGACTGACTTAAAGAACTCTAGACAGCCGCTGACGCTTAGCCCGGTAGTTTGGTTTATATTCATTCCGGCTATTTTTACGCTCAGAGTTTCCTTCTTAAGTCTTGCGCCGCCGCAAGCAGGGCATTTGTTGCTGCGCATGTAATGCCCTATTACTTCATTTCTGATATATTCTGATTCTGTGTCTGTGAACCTTCTCTTAAGATTTGGGAGAACGCCTTCATACTTTCCGGTATATGAGTGCGTGGCCTGCGAAGATGTGAAGTTGAACTTTATCTTCTCTTCTCCTGAGCCGTAAAGCACTATATCTTTGTGTTCTTTTTTAAGGTTCTTAAACGGAACATCAGTCCGGAAACCGTAATGTTTTCCTACGGCTTTAAGCATGCTTTGGTAATAAAAGGCTGTATTACTGCTCCAAGGAGCTATTGCCCCGCCGTCTAAGCTTTTATCTTTATTGGGCACAACAAGGTCAGGATCAATTTCCAGTTTTTGGCCTAACCCGCCGCACTCTGGACACGCCCCGAAAGGGTTATTGAAGGAAAACATTCTCGGAGTTAGCTCGTTTATTCCGGTGCCGCAGTCAACGCAGGAGAATTTCTCTGAAAAAGGGATTTCTTTCCCCTCGTTAACTATTAGCGTAAGATTACCGTCGCCTAGCTTCAGAGCGGACTCAACAGAAGCGGCTATTCTCTTCCGAGAATCCGGTCCGACTGTTATGCGGTCAACCACTACCGATATGCTGTGTTTTTTGTTTTTTTCGAGTTTTATATCATCGCTGATGTCATGGACCTTGCCGTCAATTCTTACCCTGACAAAACCTTCTTTTCGTATGCCGTCAAGGAGTTTTTGGTATTCACCTTTTCTTCCTGAAATCACCGGGGCCATAATCTGCAGTTTGCTCCCCGTTTCAAATGAAAGGATCCTGTCCGTTATCTGCTCAGCGGATTGCTTTTCAATCTTTTTGCCGCACTGATGGCAATGAGGTATGCCTATACGTGCGTAAAGGAGGCGCAGGTAATCATAGATTTCTGTAACCGTGCCGACAGTTGACCGGGGATTGTGCGAAGGAGTTTTCTGCTCTATGGCTATTGCCGGCGAAAGTCCGTCAATATAATCCACATCAGGCTTTTCCATCTGTCCAAGAAATTGCCTGGCATAAGCGGAAAGCGATTCGACATAGCGCCTCTGTCCCTCCGCGTAGATTGTATCGAAGGCAAGCGAGGATTTTCCGGATCCGGACAGGCCTGTTATTACTACCAGTTTGTCACGAGGGATGGAAATATCAAAATTCTTAAGATTATGCTCGCGCGCGCCTTTTATGTTAATGAAATCATGTGCCATATATCCTTAGGTTTTTGGGAGGGCAGTTTTAAGTGTTATTTTTTTATTCGGTTATTTTCATCTACAAGTATCATCACCGGCTTCAAAGATTTCGCTTCCCGGTCGTCATAAATCCCGTAGGAAACTATTGTAACTTTATCCCCGACCTGGCCGGCCCTTGCCGCCGGGCCGTTGAGGCAGATAACACCGCTTCCTCTCTTTCCTTTGATGATATAGGTTTCGAGGCGGTCTCCAGTATTGAAGTTCAGAACCTGGACTTTTTCGTTAGGTATAATGTCCGAGGCCTCGAGGAGGTCCTCGTCTATGGTTATGCTTCCTTTATATTTGTGATTGGCTTCCGTTACGGTCGCCATGTGTATCTTTGACTTATACATGTGTCTCTGCATATTTCCTCCGGTGATTGCTGCCGCCTACCGCTCTATCATTATGTTATCAATCAGTCTCGTTGTGCCTACCTTTGCCGCTATGAGGGCAAGAGCCCTGCCGCCGATCGAATCTACCGGATGCAGCGTCTCGGGGTCGGTTATAACTGCGTATTCAAGATCTAATAACTTCGTGCGCCCAATCATCTTGCGTATCTCGGCAGTCACGACTGACGGATCATTTTCGCCGAGTTCTATCATATGCTGCGCCATTTGCAGAGCCTTGAAGATTGCAGGAGCAGCCTTGCGCTCTTTTGCGTCAAGGTATGAATTTCTTGAGCTTTTAGCCAGGCCATCTGTCTCGCGGACAGTGGGCAGTATTACTATTTCTGCGCTAAAGTTGAGGTCATGAGCCAGTTTTTTTATTATCAGGCACTGCTGCGCGTCCTTCTGGCCAAAAAACGCTTTGTCGGGTTCTGTTATGTTAAACAATTTGGCTACAACAGTAGCAACACCGCGGAAATGACCGGGTCTTATCTCTCCTTCAAGCACGTCTTCAAGACCTCCCTGCGGAGTAACGAAAGTAATGAAGCCGCCAGGGTACATTTCGGAGGCTTCCGGCGCAAAAACAACGTCAACCCCCGCTTCTTTCAGCAGTGCGAGATCTTTGTCCATGTTTCTTGGATACTTGTCCAAATCCTCGTTCTTTCCGAACTGAGCAGGATTGATAAAAATGCTGACAACGGTAAGGTCAACAGAAAGAAGAGCGGATTTA
The DNA here is from genome assembly GCA_903916325.1 of Candidatus Firestoneibacteriota bacterium. Taxonomy (GTDB): domain Bacteria; phylum Oederibacteriota; class D2-FULL-39-29; order D2-FULL-39-29; family CAIOVX01; genus CAIOVX01. The sequence continues at coordinate 23,990 of CAIWWK010000138.1, forward strand.
ACAAGTGACAGATGCCCTTCATGCAAGAAGCCCATAGTCGGAACCAGACCTATAGACTTTCCGTCCCGTCTTGCTTTTTTTGAGAAAACACTCATTTCTTGAATAGTCTTAAGTATTTTCATAGCTTTGGTACAGGCAAATAGTACTTAGTTCCCGTCTTCATGCCTTTTATTGTAGAAACGAGATCCTGCAGATCCAGGAAGTTATTTACAAAATCTATCTCATTTGTGCTTACTATCAAAAGCGGGCTGTCTTTATAATTAAGAAAATACTGGTTATAGGCCTTGTTAACCCTGTCAATATAATCATGGGTGATAGACTTCTCGAACGGCCTTCCGCGCAGCTTGATCCGGCGGATGAGAGTCTCGGTGCTCGCCTGCAGATAGACTACAAGATCAGGTTTCGGAACCTTCACCTTGAGAATAGAGTAGACTTTTTCATAGAGGTTCAATTCGTTGTCGTCCAGGTTTAGATACGCAAAGATCCTGTCTTTTTCGAACATATAATCGGAGATAATGCCTTTCGAAAAAAGATCCTGTTGGAACAATTCCTGCTGTTGTTTGTATCTGTTCAACAGAAAGAATAACTGGGTCTGGAACGCGTAGCTTTTCATTTCCTTGTAGAACCTGGTCAGAAACGGATTTTCTTCGACTATTTCGAGAATCGGCCGAAAATTGAATTCCCTACTTACAAGGTCGATAAAACTGGTTTTTCCGACCCCGATCGGGCCTTCAATCACCATGTATTTTCCGAAGCTGTTTTCCGTCATTTTCCACCGGCCTTTCCTGCTCTTTTAGTATCTATCAACGCTTTAAGGGCTGATTTAACGCTCTCAGCGCCCGAGATAATTATTCGCGGTGCAAGTTCATATAAAGGAACGAGGACAAACATACGTTTTGACATTTCTTTGTGCGGAATCACAAGCTTTTTTGAGCGAAAACTATTCCGGCCATAAAGCAATATATCTACATCGGCAATTCTTGGTCCCCATTTTATTGTTTTCTTCCGTCCCATAACATTCTCAACCAGCTTGCAGGCAGAAAGCAGTTCAAGCGGTGAAAGCACCGTCCGCACTTTAACAACAGCGTTGTAGAATTTCCTTTGTTTCTTCACGCCAACGGGAGCCGTTTCATACACGCTTGAAACTTCGCTTATTTCTATGCCCTTGACGCCTTCCAGAACTTCAGATATATGTTCAAGGTTCTTCATTCTGTCCCCGATATTTGAGCCTATGCCCAAATACGCGGTCACCATACTTTTCTGATTCTCTCCACGGCTTCTTTAAGCCTTGCTTCCGGCGCGCAGACTGTCATTCTTATATAGCCTTCTCCGGAAGAACCAAAACCGACTCCCGGCGTAGACACAATGCCGCATTTTGTGAGCAGAAACTTAACAAGTTCGGAAGAGATAGATTTCACGTCTTTATTCGCATCGCTGAACTTTAAAGGAACTTTTATCCAGACATAGAAAGCGGCTTTCGGGCTTTCAACTTTCCAGCCCAGGGAACGAAGGCCCGCGACTAAAGTATCTCTTCTCTTCTGGTATACAGCGCGTATTTCATCAGTCCATGAGACGGGAAGTTTCAAAGCTGCAATCCCTGCTCTTTGGATAGCGTGAAACGCTCCGGAATCGATATTTTCTTTGACGGCTCCAAGCCCGGCCAGGACTTCGTTGTTTCCTACGGCGTAGCCAAGCCGCCACCCGGTCATATTGAATGTCTTTGAGAAGGAATGAAACTCTATACCTACATCTTTGGCTCCTTCAATCTGCATAAAGGAGAGCGGTCTCTGCCCGTCATAATAGACTTCGGAGTAGGCAGCGTCGTGACAAACGATTATATTGTGCTTTTTCGCAAACGCTACAGTGTCCTCAAAGAATTTGCGCGTTGCAACAGCCGCCGTGGGATTGTTCGGATAGTTAATGAAAAGCAGCTTCACTCTCTTCAGAATATTTACTGGAATTTTTGTGTAATCTGGCATAAAGCCGTTTTCTTGAAGAAGCGGCATGAAATACGGCTCGCCCTCGGCAAAAATAGTACCTGCGTTGTAGACCGGGTACCCTGGATCCGGACAAAGCACAACATCTCCGGGGTTAATAAAAGCCAGGTGAATATGTCCTATACCTTCCTTGGAACCGATAAGCGCCATGGTTTCGGAAGCCGGCTCAAGGTTGACATTGTATCTTTCTTTATACCAGTCAGAAACTGCTTTTTTGAACTCAAGCAGGCCGCTGCCAAGAGGATACTGGTGATTTTCGGGTTTGTATATCTCTTTCGCCATCACATCGATAATGGGTTTTAAAGTGGGGAGGTCCGGGTCCCCAATACCGAGATTTATTATATCAACACCCTCTTCCCTGGCTTTTTTTTTCATTTTATCAATTTCAATGAATAGATATGGCGGCAGTTTCTTTAATTTGTTAGACAATTCAATCTTCACTTTCTCTCCTGTCGGTTTTACGTTATGAACGTTATGAACGTTAAGAACGTTATTCTGCTATGCCAGACGTAGTCTGGCATGAATAATATCTTTCATCACAGAACATGACGCGCGAAGTGCGTCATATAAACCATTATTTAATTTGTAATACATCCTGCATATCATATAACCCGTGTGTCTTTCCTTTAAGGAACTGCGCGGCAATAATCGCGCCTTTCGCGAAAGTTTCCCTGCTGTGGGCTTTATGCGTCAGCTCAATCCGTTCTCCGAGAGCGCCAAAAGTAACTGTATGATCTCCTACCACGTCGCCCGCCCTAATCGCTAAAACACCAATGGCATCTTTCGGACGCTCACCGGTCATTCCTTCCCGCCCGGAAACCATTACCTTTTTAAGGTCGAGCCCTTTTTCGTCCGCGACAACATGGGCCAGCTTCATAGCCGTGCCTGAAGGGGCGTCTTTCTTAAATCTATGATGAGTCTCCGTTATCTCAATATCAAAATCTTTGTCTTTGAGAACTTTTGTTGCCTCTTTGACAAGCTTAAAAAGCAGGTTTACACCGACGCTCATATTCGCGGAGAGTACGATAGAAGTCTTCTTTGCTAACAAAGTTATTTTCGCCCTCTGTTCATCGTTAAAGCCGGTAGTTCCAATAACCAGCCCTTTGCCTGACGAGGAGCAGATCTCTGCGCTCTTTAAAGTGTTTTCAATACTGCTAAAATCAATAACTACATCGCACGCGGAAATAACCTTGGAGAGTTCTGCGCTAATATTCACGCCAAGTTTTCCGCAACCTGCCGGCTCGCCGGCATCTATTCCGATCTTTTGGCTTCCTGCGATTTCAACTGCCGCCGCAAGTCGAATTTCCGGCTGCGCCGCAATCTGTTTTATTATCATGCAGCCCATCCTTCCGGCTGCGCCGCAAACACCTATTTTCAGCATACGCGCTCCATTAATTCTTAAACGGCAAATCGTCAGATAAGCTTCATTTTCAAAAGCACATCCGCCAGTTTTTTCTCGTTTGACTCTTCCATGCCGCACATCGGAAGCCTCATTTCGCCGGTATCCAAGCCTGCCAGCTTCATCGCTGTCTTTATAGGGATAGGATTCGTTTCAATGAACGCGGCTTTCATGAGAGGCATAAGTTCATAGTGAAGTTTCAACGCCTTCTTGCTGTCGCCGGCAGCATAGGCTGCAGTCATGGCTGACACCTGTTCAGGAATAATATTTGAAATCACCGAGATAACACCTCTTCCGCCAATAGACATTATCGGGAGGCAGAGGACATCGTCTCCTGAAAGCACATCAAAATCCTGCCCGCAAGCCTGAATTATTTGGCTGGCCGCATCAAGACTGCCTGCAGCTTCCTTAACCCCTACAATGTTCTTTAGCTTCGCCAACAGCGCCATGGTGGAAGGTTCAATAGTAACTCCGCACCTGCCGGGTATATTGTAGAGAATTACAGGAATGTTGACCTTCTCAGCTATCGTCTTGAAATGCAGATAGAGCCCTTTTTGGGTCGGCTTATTGTAATATGGGCTTACTATCAAAGCCGCGTCAGCTCCCGCTTTTTTGGCGTGCGCCGTCAGCTCAAGCGCCTCTTCGGTGCTGTTGCTCCCCGTACCTGCAATAACCGGAACCCTTCCGCCCGCAGACTTTATTACTATCTCTATGACTCTTTTGTGTTCTTCGTGTGAAAGAGTCGGAGATTCGCCTGTCGTTCCGCACGGAACTAAACCGTTTATGCGGCTTTTTATCTGAAGCTCCACATTTTTAACCAGCTGTTTTTCGTCAACCTTTCCGTTCTTGAAAGGCGTTATTAAAGCTGTGATAGCACCTTTGAACATTTCCTTCCTCCTTGAAATTATCGAAATACTTAGTAGAAAAGTATTCCGTCGCAAATCAGCCTCACGCCGCCCGACATAAATAGACAGCCGTTCTTATCCATATCTATCCGCAAAAGTTCTCCGCCTGAAGTGACTACCGTAGTCGGAAACTCTGTCTTCCCCAGCATATTGGAAATAAGAGCGGCAGCCGTTGCACCCGTACCGCAGGCAAGCGTCTCGCCTTCGACTCCCCGCTCGTAGGTCCTGACCTGCAAACGCTTCTTTCCAAGAACCTTTAAAAAGTTCGCATTAGCGCCCTTCTTTCCGAAAGACTTGTGAAAGCGTATCTCTCTGCCAGTAGTATTCACGTCGGCAGCCCCATCAAATACAATAGCATGAGGCACTCCGGTGTTTACGTGGCAGGCGGTATATCTCTTATCCCTGGTCTTAAGGGCGAAATTCAGCCTCAAGTCTGACGGCAGTCCCATATTAACAGTCACATTGTCCGGCCCTACAACATCAATATGCTTGATTCCGGACGGAGTATCAACTGAAAGATGCCTGCCCGCGATTCCTTTTCTAAATGCCAGGTACGCGATGCACCTTACCGCATTGCCGCACATATCTGCTTCAGAACCGTCGGCGTTTATTAGCCTCATCATGAAGGCCGAGCCTTTATTTACCGGCTTCTCAATGAAAGCCACACCGTCAGCGCCTACTGACATCTTCCTATTGCAGGCTTCTATGCCGAAGGCTCTTCTGTCTTCTATTTTCCTAAAACGGTTGTCGACAATTATAAAATCATTGCCGGCTCCGGTCATCTTTACGAATTTAATTTTATTCATATGCTCCCCGGTACGCATTCCCCGCGAGTTAAGTCTTTATAGGTCTCTCTTTTTCTGACAACAAAGTATTTATTGCCTTTAACCAGCACTTCAGCTGGCTTACGTCTTGAATTATAATTTGATGCCATGCTGAACCCGTAAGCTCCGGCGCTCATAATCGCCAAATATTGGCCTTCTTTAAGAACCGGCAATGTCCGGTTCTTGCCAAAAAAATCACCGGATTCACAGATAGGCCCAACAATATCGGCCTTCATTCTCCCGCCCGCCGGCTGCGCGGGAACAATATTATGGTATGCGTCATATAGACTCGGTCTGATTAAGTCGTTCATCCCGGCATCAACGATGACAAACTTCTTGCTCTCACCCTTTTTGATATAGGTGACTTTCGCAAGCAGTATTCCGGCGTTCCCGACGATAAATCTCCCGGGTTCCATAACTACACGAATCCCAAGAGGCAAAATAACCGGCAGTACTTTCCCGGCAAACTCGGCCGGAGTAGCCGGATTCTCATCGAAATATATAATGCCGAGTCCGCCGCCGATATTAAGCGTGTTTATATTAAGCCCCGCGGCGCGAAGCTTCTTTATTAGCGAGGAAATCTTTAAAAGCGCCTCAACA
>CAIWWK010000139.1 GCA_903916325.1 Candidatus Firestoneibacteriota bacterium
AAGCAATTAGCAATCGCATTTATGGTGGCTGTAGCTCAGTTGGTTAGAGTGTCAGATTGTGGATCTGAATGTCGCGGGTTCAAATCCCGTCAGCCACCCCAAGTTTTTTTGCCTTCGGCAAAAAAACAGAGCAATTGAGCAATCAAAATTAGAAAATAGGAAGGCTCAATCGCGGTGTACTTTCGTTTCTCTATTCCCAAACCGGTTATTATGAGGTAATCCAATGAATTGCAATAATTGCGGCGCTTTTAATACTTCCGGTTCAAAATTCTGCGGCGCCTGCGGAAATGAAATATTGGTTCTCCGGGACTCAGAGGTAAAGCCTGCTTTGGTCAGGGCGACTTTTGTTCCGCGAGCTCTGGCCTTTCTGATAGACATTGTTATTTTGCTGATTGCCGATATTCTCTTTAATTTCAGCATGTATGGAACCCCTGAAAATAACTTAATTACATTTTTCCTGCTTTTTGTAATATATTTTTGGTACTTTACGGCTTCAAGCGGTCAGACAATAGGAAAGATGCTTCTCAAAATTAAAGTGACGGTTCTCTCCGGAAAAAAGGCGGGCGGCGGAGTTGCTCTTGCGCGGGCGTTCTCCTACTGGATAAGCGCCCTTTTTTTATTCTCCGGGTTTCTGGCGGCGCTCGGCAAAGAGAAGTCGGCTTTTCATGACAGAATTACCGGAACCATTGTTATAAGGTCTTGAAGTCCGGAATATGCCTATTTGACCCGTAATGACAATATTTTACAGGTAGAATGGCCGGCATTTATTTGTTATAATGCAGAAACATCGTGCGGAAGTGGCGGAGCTGGCAGACGCGCTAGATTCAGGTTCTAGTTCCTTCACGGGAGTGGGGGTTCAAATCCCCCCTTCCGCACCAAAAAAATATGATAACCAACGAAGAATCTTTCCTAAAGTACCTTTCCACAAAAAAGACGCCCGTAGATATTCACGCGCTGCGCCGTCACTTCGACATTAAAAAATCCGACCGCAGCAGGTTCAAGAAATTCATTGATTCCCTTATCAAAGAAGGCTCCGTAATACGTCTTCAGGATGATCTCTTCGGACTTCCAACCAAAAAGAACCTTGTCACCGGCAAGATGCTTGGAAACACCGCGGGTTTCGGTTTTGTGCGCCCTGAAAACGAGGAGGGCGAGGATATCTATGTGCACGGCAATAATATGAACGGCGCCATGCACGGCGACAAGGTTATTGTCAGGATGTCCCGCGGGCCTAGAGGCAACGAGGGTGACGTGGTCAGGGTGCTTGAACACGCGAACACAACAATTGTCGGAACATTTGAAGCTGATAAGTTCTTCGGGTTTGTTGTGCCGGATGAAAAAAAGATCTGGCATCATGTTTATATACCAAAAGAACTGTCTATGGACATAAAAAGCGGCCAGAAAGCGGTCGTAGAAATAACGGAATGGCCGGGCAAAGGGCGAAATCCCGAAGGCAGGATAACAGAAATACTGGGTTATAAAAATGACCCTGAAGTCGATGTAAAGGCTGTTATCCGGCAGTACGGATTGCCGGAGATATTCTCTCCCGAGGCGCTTGAACAGGCTAGGGAGTCCGCTGTACCGATACCCGAAGAAGAATACAGAGAAAGAGTAGATCTTAGGGATGAAGTAATCTTCACGATAGACGGTGAAGACGCGAAGGACTTTGACGACGCGGTCTCCGTGAAAATGAAAAATAACGGCGAGTACGAACTCGGAGTGCATATAGCAGATGTTTCGCATTACGTAAAGGAAGGTACTGCGCTTGATAAAGAGGCCTTTATCCGCGGTAACAGCGTTTATCTACCGGGAACCGTTATTCCTATGCTGCCGGAAGCGCTGAGCAACGAGATGTGCAGCTTGAAGCCGGATGTAGACAGGCTTGCAGTTTCTGTCTCTATGCGCATTGGCATTGACGGTTCGGTGAAATCCCACAGAATATTTAGGAGCGTCATCAAGTCTAAGCGCAGGATGACTTACACTAAGGTGTCGGCCATAGTAGAGGCTAAGGACGCGGCGCTCCGATCTGAATACAATGATATAACCGGCGATCTTGATAGGATGCTTGTCCTGGCCAAACTCCTAAACGACAGGCGCTACGCTGACGGGAGCATTGATTTTAATTTCCCTGAATCAAAAGTCATAGTTGACGACAAAGATGTGCCGCTCCGTGTTATCCGGGTTGAGCGCAACTGGGCTCACCGTCTGATAGAGGAGTTCATGCTTCTCACGAATGAAGTCGTTTCACTTCATATATTTAGAAAAGGGCTGAAGAATATTTACAGGATCCACGAGGTCCCGGAGTTTGAGGATATTACGGAGCTTGCGGGATTTGTGAACAAGCTTGGCTACGCGTTCAAACCGCCGGAGGACTTGCCGCCAAAAGTCATTCAGGCCCTGCTCGCAAAGGTCAAAGGTACTCCGGAGGAAGCGATAGTCAATAAGCTGGCTTTGCGCTCTCTCAAGCTCGCCATTTATTCGACGGAAGCTAAAGGACACTTCGCGCTTGCAAAGAAGTTCTATTCGCATTTCACTTCTCCCATACGACGTTACCCGGACCTTGCGGTTCACAGGCTCATAAAGAACGCGATTAACGGTGAGAAAGTCGATGTCAACCGGCTCGTCAATATAGCAAAACATTGTTCGGAGACAGAAAGGAAAGCCGAGAGGGCCGAGGAAGATGTCGTTAAGATAAAAAAGATACAGCTAATCAGGAATTTCCCCGCGCGGGCTTACGCCGGCGTTATCAGCGGCGTGCAGGGCTACGGCATGTTCGTTGAGATAAACGATTTTATGCTGGAAGGACTCGTCCATATCAGTTCCATAGGCGATGATTATTACTCTTTTGATGAGAAGAACTGGTGCCTTATAGGCCGCAATAAGAAAAAGAAGTACAGGCTGGGAGACCCGGTCAAGGTGAAGGTTATTAAGGCAGACCTCGACAAACGCCAGCTCGACCTCGCTCTTGTTTGATGAATATCGGTTTTGCTCTTTAATCTGCGTAATCTCTTTCCTAATCTGTGTAATCAAGCAGCATTTTTCTGCTGCTGTTTCTTTAATGGCAAACCCCGCGCCTTTCTGGTATAATTCTTAATATCGTGAAAAACACCGGAAAAATAATAAGCATATCATTATTTGCAATTTCCGCTTTGATATTTTGCATACTGCTTATCAATAAACCGGCGGATAGCGCTGAAGACCAGAGGGAGCTCACCGGGACAAAAATCCCGGAAGGCGCTGTGGTTGACCAATCTGTCCCGCCGGCTGTTCATCCTGCTTTGAAAAATGAAGTTCAGGAGCCTGCCGTCCTGAAGCCGGGCGCGGCGGAGGCAAAAGATTCCGCGGAAGAAGCAAAGTCCGGTTTAAAAGTTACCGGCAGCAAGCCGGCAATGAATTTTAAGGATCATTCACCGCTTGAAAAAAATATCGTGATCAATTTTAACTCTTCTCTGGATGCTGAAAGTTTCAAAGACGCGATTAAAATATCTCCGGAAGGAAAGTTTAAGTTCACCGTAGGGGAAGACAGGAGTAATCAGCTTGTTCTCACCTGTCTGGATCCTATTCCGGCAGGCGCTGAGTTTACTGTAACAATTGCGAAAACGGTCAAAAGCCGCAGCGGCGCGAATCTTGCAGCGGATTATATGTTGGAGTTTAAGACTTCGCTTTTTAATGTGGCGTCTTGCTGGCCAAAAGACGGCGAGAAGAATGTGCTGGCACGCGCCTATCCGTATGTATTCTTTAACACGGCGGCAGACAGGGTTTCCGCGGGCAAAGCGATAAAGCTCTCTCCGGAAATAGTATTTGAGACGGTATGGCGGGAAGATACGAATGGCGTTCCTTACTGTGTTCTTAAGCATTCCGAGAGTTTCAAGCCCGGTGTAAAGTACACTTTGTCAGTGGACACTTCGGCGCTGGATATGTGGGGAAACGCTCTGAAAACCCCTGCTAAAGTGTCTTTTACCGTAGAATAGAGGCAGTATCGTAAAAGGCCGGCAGCAGTAATATAATCAATGACTAAAATCGATTAAACGGAGAGTCTGCGAAAGATGAACTTCCAGGAGATTATTTTCAAGCTGAATAAATTCTGGTCAGATTACGGGTGCGTAATCGTCCAGCCATATGATATCGAAAAGGGAGCCGGCACGTCTAATCCTGCCACCTTCTTCAGAGTTCTGGGAAAACAGCCGGCAAAATTTGCCTATGTTGAGCCTTCCAGGCGGCCGACGGACGGCAGATACGGAGAGAACCCGAACCGCCTCCAGAAATTCTACCAGTATCAGGTCATTGTAAAGCCTTCTCCCGCAGATATACAGGATGTCTATATCAAGAGCCTTGCGGAACTCGGAATTATTCAGAAAGAACATGACATCCGGTTCCTTGAAGATGACTGGGAATCCCCGACGCTCGGAGCATGGGGTCTGGGCTGGGAAGTAAGGCTCGACGGACTTGAAATAACGCAATTTACTTATTTTCAGCAGATGGGAAGCGTGGATCTTTCACCGATGACTTGCGAAATAACCTACGGACTTGAGAGAATTGCTATGTTCATTCAAAAAAAGAACAGCATCTATGACATTGACTGGGTGAATGGCGTTAAGTACGGCGATATCCATTTCAGGGATGAAGTTGAGTTCTCAAACCATAACTTCAAACACGCCAATGTGGATATGCTTCTCAACCTGTTTAATATGTATGAGAAAGAAGCGAACGAACTGGTGAAAGTGAACCTTCCTTTGGCGGCCTATGATTACGTGCTCAAATGCTCGCATACCTTCAACCTGCTGGATGCAAGAGGAGCTATAAGCGTAACTGAGAGAGTAAATTACATAGGAAGGGTAAGGAATATAGCCAGAAAATGTGCTGTGGCTTATGCGAAGAGTATAGAAGTAAAGGAAGAGAAAAGTTAATAAGGTTCATAAGGTTTATAACGTTCATAACGTTCATAACGTAAAGCGAAACAAAAAACGGAGCGATAATGAAAGACCTGCTGGTTGAAATAGGGGTTGAGGAAATTCCTGCGGGGCAGCTGAAAGGCGCCTCGGAGCAGTTTGCCGCGGGTATAAAAAAATCTCTTGATGATGCGAAGATTGAGACCGGTGCTGTGGAAATATTTGCAACACCGAGAAGGATAGGAGTCCTCTTTTTGTCAGTCTCGGAGGGGCAGAAAGAGTCAGCAAGTGAAGTAATGGGGCCGCCTAAACGCATTGCCTATGACGCGGAAGGAAAACCGACCCAGGCTGCGCTTGGTTTCGCAAAGACTAACGGTGTTGAAGTTGCAGACATAAAGTTCAAAATACTGCCCAAAGGCGAGTATCTTTTCATAATAAAAGTTGAGAAAGGGCGTAAAACAGAAGTAATCCTCCCTGAGATTATAAGCAGGCAGATAGCCGCAATAAACTGGGCAAAGGCAATGAAATGGTCCGGCGACTCAAGATTTGTGCGCCCTGTCCGTTCGCTTCTCTGCCTTTTCGGGAAAGAAGTTCTAAGGGTCGAATACTCTGATGTTGTTTCGTCAAACAAGGTTTTTGGGCACAGGATTCTTAGCCCTAAACCGGAAGCGATTTCCGATCCCGCGAAATACAAGGACATCCTGAAGAAGCTCTCAGTAACAGCATCTTTTGAAGAAAGGAAAGAGCAGGTGCTTGAGGAAGTCAAGAACGCGCTGTCAGGGATTCCCGGAAGAGCCCTGCTTGACGAAGACCTTGTGGAAGAAATAACAAACCTTGTCGAGTTCCCGTCCGGGATACTTGGGACCTTTGACAAAAAATACCTGGAACTGCCGGGCGAGCTGCTTATAGAGGTGATGAAGAAGAATCAAAAATATTTCCCGGTGCTGGATTCATCGGGCCGGTTGTTGCCGTATTTTATCTGCATCAGGAACGGCTCAAAACTGCATAATGAGATAGTCAAAGAGGGAAACGAAAGGGTTTTGCGCGCCAGATTTGAGGACGCGGCCTTCTTTTTTAACGAGGATAAAAAGACGCGCCTCGGCGACAGGATTGTAAAGCTAAAAAATGTGGTCTTTCAGGTTGAACTTGGAAGCCTGTACGAGAAGATTGAAAGGATTAAGGCCCTTTACGCGAAGGCCTCGGCGTCATTTCCGGGTTCAAACGTCGTAAAGATAAACAGGGCGCTTGAACTCTGCAAGACTGACCTGGTGACAGATATGATAAGGGAATTCCCTGAACTTCAGGGCATCATGGGCAGGGAGTACGCCAAGGTTGACGGCGAGGATGCGGAAGTGGCCGCGGCTATCGCGGAGCATTATCTCCCGAAATTCTCGGGGGACGCTCTTCCCCAGACGGTTACCGGGAGGGTGTTAAGCATCTTAGACCGTATTGACACCATCAGCGGGTGTTTTGCCATAGGGCTGGTACCGACAGGCTCCCAGGATCCTTACGGGCTCAGAAGAAGCACGCTCGGCGTCATAAATCAAATATTAAAGTTCAACCTGGATCTTTCCGTGAAAGAGCTTGTGCACTTCTCGCTGGAAACCTATGGCGGGAAGGTCAAAGGCGGCGAGGGGAAGATTCAAGGCGATATACTGGAGTTCTTCAAGGGCAGGATGGATGTGATATTGCGCGAGAAAGGCCTGCGCTATGACCTAGTAAATGCTGTCTTGGCTACGGACTGCAGCAATATTTCCGAAGCTTTCAAGCGCGCTGAAGTCCTAGACGGTCTCGCTAAGGCCGACGGTTTCAGCAATACCATAGTCACTTTCTCGCGGGTTATAAACATTATACCCAAAGAAGGGAAACCCTCAGCTGTACGTCCTGAACTATTCAAAGACGCTTCGGAGAAGGCTCTTTTTGAATCGGCAAAGGGAATCGAAAAAGAGTTCGGCGCTCTGCTCTCAGTTTTAAAGTTCAGCGAAGCTTTCACGCTTCTTAACGGCCTGACCGGCAAGATAGACGGATTCTTTACGGGTGTAATGGTAATGGATAAAGACCCTGTGATAAAAGAGAACCGCCTCGCGCTTCTCGCGTTCATCAGCGCGATGTTCCTCAAGCTCGGCGATTTTTCAAAAATCAACACTAAGTAGCCGCAGGAGTATGTTATACTAAATCAATGAAGATAAAATTTGACCACCCATACGTGAAGCTTGCAACGCTGAAAGCGGTGGAGCGTTACGGAACTACCACAAATGTCGAGGCCAACGAGCAGCTTCTGAAGAAGTTCGGAAAAACAATCTGGAGAAAAAAACAGATTGAAGCAATCCATAAGGCGTTCGGCGTTAATTTCGACAAGAACGACATAACGATGAACCTTGCGGCGGCCCTTGCAGCCCTCGAAATACTTAAAAAGGAAAAATAACCTCTGATGAAACTAGTGATCTTTGATGTTGATAACACCCTGACTAATACAGGCAGAACGGATCAGGATTGCTTCCTCCAGGCCGTAAACTATGTCTTCAATATTAAAGACATAGATACTGACTGGTCTCACTACAAGAATGTCACTGCCATATCAATTCTTGATCAGATACTCCGCGCGAAGTCAGGGAAAGTCCCGAGGAAAAGAGAGATTTCGGATATGCGCGACGCGTTCCTGTCAAACCTGAAAGAAAGGTCAAAAAAGCGGCCGGGAGAGTTCTCGGAAGTGCCGGGCGCTTCAAATATGATGACGGAACTTCTCAGAAAGAGCGAATTCGCTTCCGCTATCGCGACCGGAAGTTTCGCGGACGGGGCGGCGTTTAAGCTTGAATTCGCTAAGATACCTTACAAGAAATACTGCATCGCTTCAGGCGCGGAATGTTTTACCAGGGAAGAGTTGATAGACATAGCGGTTACCAAGGCAAAGTCTGTTTACGGCGTCTCAAATTTTGACAGCGTCATCAGCGTCGGCGATGGTATCTGGGACCTGAAAACCGCCTCTAATATCGGTATGCCCTTTGTAGGAGTGGGTAACAAGCAGGTGCTTGAACAGAACGGCGTGAAGTACTGGGTTAACGATTACCGCGACCTGCCGGGTTTCTTCAATCTGCTGGCCAGCGCTGTTTAGGAGACTTTCTTTTGCAGGACAAGCAAATCTGTTCTTATGCCCCAGCCGGACTTCTTCCAGAACTTTCTTCCGCTGATATTACTTTTGTATACGAAAATATTGCATTTTGCTATTCCCAGCGCGTTTAAACCGGAGAGGCAGGCGTTAACCAGGCTTGTTCCTATACCTCTGCTTCTGAAATCCAAAGCCACGGCGAGATGATGGAGATAACCTCTTCTGCCGTCGTGCCCGCATAACACCGCGCCTATGATTCTTTTGTCCGACACGGCCACAAACGAAAGGCCGGGATTCCTTTTTAAATAAGAGTTTATCTCTTTCTTGTTGTCGCCGTCTCCGGTTCCTATGCCTTTTGTGTTGCGCCAGAGCGCAAGCACTTGCGCATGGTCTTTAAGGGTCATTTTTCTGATTAACATGCAAACTCCTTCACGGCTCTAGCATCTTTATGGTATTATACATCATTAAAACAGGCCTTAAAAGCCGATTAAGAAGAGAGAAAAGAGAATTAACTTTGATGAAAAAGATGCCGGATTAAAGAGGGAGCCGCTAAAGTGCCGCAAACGGAAAGAAACATAAGAAAAGGGAAGCTATATGGCATTATTGCGGCTTTAACGTGGGTCACGATATGGCCGCTCTCGAAGATAATAACCACGCATTACTCTTCTATAAACCCATTTTTCATAGCGTTCGTCAGGTTTTTTTCCGCAGCCATCGCGATATTCTGCATCTTTCTGATAAAGAGAGAGAGGGCCTTCCTTTCAACACTTAAAAACCACTGGCGGCTTGCCCTGCTTCTCGGTTTTTTTGGTATTTTTGGAATGGGCTCGCTGGTATTTTTCTCCATTAAATATACAAGCTCGGTGAATTCCGCGCTGCTGATGAATTCGAACGCCATGTTTATCATAGTATTCTCCGTCTTCATAGGGGAGAAGATTACGCCTGCCAAAGGAATCGGCGCGCTGCTCGGGGCTTTCGGATGCTACCTGATAATCAATAACGGTTTTGGCCTCAAGCTGTTTTCCAGCGCGACCTTGAAAGGAGACCTGCTCGCGCTGGGAGCCGCGGTTTGTTGGGCAATATATACGGTTGTAGGCAGGGCCAGGGTTAAGAATGTAAATTCCACTCATATTTCCGCTCTGAACTTCTTCTTTGGCTCGCTGATGATACTGGCGCTTACCTTTATACTTGGCGTACCGGCAACGGGCATATTCCAGCCGGTGCCTTTTTCAATGATGCTCTACATCGGCCTGATACCAACGGCCTATGGTTTTACCATCTGGTATTACGCGCTGGAGCATGTTGAAGCCGGCGCGCTCGGGCTTTACCAGTTCCTGGTACCGCTTCTAACAGCCATCATAGGCGTCTTATTCCTTAATGAAACCTTCACTGTTTTTACTTTTTTCGGAATGGTTGCAATATTGTCGGGAATAATTCTTACCGGAATTATCGGCGGAGAAAAACCCGCGGGTGATTAGAGTTATAATGAAAAGGCCCCGGTCTCCCGGGGCCTTTTGTTTACGTTAAGAACGTTACAAACGTTATGAACGCTTATTCGTGATGTTTAATCTCAGACGCCGTAATTCCGCTCTTCGCCCCTGCTATAATTCCC
>CAIWWK010000140.1 GCA_903916325.1 Candidatus Firestoneibacteriota bacterium
GGATGAACGCGGCAAGGGTGCTGTAAACAAAAGCCGAACCGGCGCCTACCGCCACGAGAGTGTTCATGTCGGCAATATTCGCGGGCGGTTTGAAAGCTGAAACCGCGCCCTTAAAAAAACCGGAGCCGCTGTAGATTATCACGGGAAGTGTCAGGATAAACATCGCGATATTAACAGCCTGAAGATGTCCCCAAAAAGAAAGAATCATTATGGCCGCGGAAAGCAGCGCGCCCGCGATAAGCCTGGACTTTAGTTTTGAATACTCGGCGAGTTGTATTTTTTCCATCGCGTCCGGGGAAGCTGCCGCGCCAAAGCCGATGCTTTCTATCGCGCCTTTCATTTTGGCGAAATTGGCAACGGCGGGATCGTACTCCACAACGGCGTTGTTTAGGGCAAGATTGACGCTCGCGGAGGAAATTCCTTTCATGCGTTTAAGCCGCTTTTCCACGTTAAGAACGCAGGAAGCGCAATGAAGTCCGGTCAGATTGAAAACTATTTTGGTGGTCGACATACTTGAATTTAGCAGATTACCGCTAGGCGCTCAATGAGTTTAATCATACCGGAAAAAGCTTAAATAGCCAGTATTCCAATGAGTTTATAGTCATTCATATTTATCTTCTTTGACTTGCTGGCCTTCAGCACTTTCTTTATGTCCGTGGAAATGACTCGATTGCCTATCATCCCGACCATCCTGCCGCCCTTTCCTCTTATGAGTTCTTCCACGGCCTCTTTTCCGAAGCGCCCGGCAAGCGCTCTGGAGAATGCCGTCGGAGCCCCGCCCCTCTGCATGTAACCGAGCACGCTGACTCTGACCTCAAGCTCGGTTTTTGCCGAGATAATTTTCGCTATCTCATGGCCTTGGGCCGCGCCTTCGGCAACGACGACGATGCTGCTCTTCTTGCCGCGGTGATACCCGCGCAGCAGCAAGTCGCAGAGTTTCTCCGGATTGAATTTCACTTCTGGAAGAATTACGGCTTCCGCTCCGGAGGCAAGCCCCACTTCAAGCGCGATTGAACCTGAATCCCTGCCCATCACTTCAACCACGAAAACGCGGTCGTGCGAAGAGGCGGTGTCTCGTATCTTATCAATAGCTTCAAGCGCCGTATTGACTGCCGTGTCAAACCCCACGGTATAATCCGTGTAGCAGAGGTCATTATCTATGGAAGCAGGAATATTTATTACCGGTATGCCCCAGTCATAGTAAAGCGAAGCGCCGGCCGCGAGTGAGCCGTTGCCGCCGATAATTACGACAGCGTCTATGCTGTGCATCCGAAGGTGCTCCACCGCTTCGCGCTGGTTCTTCTTGTCCTTAAACTCGGGGCACCTTATAGTCTTAAGCATAGTTCCGCCGCGGTTTATTATCCCCGAGACCGAGTGCAGGTCAAGCTCTTCTATATCGTTGTCTATCAGCCCGCGGAAGCCCCTTTTAATTCCGCAGACTCTAAGATGCTTATAGATGGCGGTCCTTACAACGGACCTGATTACCGCGTTCATACCGGGAGCGTCTCCGCCGGTGGTCATTACGCCGATTTTCTTGATCATGCCTTCTCCTGTCATTTTTCAGGTATTATTTAATCTCTTTGCCGGGCTCGCCGACGCAGTACAGGCTCTTTTCCCCGCGGAAATAAATTTGATTTCCGTCAAAATAGGGCGTGGTAATGAAGCCCTCCGGAGTACTTTTCTTGTAACCTCTTGAAACAAGGGCGAGTATCTTGTTTTTCGCCAGGATATTAAACTTTCTGCCTGTTTCAATAACAAGGGTCAACCCCGTGTTTGTGGTCAAATAGATACGCCCGCCTGCAACAGAGAGCGAGGACAGGAGTCCGCAACTATACGGGCGCGAGCCGGAATTGTCAAAATCCTCCGAATCCAACAGGGTCTTATAAACATACTCCGATTTTACAGGGTCAAAACAGTAAAATTCCCCGAGCGCGGTGACAAAATACAAGAGGCCGTCATAAAACACGGGCGAAGGAAAAGTCCTGTCATTCGTTTCCTTAAAAGGCTTCTCAATAACAGGAAGCTCCACGTATTTCATTTGCGGCGAAAATCCGGTATCCGCGGATGCCGGGGCTTTATAATAGTGAATGGCCTTTTTTGCGTCGGCCCACAACAAAGACCAGAGCTGAAAAACCTGTCCATTCCCTAAGACAGGTGAAGCAGAGCTGTGGCTTACAGTTCCGCGGCAGATAAT
Source organism: Candidatus Firestoneibacteriota bacterium (assembly GCA_903916325.1). Taxonomy (GTDB): domain Bacteria; phylum Oederibacteriota; class D2-FULL-39-29; order D2-FULL-39-29; family CAIOVX01; genus CAIOVX01. Next base: position 2,195 of record CAIWWK010000140.1, read on the forward strand.
TTTTCCGTCGGAGGACCTCATAATCC
>CAIWWK010000141.1 GCA_903916325.1 Candidatus Firestoneibacteriota bacterium
ACTCTCAAGGGCTGGCATTGCCTTGACTGGAAAACCGGCAATGAAATGTGGGTTAACAAAGGCGTCGGAGCCGGCGCTGCGCTCTATGCAGACGGGATGCTCTATTGCCTCGGCGAGAACGGACAGGTTGCGCTTGTCGAGGCCTCTTCTTCCGGCTACAAAGAGCACGGAACCTTCTCTCTTCCCGACGGCGGGGACAAATCCTGGAACCATCCGGTCATTCTTGACGGGCGGCTCTATCTTCGGCGCGAAAACAACCTTTACGCCTATGCCATTAAGGGGAAATAGCATGAAGCGTTATTTCGACCCGCAATACTATCACCGGGAGCTTTATAAAACCACCGAAAGACAACTTACTTTCAGGAAAGGAACAGCGTTTTTGAAGTGGAAATCCGCGCTTTTGCGGAAGTTGAAAGACTTGACCGGTTATGAAGAGCCTGGAAAAAAGCCGCTGAAAATCACCTGGGGCGATATCAGGGAATTCCCCTCGTACACCAGAAAACGCCTTGTCTTCAATTCAGAAGAAAACTCGGACGTTCCCGCCTACCTTCTAATCCCAAAGGGCGTAAAAGGAAAAATTCCGGCGATGGTCTGCCTTCAGGGCCATACAACCGGGTTACATCTTTCCGCCGGGATAACCAAATATCCGGGAGACGCGGGAGCGATAAGCGGCGGGCGGGACTTCGCGGTCCAGGCCGCCTTGAACGGTTTTGTCGGCCTGGCGATTGAACAGCGGTGCTTCGGAGAAAGGAAACTAAAAATTCAGAAACTTATGTGCGACCATCCCTGCACGGACGCGGCGCTGCACTCGTTCATGCTTGGCAAAACCATGATAGAGGAGCGCGTGCGGGACGCCCAGAGGGCAATTGACCTGCTCGAAACCCTGGATTTTGTCGACAAAAAAAGAATCGGCTGTGTCGGGAACTCCGGCGGCGGCACAATTAGTTTTTACCTCGGCATCTTTGATAAAAGGATCAAACTGGCTGTCCCGAGCTGCACCTACTGCACGTTCAAAGAGTCCCTTATGAGCATCTGGCACTGCGTTGACAACTATATTCCCGGTATCTTAAAATACGCCGAAATGGGGGACCTTGCGGGACTGCGCGCGCCGAAGAAACTTCTGATAGTGGCCGGAAAGCGTGATAAAATATTTCCTTTGACGGGCGTAAAGGAAGCTTATAGAACAACTGAAAAGATTTTTTCGGCCGCAGGCGCGAAGAACAACCTAAAGCTTTTGATAGGGTCCAGGGGGCATCAATTCTACCCGGAACAGGCCTGGCCGCTTATCAAAAAAATGATCAACAGCGATTAAGCATTACTTTGGTTCATAGACCACATAAATAGCAGGACGCTGTTTCACTTCCTTAGCATTGTAGGAATAGGCCCTGGCCCTTTCCTGCCCGGAACCATACATTATGAAACCGTAGTTCTTGTGTTTTCCGTCCGTCCAGAATTTAACTGCTTCCTTAAAATCAAAGATCCCGGTCTTTTCATAGCAAACCCCATAAGCAATATATGCCGGCCAAAAATCCGGGTCATCGCCCAGCCAGGAGAACCCGTTACTATCCTGCCAGAATTTATCTTTCGCGTACTCCATCCAGGTATATTCTTTCTCCGCCCAAGGCCGGTTGCAGGCTTCCACGGCGTAAGCGCCGCCGGGCCCTTGCGCAAGCATCAATACCAGCTGTGCCGACAATATTTCGGACCCCGCGGGTATGACAGCAAGGTCTGCCTGCATAAGCGGCGCTCTCCCGCGAGAGAAAAGCTCGAGGGTCGCGGCGCCGGCAATATTCGCATATTTATGCAGGTTAACCGAGGCGGGGGTGTGACAACTCAACCCGCAATCTTTCCACCCCGTATACAACTTTGAGGGGGATTGGGGATCATATCCTGCGTCTCCCGAACGGAACACGGACAAAAGGGCTTTCGGATGAGTTTTCTTGAGTTCCTCGTATTGCGTCGATAGAGCCTTTTCTAT
>CAIWWK010000142.1 GCA_903916325.1 Candidatus Firestoneibacteriota bacterium
CAAGCGCGCGAGCATTTCGGCTCATGATGTTGAAGATTCCGCTCACGGCGACCAGGCTATCGGCGTGTTAAACGATGTCGCGAATGACACCCGCCGGCTTGAAGTCGTAAATGTAAGAAACCGGGGCGCGGTGCCGAACCTGCCGGAAGACGCGGTTGTCGAAGTAACCTGCGCTCTCGGGAGCGGCGGCGCGCTGCCAATTGCGGCCGGCCCGCTTCCTTTTTCCCTGCAGGGAATAGTCCGCAGCGTTCATGAATCCGCAACCCTCGCGGTTGAAGCGGGGCTGACGGGCGACAGGAAGCTTGTGCTCCAGGCGGCTATGGCGCATCCCGCGCACCGCGATCTTGATACCATTGAAAAAGTAATAGCGGAACTTTTTGAGGCTCACCGTCCGTGGCTCCCGCAGTTTTTTAAAAAAGGCGGCAAGAAATAGCCGGCAAACAGAAAGCCTTCCTTGTGTTTTAGCCATTAAAGGTATAGGATAATTAAATGGAAAATAAAATAAGAGTACGCTTTGCGCCTTCTCCCACCGGACACATGCATATCGGCAACGCCCGGACAGCCCTTTTCAATTATCTTTTTGCGAGGAAGAACGGTGGCACTTTTGTGCTTCGCATTGAAGATACCGACAGGGAAAGATCCACTCCAGAAGCGGTGCAAATTATCGTGGATTCCCTTAACTGGCTGGGAATTGACTGGGATGAGGGCTATTTCGGAAGGGATGAACACGGAAGCCCGATAGAGAAAGGCGTTCTTGGCCCCTATACCCAGATGCGGCGTTTGACGCTTTATGACAAATACATGAATAAGCTGCTCGAAGAAGGCAAGGCGTATCCATGCTTTTGCTCCGAAGAGGAACTGGACCTTAAGCGCAAAGCGTCAACCGAAAAGGGCCTGGTTCCCAAGTACGACAGGAAGTGTTGCGCGCTTTCAAAAGAAGAAGCGGAGCAAAGGAAAAAGACAGAAAGATACGCAGTCAGGTTTAAGGTTGAGCCCGGTTTGGTTGAATTTGAAGATCTGGTCAGGGGCAAGGTGGTTTTTAATACCGATCAGATAGGCGATTTTGTAATAGCCCGTCCGGATGGCGTCCCTGTTTATAATTACGCGGTAGTAATTGATGACGCAGAGATGCAGATCTCCCATGTTATCCGCGGAGAGGACCATCTCTCAAACACGCCCAGACAGGTCCTGCTTTACCGGGCACTGGGATTTACAGCTCCCCTGTTCGCGCACCTGCCGATGATACTCGGAGCCGACAGGAGCAAGCTTTCCAAGCGGCACGGCGAGACCTCGCTGCTTGCTTACAGGGAAAAGGGATTTCTGCCTGAAGCAATGTTCAATTACATGTCCCTGCTCGGCTGGTATCCGAGAGACGGTGTTGAAATTAAGTCAAAACAGTCTCTTGCAGCGGAATTCGCTCTCCCGGATGTCGGGCACAGCGGCGCTATTTTTGACGAGAAGAAACTGACTTGGATGAATCACGAGTATATCCAGAAACTGAGCATAAAAGACCTGGCGGAATTTTGCCTTCCATATATTAAGACCGTCGATGTCGCGGGAAAGAGCGCGGAATGGGTGGCAAGCATGCTGGAAACAGTTAAGACAGGAATAAATTTCTGCGCGGAAGTCCCTGAACTTACAAAATTGTTCTTTCAGCCTGACGAGCTAGCCGCGGAAGGGCTCGCGGTGCTCGCGGCAGAAAGCGCCCCCAAAGTTCTACTTGCGCTCAAAGCCGAACTTGCTAAAACCCAACTGACCAAAGATAATTGCAAAGAAATAATCGGCGCGGCCGGCAAGGCAGCTGGCGTTAAGGGCAAAGACCTTTTTATGCCGGTAAGGCTTGCCTTGACCGGAGCTATGCACGGGCCTGAACTGGCGCA
>CAIWWK010000143.1 GCA_903916325.1 Candidatus Firestoneibacteriota bacterium
ACGCGGGTCCAGGCGGGAAAGAAGTATCTGCTGGTTTCTGTTTGCCCTGTTTACTTCCTTGATCAGCACCTTGATCTTCTCGCCAACCTGGAAGTTTTCCCTGAAAACCTGTTCCTTGACCGGAATTATTCCTTCCGCGTCTCCAAGGTCAACTATCAAGTTCCGGTTCTCCTTCCTCAGGACTATGCCGTTTAGCACCTCGCCTACGCGGCTCTCGAACTCGGTGAAAATGGCATCACGTTCAATGTCCCTCACCTTCTTGGTGATGACCTGTTTTACTATCTGAGCCGCAATACGGCCGAAGCTCTGTATCGGAACCGGGATCTCCACAACGTCGCCTATATCGCGGGACGCGAACTTGGGATCCAGCTGCGCAGCCTCTTCCTTAGTGACCTCATAATCCTTGTCCGTCACCGCTTCAACTATGGATTTATAATAGAAGCAGTTGATGGTGTCGGTTTCCTCGTCAATTACTACCTTGATATCGCGGTGTGAGCCGAGTATCTTCTTTGACGCGGACGTGAGCGCGCTTTCAAGCGCCTCCGCCAGGACCTTGGTGTCAACTTTTTTGCCGCGCCCTATCTGTTCGAGCGCTTCCGACAGATCTCTGTTAAACATAAATTTCTACCCCTTATTAGAATTTAATCTCAAGCTTTGCCCTCGCGATATCATTCAAGGGTATCAAAACCTCGCCCTTTCCGGTAGAAAGCGTTACCGCAGCTTTATCGCAAGCCGTTATGATGCCGGTGAAAGTATTGTCTTTTCCGATCAGGACTCGCGTAATAATCCTTGCTTCCTGACCGTTAAAGCGGTCAAAATCCTTTTTCGTTTTTAATTCTCTGTCCAACCCCACCGACGAGACTTCCAGGATATACTTCGCCGGGATAACTTCCGAGGCGTCTAGCACCTCGCCTATCAGATGGCTGGCGCTCTGGCAGTCTTTCAGGTTAACCTTACCGCCCGGCCTGTCCAGATAGACCGAGAGAGTCATGCCCATTACGCCCTGCTTGTACTCGAGGTCGTAAACCTCCAGCCCGTACACGGAAAGCTCCGGCGCTATCAGCGCCTTTACGCGCTCTATTAAGTCCTGGCCCTGGGTTTCCATCCTAAAATGAAAAAAGAGGGTACTTCCCTCTTTTTGCCGGTGGTTCCTCCTCAATGTAATCTTGCTTTGCCTAAATTGGTTACATCAAATTATACAACAAGAAGCATATTATGTCAACTACAAATTGCCTTGATAGGATAGGAATTACAAGGAAAAGCAAGGGGCAAGCACTAAATTCTAAATACTAAAAAAAGCAAAGAGCAAACACTAAATTCTAAATACTAAAAAAAAGCAAAGAAAAGGATAAAACTACAAAGAAAATATTGCTCTTTTGCACTTGTTTTGCATCTTGTGTTTTGTTTAGAATTTAGTGCTTAGAATTTGTATTTTGCATTTTGGTATTTGGTTATATTAACGTTACTTTTGTCCCTGTAAACTCCGCCGCTTCGCCTATAAAATATGCCTTTTCCTTCATTTTCTTCAGCTCTGCAAGTACTTTAGCAGAATCCTTTTCTGATACCATTATAACCATTCCGATACCCATATTGAAGGTACGGTACATTTCCCCGTCTTCAATGTTCCCAAGCCTCTGAATAAGCGAAAATATGGGAAGGACAGGGAAGCTCTGCTTATAGATCCTGATCCCAACTTCTTTTGGCAGGACCCTCGGAAGGTTGTCCCTGAAACCTCCGCCGGTAATATGCGCCAGCCCGTGAATGTCAAACTTCTTCAATAGCCCGAAAACCGCCTTTGAGTAGGACCTATGGGGCTTAAGCAGTTCGGCTCCAAGCGTGTTCTTAAGCTCCGGGATATATTTTGAGAGTTTCAGTTTTTTCTTTTCCAGAAGAAGTTTTCTCGCGAGAGTGTAGCCGTTTGTGTGAAGCCCTGTTGAAGGAAGCCCTATTAACCTGTCCCCCGGCCTGATCTTGCTGCCGTCAAGCATTTTATCTTTGTCAACGATACCGACTATCAATCCGACCAGGTCAAGATCCTCGCCGGAATAGACATCAGGCATCTGGGCAGTTTCACCGCCGACCAGCGCGCAGCCTTCCGCTTTACAGGCCTTGACGAATCCCTTCATTATTGACGACACCTTCTTAGGCGAGGTCCTTGCCATTCCCATATAGTCCAGGAAAAAGAGCGCCTTCGCGCCGTGAACAAGGATGTCGTCAACACAATGATTCACGAGGTCAATACCTACGGTGTCAAATTTATTCATCGCTACCGCAAGTTTTAATTTTGTGCCCACGCCGTCCACCGAACTTACAAGGATAGGATTCTTATAGCCCGGAAACTTCCCGGAATACATCCCGCCAAATTTTCCTATTTCGGACATCACGCCCTTTGTAAAGGTCTGCCTGACAAGTTTTTTAATCTGCTGTTTTGCCTCGTCCGCGACATTGATGTCGACTCCGGATTGGGCGTAGGTGAATCGCTTGGACATAAGAACTCCTTCGTTAAAAGTTTGTAAAGTTTATAAGGTTTGTAAGGTAGAATCAAAGGATCTAAAGATCTAAAATATGCAGCGAAAAAATATCACAAAACCTCTGAAACAGAACATGCTTTGTGAGATTTTGCCCTTACCTTATAAACTTTATAAACCTTAAGAACCTTACAAACTTTTAGTTTTAGCATTTTTCTTCATTCTTTTCTTCCGAAATACACTTCTGGATATTCGCGGAATCAACCGGATACTTGCCGTCAAAACAGGCCATGCAGTATTCGTCCATCTTGCCGCCGACAGCCTTCACCATGCCTTCCGGGCTTAAATAGCCGAGCGTTTCCACACCCATAAACTCCCTTATCTTTTCTACCGAATTCCCGGCAGCGATCAGTTCTTTTCTTGTTGGAGTGTCAACCCCGTAAAAACACGAATTCGTAATAGGCGGAGAGCTTATGCGCCAGTGGACTTCCTTCGCGCCGACCGTGCGAAGCATTTTTACAAGCTTCTTTCCGGTTGTGCCGCGGACAATTGAATCATCAATCAGGACGAGTTTTTTGTCCTTCAATATTTCTTTAACCGGGTTGTATTTTATCTTTGCCCCAAAATCCCTGATGGTCTGGCTGGGCTCGATAAAGGTCCTTCCGATATAATGATTGCGGATGATGCCCATCTCGTAAGGTATTTTTGACTCGCCTGAATAACCGGTCGCCGCGGAGTTTGACGAGTCAGGCACCGGAACGACATAATCGGCTTTCACAGGGAATTCCTTCGCCAGCTGGGCGCCGAGCGCCTTTCTCGCTTTCTGAACGCTGTTGCCCCAGATGTAACTGTCGGGACGCGAAAAATAGACATACTCAAATATGCACTTCGCGGGTTTCTGGGCTTTGAATGGTTTGTAGGATTTCAAGCCGTCTTTGTCTATTACCACAATTTCGCCGGGTTCAAGCGGCCTTACATACTCCGCGTCTATGATGTCAAACGCGCAGGTCTCGGAAGCGAGTACCCAGCCGTTGCCTTTCTTCCCAAGCGAGAGCGGCCTGATGTTGTTCGGGTCGACCGCGCCTATCAGCTTCTTCTTGGTAAGAATCACCAGCGAATAGGCGCCCTTAATCTGCGAAAGAGCGTCAACAATGCAGTCAATCAGTTTATTCCCTTCCGAAGTTGCTATGAGGTGAATAAGGACTTCAGTATCTGTGGTAGAGGAGAAAATAGAACCGTGGGCTTCAAGAAAATCTCTTACCTGGCGGGCATTGGTAAGATTGCCGTTGTGAGCCATGGCCATCGTGCCGTGCGAATAATCAACTACTATCGGCTGGGCATTCTTAATGGTGGAAGAACCTGTTGTTGAGTATCTTGTGTGGCCTAACGCGGAACTTCCTTTGAGAGAGTCGAGATCCTGCGGACTGAATATATCAGCAACCAGCCCCATGGCAACGCGGCTGTAAACCTTACCCATATCGGAGGATGCTATTCCGGCGCTTTCCTGCCCGCGGTGCTGCAGTGCATACAGGCCTAGATAGGCCAGCTTTGCAGCTTCAGGAACGCCATATATTCCGAATACTCCGCACATGGAGTTATTATACTACAGGATGACGCTTTTTTTCAAGGTGAAAGGTTGGAAGTTATGGATTGCTAATTGCAAATTAAAGACTCAAAGGTCTGAAGCGTATCGGTTATCGGCCTGCCGTCCTCTGTCTTCTGTCTTCTGACCTCCGTCCCTCGCTGGCTCTTGCGCATCCGCGCGTCTGAGCCTCTGACCCTCTGACCTTCCGAGCATCCGCGCATCTGTCCCTCGCGGACTCCTATTTACCTCAAGAGCCTTTTATAATACTCTTCAATATCATCCTTATCTTTTTCCGGGAGTTTATCCTTCAGCGAATCCATTATATCCTGCCTGAATTCTTTAGGCGGTTTGTAGTCTTTTTCACGGGGAACGCTCACCTTGCCTTCACGGGATCCCAGTATCCCGCTCTGCCCCTGCCCGGGCATAACGACCGTAAGGCCTCCTTCTCCGCCTTCCCCCGCTATCTTATCTGCCTCGTCTGAAAGCTTTTGGAGCGCGTCAAGCGCTTCCGCTTCTCCTGCCATTGCCCCTTTCAGAGTTCCGCCTCCGAGGTTCTCCTCTGCTTTACCCATGCCCTTAAGCGCGGCGTCAGCATTTTCTGTAAGGCTCTCAAGATTCACACCGCTCTTCTGTGCCTCGCCAAGCTTGTCGCTTAAGCTTTTCATCCGGGACTTATTTTTTCCCTGCCTCGATTTGGTCCCTGACATGCGCGCTGTTTCTTCCGGCGTCATCTTTGTTTTTCCGGAAAGCAGGTTTAAGACTTCCTTTTCCATATTTTCAATTTCGGAATAACCGGAAACCGAGTCCCCTGATTCTTTAAGCTTTTTTTCCAGCGCAGGAAGACCCGTCTTGATCTTTTCCGCGCCGGCCTTGTCCTTGGACTTCTCCGCGGAAGCGGCATCAGCCAGTAATTTATCCATTTGGGCCTGCAACTTGCCGGCGTTTTCCTTGAATATCCCGGCTAGACCGCTTGAACCGGCTGCCGTCCGCGATATGTTCTCTTTCGCTTCCTTAAACTGCCCTCGCTCAAGGAAAAGCGTTCCGTTCATGGCACCCGCGAGGACATCATTCGCCGGAGGAATAAGAGCGGCCTGCGGCTCGCGGTTCGCCGAGATATTCTGAAGCAGTGCCCCGCTCTTTTCGGCGGCTTTACGCTGGAGCTCCAGCGCCTTTTTCAGCTGTTCATCCTGTGCCTTCAATAGTTCCGCCGTGTTCTTCCTGTCTGCCGCGGAAGTTTCCTCGTAGATACCCTGCTCTTCCTTGAGCATTTCTTTTGCTTCTTTTCCCGCGTCCATTCCCGCTGATTTTTTTCCGCCCTTTCCGCTCTTCATTGCAGCAGCCATCTTCTTCATCAGGTCATTTATCTTCGCGGACAGTTCCTTGGCTATATTTCCTGCCGCGTCATAATCGCCTTTGTCGAGGGCCTCCTGAAGCTGCTTCATAAGCCGTCCCATATCGGACAGGCCCATATCGGCAGCCGACCCCTTTGGCATTGCCCCCGCCGGAAGCATCTGCGCCATATCCATTAGATTTCTCTGCATGGCAGTCATCTGCTTAAAGAGCAGGTCCAAATCTCCGCGTAATTTATCTACATCAAACTTTCCGTTCCTTTTGTACTTCTCCAGGCTCTTCAGCAAGTCCTCGTTCCTGGTGTACAGGTTCTTTGCGCTGTCTAAGAGTTCTTTTTCCTTCTCCGAATTATCGGTTCTGGTCATCGCGAGATATTCTTCGGCTGTGGGCACAGAAACTCTCTGCTTGCGCGATATAGAACGTTTCGGACCGAACTCAGTGTCGTTATCCGCGGCCTCAATCCAGTACTCGACTGATTCACCGAAGGAAAGCGCGAGCGCCGTCACATTCCAGACATAATCCGAAACCCTGCGCGCGACAGCAGGAGAATTGTGTTCAAGCGGCACGCGGTAAGTCTTGCCGGATTTGACAAATACAAGCGCGGCTTCGTTTACGCCGAAATCATCGCCGTACTCATAAACAAGTTTAAGCTCGGCTTTGGGCGCCACGAGCAGGTCCTGCGCGGGGAAGATCAGGTTTACGCGAGGGAACTCGTCGTTTATGGTCTTTATTGAGTGCCATTCTTTCTCTGACGCAGCGAGCCCGTTTTTCGCAAAAGCTTCCAGTTTGAAATCAAAATCCTCAAGAACCCTGACCTTTGCCTCCGGATAAAGCCTCGCCCTTACGCTCATCGCGATACCGCGAGACTCCTTTCCTTTGTACTTCAGAGCCGCAGACTTAAGCGGCAGGCTGGAAACTCCCGAGATCAACACGGTTGAACCTTTCAGCACGACGGCATTCCCGCCCTCATTTATGTCCGAGGGTTTTAATCTTGTGTACGCCGGATAGAAGATCTTTATCCTTACTTCTCCGAGTTCTGGCGGGATAACCTTCGCGGAGCCGGCTGCATAATTCACTTCCTCAAGCGGAGAAAATAGACGGTCAAGCGCAGTCCTTCCGGAGCTGCGCGAAAATACCGCAAAACAGATAATAAGCAGCAAGCCGGAAAAAAGAATTAGAGATTTTGCGTTTGCCTTGACAGGGGAACCAGCGAGGAATTTCCCGCCCGCAAGCGATCTGTCCGCGCGGCGAATGTACTCTTTTGCGAGTTCGGATGACATGCCGGATAAGCCGTCTTTCTTCAGCATTCCCGAGAACTGGACAGAGTTAATCAGGCTGTCCTTGAGTTTGGGGTTAGCCTTCTGCAGCGCGAGGGCAGCCGCTGCGTCTGAAGCCTGCGCAAAAAGTTTGCGCGCAATGAAGAAATATAGCGCCGCGGTAAAAACAAAGAAGAACAGCAAATTGGAAAAGTACCTTAACCCGTAACCGAACACGAGAAGGCTGTCCAGCAGCCAGAAAACCAGAAAATAAGAAGCCAGCAGGGAGAATAAGCGCGCCGATCCTCCCAGTATAAGCCCAAACGCCAGCCTTCTTTTCGCTCCCGCAACCGCGGCGGTTATGTTCTTACCGGTATTCAGCATCCACGCCTCACAGCATTCCGGAAGTTCTTCTTACATACCACTCTCCGCACAGAATCAGGGCGGCGAACAGGAACAGCACCGGAGAATCCCAGAGAGCCTTTCTTGTCTTTGACACTGTCTCTTCCGTTTCAGGATCAATCTTTAGAAGGAAAGGCTTACCGGACGCGGCGTTCAGGTATTCCCCGCCGCTCTTTTTCGCTATTTCTGAGAGCAGCGTTTCGTTGAGATAAATATCTGTCTCTTCGCTTAGAGATCCGGTAACTTCCGCGGTACAGGCGTCCTTGCCGAGTTCCTTTCCCTGTTTGTAAACAGAAGCTTCAAAGGAGTATTTGCCGGGAACTTCGCCGGCAACTGAACATTCATAAATGCCGTTTCCTGAAAGCCGGCAAACTTCCCGCGCCTTCTTTCCGTCAGGATCGCTGACCGAAAGCGCTACCGTGGCGGCATTCTCGTACCTGTAATGTTCGTCAAGCACAGAGACCGAGAGCCTGACGGTCTCATTTTTCGCGTAGGACTTTTTATCGGAGGCGATCTTCACCTGCTTCACATCCGGAACCCCTGAGAGCCAGTTGAAGAGCCCCTGCCAATACCTGGCGTAAAGTCCGCTGGAGGTCTCCTGCCCGGTTCCCATCGCCCATCTCCAGGTAGAACCGGTCATGCAGGCCATCACTCTCCCCCTGCCTTTTTGCCACGCCGCAAGCACCGGGGCAAACTCCCCGCTCTTTGACTTAATGACAGGATGCCTGCCGAGCACAACCGCGCCCGGTTTCGAGGCTGCCGCCACATTTATGTCGGAGAGTTCCGCCATTGACTTCCAGAGCAGGGCGTCCCCGTCTTTTGAATACGAAAGACTGTTTAAGGGATGCTGTTCCGGAATCATTCTGTAAGGGGCCGTATCGTAGAGTTCCGAGGGCCCGTCAAGCGTTACCGGCAGAAGATCCGCAAGGGGTGTGGCCGCATACCCGCCCCTGCCGAACGACTGGTCGCCGCCCATCATAAGCAAAGCCCCTCCGCGCTCGGTAACAAGCCTGGCCAGGCTGTCAAACATTTTGGAAGGCATGTACTCCGAGTAGGGAAAACTTTCAAGAATCACAATGTCAAACTGGGGAAGGTCCCTGGTAAACAGCTCAGTTACCGGGAAGGGTATCAGAGTCAACTGGTCTTCCGGAAAAGCCATCACATTGTTAATGCCGCGGAGCAGGATAAAAGAGACCATTTCATAGTTAGGATTTGTCTTCAATACCTGCCTCAAAAACCTGTACTCGTAATTAGGATGGCCGGAAAGATACAGGATTCGGACTTTTTCTTTAAGCACCCGGACTTCACATTCGGCCGAGTTATTAGACTTATCCTCTTCTCCCGGAAGCGGTTTCACCTCGGCGCGGTATCTGACCAATCCGGTATCTTTCGGAGTAACTTCAAACTTTACCGCCGTTTCAAGGCCGTCATCCTGAAGAACCGCTTCTTTGCTTCCAAACTCAATCCCGTCCGCTTTGAGCGCAACCCTGACTGTCCTGCCGGATGCGTTCGCGCCAGAAATATTTACCGTTACCGTTGACTGCATGCCCGTAAAACCAAGTTCTCCCGCGGAGATTGAGCGAACCGCGACATCCACCCCCTTTTTCTGAGGGCCGGCGCTGATAGTATAAACCGGTATCCCGGCATGTTTCGCGGCCTCAGCCGGATCAAGAACCCCGTTATTATTTCCGTCGGAAATTATCACGAGCGCCTTCTTCACCCCGGGCCTCTCTTTTTCGAGCTCGCCCGCAACCGAATCTAGGGCCGACGCAATATCCGTGGAGTCTCCGGCGAACCTATTGCTTTTTAGCAGATCCTCAAGCGAAGTCTTCTGCGCAGTTCCGGAAAAAGCGTACCAGGAAACATCAAATATGCCGGCAAGAGGAACTGCTTTTTCCTTTATTGCCGCTTTCAGGAGCGCGGCTTTGTCTTCCGGCTTCTTCAGTCCCATGCTCTTTGATACATCCGCGATGACCGCGACGGCTGTACGCCGTTTTATGGTTAGAGTACGTTCAAAAGAAGGTTTCACGAGAGCAAATATTATGAGAATATATGCAGCTGCGCGAAGTGCCGTCAGAAGACCGCGTTTCCTGTCCGCCTTGAAATAAACATAAATGGCGGAAAGCGCCGCTATAACTGCGCCCGCAAGGGCTATAAACCCCGCTTCAATATTCATTTTGCCTGCCCGGGTATCTTCATATTCAGAGTGTTCATTTTTTGCCTGATATAATCAGTATGAATGGCATCAAGTTTGTAGGTACCTACCATCGCGTACATAATGACATTTACACAGAGTTTCTGCGCTTCCAGCCGCTGGGCTTCCCCTCCGGGACTGCATTCTTTCAGCCAGTTGCCCAGTTTGTCCTTTTCCCAGGTCCCGAACATATCGTTCGCCGAGAATATCACGGACAACTGACCGCTCCGTTCCACGCCTTCCAGAAACGGCGCGGCCTGGCGGACGCCGCAAACCTTCGGCATAAGAAAGAAGGAAAGGAATATCGCGTTGGATTCTTTTATCCGCTCAAGAGGCTCGTTCGGGAAGATCTTTGCCAGCTCGCGCCTTACAGAACCCGCGAAAGCCGAATCTTTTACTCCCGTGGAGTCGTCTATGATAAGTATTCCGCCCGCGTCAAAATATTTTTTCAGGCGCTCAATCACGGCCGGTTTCCATTCGTTAAAAGCGGCATTCCCGGTCATAAATATTACAGGGTAGTTGAAAAGTTCCGGGCTCTCCGGTGAAACAGCCAGGGGCTCGCGCACCGCCCGCACATTTGATATGCTCACGAGAAAATCGGCGAGTTCTCCCCAGGCGGTTATCTGAGTGTCCCAGTTGCCGCCATCATATTTCAGATGCGCAAAGTAAAGGTTGTTGGCAAAGAGCAGGCAGGAAAAGAAGACCAGCATGAAGGCCTGCAGCATTTTTCTCATAACTTCCTCACGGCGACGGCGCCCTCAATGGCAAGCAGGCACAATGCCGCCAGAAGCAGAAGGGAAGAAATTTCTCGGCCGCGCACTATCATTTCCAGTTCGGCAGGGAGGCCCGGACCGCATTTAATAAATTCAACGCGCTTAGACTTGAGAGCCGCTTTCAGATCAAAAGAACCGAATTTTTCCAGGGCAGATTCCCCGGAAGACGCGTCGACGTTTACGGCGAAGGACTCCGCCAGCCTGGTTCCGCCGGCCTCAACAATGGAAAGCTTATAGATGCCCGGCTCCTCCGTGTCTTTCACCAGCACTTTTCCGTCAGAAACTTCAGCGTTTATGGTCTTATTATCCGGTCCTATGACCGATGCGCTCTTTACTCTCCCGCCGCCGGGTTCTCTCTTAAATACTTCACCGCATTTTATCTGAGATTTAGCGGAAGTATCTTCGCCGCCGGCAAGGTACTCCACCAGCGCCTTCGTGAAAGGCAGAAAAACAGGCTTGAGCGGGAAATCCCCGAGGTCGCGGTCCGCGGGAACGGAAAAAACCAGAGTCCTTCCGGGAACACGCGCAGTCCGGCCTCCTTCAATAAGGAAAGGAGCCCCGTCCCGGAAAGCAAGCAGCACATTTGCTCCGGCAGCAGGAATAAGATCAAGATTACCGTAGAATTTTGGCTTCATCAGCCCGAAAACATCGAATCTTTTGAAGAGCCCGCATTCCGGCGCAGCAGTCAGAGGATTAACCGTATTCTCGGAACGGGAGAGCTTGCCTATTGCCGCCGGAAATATATTGCGGCTTACAGCCGAATAGGCCTTTATATCAACCCTGTCACCCGGAAAAAACACGATATTTCCGCCCTCCTGCATAAACCCGTCAAGCCGGCGCTCCGCTGCCGGCGAGATTTCCTCGACATTGCAGAGAAAAATCACCTTAAAAGCGGAAAGGTCCAGGTTAAGAAGTCCGGCGGGGGCCGCGACGGAAGGAATTATACCGGGATCCTTTGAAACCTCCGGGCTTAATGCAGTCTGCAGGAAGAAGGTTTCGCTGTTAAACTGCGAGAGTTTGGGGTCGCCGTCTATGAGCAGAACATTCTTTTTCCGCTTAACGCTGCTCGCGAAGTAGAACCTGTCATCCGCTTTGAGACAGTCTCCGCAGGAAAGTCCCGCGCAGCCCTCAAGGTCCGAGTCCTCCGGAACCGGGAAAAAGAGGGCCTTTGAAAGTGTTCCGCCTGCGGGGATATCGTCCTTGCCGAATACTTTTCTCTCACCGCCCGAATAAAGCGATACTTCGGCTGATTCAGCCCCTTTTCCGGAAAAATCCTTTACCGAAATATTGAACCCGGCCATTTTTGGAAGCGAAGCCGCGGGCAAAACAGCGGTTATCCCGCAATTAGCGCCTGCCGCGCCTGCGGACGCGACTATCACTTTCACATCCGCGTCAAAATCCTTTATCTCCGACGGCGACGCGATATTTATTCCGTGAGCCGCGGCGTCGGTGAAAACAATTATCTGCTTGTTGGCAGACCTGCTCTCCTTAAGCGCCGTGTAGCCGAAGTTTAGAGCGGCCTTGAGCGAAGTCTTCATGCCCGTGAGTTTCGAAGACTTAATTTTTTGCCCCAGTTTTTCCCTGTCAAATTCAAGACCCGTGCCGTCCTTCACCATCTCGGAGAAAGAACAGAAAGCTACCCTGTCCTCTTCGTGAAAAACCTTCAGAGCGGCAAGGCAGGAATCCTTTGCCTCTTCAAAAGCCGTCTTCCCGCCGGCCGAACATCCCATTGAATACGAAGAATCAAGCAGTAAAGCAGCGGCAGCCGGTTCCTCTCTTTTCGCGGCGCCGGTTTTCGGCGGATTCAAGACCACTCTTGAAAAAGCGAGCGCCAGCAGAATAACGGCAAGCACGCGGAGAAGCAGGAGGAGCAGCTGCAGCAGTTTGAGTTTTTTCTGCGTGCGCGTCACGGCCAGCCGCACAAACCTTGTCTCGGGAAACTTCAGAATTTTCGCTTTTTTTACGGAGATCAAATGTATCAACACCGGAATGCCGGATAGAAGGAGTCCGTAGAGCATGTAGGGAGCCAGGAAAGAAAAATTCATTTAAGTATCTTTTCCCTCCTCGCCAGATATGCCCTTAGCGGCACGGAAAAATGAGCCGTATTGTCCAGGAGGCGGTAATCAATCCCGTACTTGGAACATTCTTTCGCGAAATAGCCGGTAAACTCTTCCATCACGCGCCTGTATTCGTGCCTGATAAGCTCCGGATTTGCGAGTATTACATCCTTGTCCTCAAGCCCCTCAAAAAGAAACGGCTCGTCAAGATCCAGGCCGAGCTCCGAGCGGTCAAGGATCTGAAAAACGATAAGGTCGTTCCCCTTTGACGCGAGATACCGGAGATATTTCATGGCTTCTTCCGGCCCCTTTGAGTCGTAGAGGTCGGAGATTAGGATCACAAGCCCGCGTTTCTTAAAAAGCTTGCCGGCTGTTTCCAGCGTCCTGAAAACCGCCGTTTTGCCGGAGGGCAGCAGGTTTTCAATTGTTTTAATAACAGCTGAGGCCTGCCCGTAAGACGCGCGCGGCGGAAGCATTTTTTCTATGATATCGGAAAAGGCGAGAAAACCTATCCTGTCTTGCCGGAGAGACATGAGATAAACAAGCGAAGCCGCTACGGCCGCGGCATATTCGTTCTTTTTTATAAGACCGGGTGAGGAGTAATTCATCGAGCCTGAAACATCAAGAAGGATATTAGCGGTAAGCGTGCTTTCTTCGCGGTACTGGCGGATAAAGAGCTTGTCCTTGCTTCCAAGAACCTTCCAGTCAAGCTTCCTAAGGTCATCCCCCGCCGAATATTCCCTGTGCTCGGCAAAATCAAGGCTCGCGCCCTTGAGGGGTGAAGTATGCATTCCGGCGAGAAAGCCGTCAACAATGACTCTGGCTTTCAATTCAAGCCCGCGCAGGCTTGCAAGATCAGCTGGTTTAATGCTAGGCATTTTATCCCGGCTTGACGGAAGTTAGCAGTTCGTCTATGGCTTTGTCCGAGGTAACGCCGTCGGCTTCGGCCTTGAAAGACATTACGATTCTGTGGCGCAGGACAATATGCGCGACCGCGGCTACATCTTCAACGGACGCGGCGAGCCTGCCGTGCAAAGCGGCCCTTGCCTTGGCCCCTACCACAAGCGCCTGTGAAGCCCTTGGCCCGGCTCCCCATTCCACCATTTCTTTTATCAGCGCGGGAGCAGAAGAGTCCCCCGGCCTTGTCGCCGAAACAAGATTAACGGCGAAGTCAATGAGATGATCCGAAGCAGGGACCCTGCGGAGCAGGTCCTGCAGGCTGACTATCTCGGACGCGTTAAGGACCGGTTTAAGCTCAGGGATAAGGCCGCCGGTAGTTTTTTTGACTATCTCCGCCTCTTCCGACTTTGAAGGGTAATTTATCTTTATGTTGAAAAAGAACCTGTCCAGCTGGGCCTCCGGCAACGGATAGGTGCCTTCGTGCTCAATAGGGTTCTGGGTCGCCAGAACAAAAAATGGCAAAGGCAGCGGATAGGTTTTACCGGCTGCGGTAACTTTATATTCCTGCATAGCCTGAAGAAGGGCTGATTGGGTTTTGGGCGGAGTCCGATTTATCTCGTCGGCCAGAATGATATTGGCAAATACCGGGCCTTCTATAAAACGGAAAACTCTCTTCCCCGAATCCGCTTCCTCAATAACTTCGGTGCCTGTTATATCGGAAGGCATCAGGTCCGGCGTAAATTGTATCCTCTTATAATCGAGTATGAGAATTTTCGCTATGCTTTCTATCAGGAGGGTCTTGGCAAGCCCGGGAACGCCGACTATCAGAACATGGCCCCTGGAAAAGAGCGCCGTGAGCACATCGTCTATTACGCTCTCCTGCCCGACGATTACTTTTTTCAGCTGGGCGCCCATGTCGGCCCTGGCCTTAGCAAGCCTCTCTATCAACTCAAGGTCCTGTTTGGCATTAAGCTTTTTCTCGGGCATCAGAACTCCTCTAAGCTGTTTTTTATATTATAAACCTTATAAGCCTTAAGAACCTTATAAACTTTACAAACTTTTAATTATGTATTATTTTAGTACACGTTGCTTTTATTGTCAATTTCCAAAAAGAAGAGGCGGAACATTTCTGTCCCGCCTCTTTTGTAGGCCTAATTTAGTCCTGAAGTCTGTTAGACTTTGCGGACGTTGGTTGCCTGCTCACCCTTCTGGCCCATGGTGATGTCAAATTCGACTTCCTGGCCTTCAGCAAGGGACTTGAAACCGTCGCCCTGGATTGCGGCGAAATGTACGAATACATCTTTGCCGTTTTCCGGAGTGATGAAACCATAGCCCTTCTGATCGTTGAACCATTTTACTTTACCTCTTGCCATTTCCTTTGCTCCTTTGGTGCTTATAATTCGACCGGGTGTTAAAAAAAAAGACCGCGAGGCAGAGTGAATCCCGCCGTACGGCCAGATCTTTACTCCCAATCGTTAGTGTATGATAGCAAAATAGAATCAAGCTGTCAAGCGGCTTTTCTCGCCACAAAAAAGAGCGGGTTTTGCTGTTTTTTTAAGGCTTTTCCGGCAAGCGCCTTAGCCTTTTTAATTATTGAACCCGGACAACAGGGCCGCTATCTTTTTGTATCTGCCGCGATAAAGTTCTTCGTAAGCCCTGTGCTTTTTCAGGTTTGCGATTACGAGCTCATGCTTAAACGCTTCTGTTATCTTTTGCGGGGCTTCTATCTCGCCTGAACCTGCCCCCGCAAGCAAAGCCGCGCCGAAGCATACCGATTCACTTATCAGGGGAAGTAATAACTTTCTTCCGATAATGTCCGCTTTCTTTTCCAGCCAGAATTTGTTCTTTGTGCCGCCGCCTATCAGGCTGATGGTATTGACAGGTATACGGGTTGATTTTTCCATGGCCTCGACGAGCTGCCGGAACTCAAAGGAAAGCCCTTCATAGATAGCGAGCAGGATATCTGCCCGTGTCGTCCTCGCGGTCAACCCAAGCAGGGCGCCTTTGGCGCCTGCGTCCTTAAGAGGCGCGCCTCTTCCAAGCCAGTAGGGCAGGGCCAGGACGCCTCTTTCTCCTTTCCCGGCTGTCTTTAGATCCTCTGCGAGCCTTGCGTACTTCTCTGCCGCTGTCAGAGAGCTGCCGTAAAACTCGTTCATAAACCACTCGGTCAGCCCGCCGGAGCAGTAAATCCCGGCCATTATGTAATATAACCCGTCAACCGCGTAACAACCCATTGAGAAACCGGAATTATATATCTCTTTAAGCCTGCGGGGTTCCTTGACGACAGCCAGGAGGACCTCCGCCGTGCCCATTGAATCCAGGAGATCTCCGGGTTTAAAAATGCCTGCTCCAAAAGCTCCGACGATATGATCCTGCCCGCCAAGGCAAATCTTTGTGCCTGCCGCCAGACCTGATTCTTCACAGGCCTTTCCGGTAACCGCCCCCACAACGGCGCCGCTCACGCTTGCCTTCGGAAAGAAACTCTCCTTAACACCGAGCGCTTCCAGCATGCAGGGAGCCCAAGCCTTCTTTCTCATATCAAATGCGGCCGTGCGGGTAGCTATGGAATAATCCGTGGCGTATTCACCGGTAAGTTTATTTATAAGGTAATCCGGAACGCAGAGCCATTTAGAGGCCTCTTTGAAAACTGCCCTTTCGTGCCTGCTAAGCCAGAGAATCTTTGTGGCGGAATAAATGTGGGTGAGGTTCAGTCCTGTCGTCTTGAAAATCTCAAATCTGCCGAGTTTTTTTTCAAGGAACTCCTTTTCCTTAATGCTGCGGTTATCATACCAGGGAATTATATCGGTCAGCGGC
>CAIWWK010000144.1 GCA_903916325.1 Candidatus Firestoneibacteriota bacterium
GGGCTATTTTGAGAAACTCAACAAGGGCACGCCGGAGCAGCAAAAAGAAGCCATGGATGAATTACTGCGGCAAGACGGCGCTGCCCTGGGCTTTCTGGAAAATAAACGGAAAGAAACGGAGGATGAAACCCTTAAATGGAAAATAGACGCCATAATCTCCCGCTTGAAATAAGTTTACTCTTCGCGGCTTGCGCGCTCTTTTTCGCGGGTTGCGCGACTATGCGGCCAAACGGAACCGTTGCCGGCGACGAGAGCCTCTCATACTCAGAGCAGGAAGCCGGGGTGCTTGCGGGCGGCCCGGGGGAATTCGTATCTTTGAATCCGGCGGAACAGAAAGAGAGTAACCGGGTGAAAAGCTCTTTTGTGGACAAAGACGGCGTTTTCTGGATGCTCTTTAATGAAAAGCTTTACAAACTTTCGGGCGGGAAATTAAGGGTTTGCGCTTTCAATACTTTGGGCGGAGATAATACAGAAAAGCTCGAAGCTCAGGTGAGCGGGATTTCCCTTTCCTATAATAAAGAGGTGCTCGCGCAGGTCAGGAAAGATTCCGAAACATGCCTAATCGTAAAACACACCGGTGACGGTTGGCGAAAGATACAGGATATCCAGAGAACCTACGGTGACCGCTTCTGTTATGAGGATTCTTCCGGCAGGCTTATAATCATTGACGCTGAAGGGTTCCTCAGCGTGAACGGCGAAAAGGCAGGCAGGATAATTTCGAATGAAGCCGACAAAGGAACCCTGGGGCGGACTTTTATCAGCCCGTGGTTTTTGAACGCTGAAGAGGATGATAAAGGCAGGCTCTGGATCTGGACGAGGTGGCATCCTGATTACACCAGGTTCAACAGCTGCATCATCTGCTATAGCAGCGGCAAGATAAATTTCATTAATATGGAAGATATCCTGGGCAAGGATAATATCCCGTCCTGTATCGCGTTCCTTGGAGGGGATAAAATCATCATAAGTTCCTTCAATTATTTACTGCCGGCCAAACATTACAGGATAACCGATGAAAACGGTGAAATTGACCTGAGAGGCGTTGCGGCCGATCCTCTGCTGAAATACAAATTGAATATTTATTCCTGTTTTGCGGAAGCTCCCGGGAAGACCTGGCTCATTGCCCGGCAGGAAAGGATGCCGGTTGGTTTGTGGCTCTTTGACGGTTCAGACCTTAAGAAGATTAAGGACGGTATCTTTAATGAATTTGTAATTGGCAGTTTCTATGACCAGAATAATCTTTTCCTGAAGGAATCCGGGGGAAATGTCTGGGTGGCGGCAAAAATAAACGGCGCTTTGCTTGTTACCGGGAAAGGCGCGGCTGAAGCAATTAACTGGACAAAAGGCCTCTCCCTGAGAAATGTAACGGGCATACACCGCGACGGAGAAGGAAATATTATCTTTGTGAACAACAGGGATACCTCGAAGGGCGAGAGCGACCTTGTGCAGATGCTTCCCGCTGGTTCTCTTGAAAAGCTTCTGGCAAAGAAAGCCGAAGAAAAGTACAAGCTGTTTATTTCCAGGGAAGATGTAATGTTCTCATCAGCAGGAGTTGCCTGGTGGGTAAAGGCCGGCGATGCAGGACTAGACCTGGTAAAATACGAGAACGGCGCGGAAACAAAGGTTCTGGGCCTGGAAGAGTACAGGCAGAAATATAAGGAAAAATACGCGCCCTCCGGCAGTTACAGGCTCTTATATTCGGGAATTGATTCGGCAGACCGCATCTGGCTGTATTACAGCGAGACAGTGTTGATCTATGACCCAAAGACCGGCGGTTTCAGCGATTTTAGCCTTGAGGATGCCTATCTTGACGCGCTGAATAAGAAAATCAGCGTGAAAATAAGCGATCCGAAGCACAGGGTTTATTTTACTCCGGACGGGAAGGTCATGTATACGGGCGAGGAGAAGTCCGTTGCCAGGGAAAACAGGCTAATTTGCTCCTTCAGGTTCATCGGCTGGTATAACGGAGTTGAATGGAAATACGCCTTGCCGGTAAAAGGAACCAAAAAGAACGAGCAATTCACCGGAAATTTTTTCCTAAACAAGGACGGCCTGCTTTCCATGAATACGGTATTTGACGATACGCTTCCGGCCTCAAGTTTTTCTTTCAGGGACGGTGACTGGAGAAGGAACGCCGATTATGAAGCGGATCCCGCGGAAGAAGCCACGGATAAGCTTATTGAGGAGATGGGGAAAAAGACGGGGATTGATAATATATTGAAAGCGTGCAGAATAGACGCGGACGCGACGGCGCTGGATACCGCCGGATACGGAGTGATATTTTATGCCGGCGGGAAAACGCTGAAATTAAAGGGCTTTCCAAAAAGTCCCTCCAATAACAGGGACCAGAATTTCCGCACTGCAATGGACAATAAGAGCAATATTTGGCTTGGCAGAAAGTCTTCCATAGAGAATGAATGGGTGATGTTCCCGCGCGATACTATCGAAAAAGAGGGGGAAGTCTTTACTCCCGGGGCGCAGGAGCAGGAAGGAAAAACGCGCGCTATAGCCGGGTCTCTCAACTCCTCCGTGATTAGCGAGAGTCAGGCGGCAAAGACCGCAGAGGGAACCTCGGGCTCTGTGGTTCCTGCTCCTAAAAACGCAAAGGTTTATCGCGGTGTTAAATTTGCCAAAAGAGCGACAAGCCAAGGCGTGGAACCGGCCGGAACTCTTGAAGCGGCTGAGACGGGCAACAGAGGTTTTGAGCCAATCCAGTCCGGTACAAAGACAAGCGGCGGCGCGGCGGAGGCGGAAAATGGAAAGGAAAAAACCGCTCCCAAGGTAAAGATATTTCGCGGTGTTAAATATGACGAAAGTGTGACAACGGAACCGGCCGGAACTCTTGAAGCGGCTGAGACGGGCAACAGAGGTTTTGAAACCGTCCCGTCCAAAGCGGAGATAACCGCCGGCGCCGGAGTTACGGCGAAAGGAACGGAAAAAAGTCCCGATGTCCCGCAGGGAGAAAACAAACAAGGAAGAGAGGGAGAAATTTTATCCTCCGAACATTGTTTTGACCTGCTTTCTTCGGAAGACGTGTTGAAACAAAAGAAAGGAGAGAAATACTTCCTGCTGCTCGGTCAGAAAGGAGCAGAGTACCTGCAGGAGAAGAAAAAGGCGGTTTCTGACGACAA
>CAIWWK010000145.1 GCA_903916325.1 Candidatus Firestoneibacteriota bacterium
CATCATCCAGTCACAGCTGAAAAAACTCGGCATAAAGGTTGAACTTAGGGTGCTGGCCTGGCCGGTTTTCATAAATGAATATGTGAACAAAAAAAAGTTTGACGCTGTGGTGCTGGGTTGGAGCCTGACGCCTGATCCTGACTCTTATGATATTTTTCACTCGTCAAAAACAAAGGAAGGAGAGTATAATTTTGTTTCCTACTCAAACCCGGAAGTTGACCGGCTGTTGATAGAGGGCCGGGAAACTTTTGACCAGAACAAGAGGAAAGAAATCTACGGCCGGATCCACAAGCTCATCGCGGAAGATGAGCCCTACGCCTTCCTTTATGTGCCTGACGCGCTTGTAGCGATTGATAAGAGGGTTCACGGAATAAAACCGGCGCCGATAGGCATCGGATATAATTTTGAGAAATGGTTTGTTCCTTTCGGCGAACAAAAATACAGGACGAAGACGGTTATTGCGAAATGAAATCAGCAACCCGGAGGCATTTATGAAAGGAGTTATTCTGGCGGGAGGGCTGGGTACTAGGCTTTCACCGCTCACGAACATAACGAACAAACATCTGCTGCCGGTTTACGATAAGCCGATGATATTTTACCCGATGCAGACTCTGGTCAACGCCGGTATAGACGATATAATGGTTGTAACAGGAGGCAATAACGCCGGGGATTTTCTCAGGCTTCTTGGCAACGGAAAGGATTTTGGCCTTAAGCATATGAACTACGCGTACCAGAAAGGCGAGGGAGGGATAGCGGAGGCGCTCTCGCTCTGCGAGCATTTTGCCAAGAATGACAAGGTGGTCGTGATGCTCGGAGACAACATCATAGGCGGAAGCATAAAAAAGTCGGTTGAGAAGTTCGCGAAGATGAAAAGCGGCGGAATGATTCTTCTTAAGGAAGTGAGCGAGCCGAGGCATTACGGCGTGCCGGAGTTCTCAGGCAGCAAAATTAAGCGCATAATAGAAAAACCGAAGAACCCGCCGTCAAATTTCGCGGTGGTAGGCATCTACATGTATGACGGCGAAGCTTTTGAGATGATACGCAAGCTCAAACCCTCACGGCGGGGCGAGCTGGAGATAACAGACCTTAATAATATGTACCTCAAGAAAGGCAAGCTGGGTTATGATATACTTGACGGGTGGTGGGCGGATGCGGGTTCGTCGATTGAAGGCTGGTTTGAGACGAACAAGATGGTTTCGCTCTATGGCGCGAATAAGAAATAAACATAAAAAAGTTTATAAGGTTCGTAAGGTTTGTAAAAGTTTATAAGGTAAAAGCAAAGGCAAGAACAAAACAAGGTTTGCAGCGTTTATAACGTAAGGCGCGGAGGTTGGCAATATGATAAACGGAGTGAAAGTAAAAAAACTTAAAGTCTTCCCGGATGAGAGGGGAAGATTGATGGAGATAATGCGATCGGATGACCCTGAATTCAAAAAATTCGGGCAAATGTATATCACAACGACCTACCCGGGAGTCGTTAAGGCCTGGCATTACCACAAAATACAGACTGATAATTTCTGCTGTGTTAAAGGGATGGCAAAGGTCGTGCTCTTTGACGACAGGAAGAACTCTTCCACTAGGGGCGAGATAAACGAATTCTGCATAGGAGTTCATAATCCCGTTCTCCTTCAGATACCCAACAACGTATTTCACGGCTTCAAGTGTATAAGCGAGTCCGAGAGCATGATAATCAACTGTCCGACGGAACTTTACAACTACAAGAAACCCGACGAATACCGCCTTCCGGCGCACACCAAGAAAATTAAATATAACTGGGCGAGGCAGGACGGATGAAACTTCTTGTTACAGGCGGAGCCGGTTTCATTGGCAGTAATTACATCAGGTATGTCCTCAAAAAGCATCCTTCCTATAAGGTAATAAACCTTGATAAACTGACCTACGCGGGGAACCCTGACAATCTCAGGGAACCGGCAGAAAACAAAAACTACTCCTTTGTAAAGGGCGACATCTGCGACGCGAAACTTGCGGCGAAAGTTATGAAAGGCGTTGATCTGGTGGTGAATTTCGCGGCGGAATCGCATGTTGACAGGTCAATCGACGACCCGGAAGCTTTTATCCGCACAAATTACTTTGGCGTCTACACGATGCTGGAAGCGGCAAGGAAGGCAGGGGTAAAGAAGTTCCTGCAGATAAGCACGGATGAGGTTTATGGCAGCAGGAAAACGGGTTCTTTCAAAGAAACCGACAAGCTTTCCCCGAGCAGCCCGTATTCTTCCAGCAAGGCCGCCGGAGATCTGCTTGCGCTCTCATATTTTACCACCTACGGCATGCCGGTAATAATTACTAGAAGTTCAAATAACTTCGGGCCGTTCCAATATCCGGAAAAACTCATTCCGCTTTTTATCACCAACGCGTTCGAGGAACTGAAGGTCCCGGTATATGGAACCGGCATGAATGTCCGCGATTGGATCTATGTGGAAGACAACTGCGCGGGCGTGGATCTTGCGCTGCATAAAGGCAAGCCCGGAGAGGTCTATAACCTCGGCGGCGGTAACGAGAAGCAGAATATTTATATCACTAAACTCATACTGAAACTCATTGACAGACCGGAGTCGCTGATAAGATACGTAAAAGACCGGCTCGGGCACGACTTCAGGTATTCCATTGCGTCCGCGAAATCCGCAAAGCTGGGCTTTAAGCCAAAGTATGATTTTGAAACGGCTATGGAAAAGACCGTCCAGTGGTATCTTGAAAACAAGTGGTGGTGGAAAAAATAGAATACTTCGGCCTGAAGGCCGAGAGTATTTTGTTTCGGTTGGTAAAAATATCTTTCATGCCGAATTTCCGCCGGAGGCGGATCCGCCTTTGGCGGACATTCCCGCCATGAATGGCGGGGTTTCCTTCGGCATAAACGAAATAAAGTAACTTTTCCAAAAGCGGAGTTCTATGAGAGTTCTGATAATAGGCGCATCAGGAATGCTCGGATATGACCTGGCAAAGGTCTTTTCGCCCCGCGAGCTTCTGCTTTCAGATCTTAAAATAGAAGGTCAAAGGACTGCTCAAGCCGATATTACCGATCTTATGTCCATCCGGAAGATCTTCAGGGATTTCAAACCCGAAGCCGTCGTGAACGCTTCCGCTTATACCGATGTGGATGGCTGCGAAACAAATTCGGAGCTCGCGTTTAGCGTGAACGCCGGCGGGCCGGGAAACATCGCGTTCTGCGTCAATGAACTGCCCGGCTGCAAGCTGGTACATGTCAGCACCGATTATGTTTTTGACGGGCTTGACGGAAAACCGTATTCTGAAACTGACGCTGTCAATCCTCTCGGAATTTACGGCAAGTCAAAACTTGAAGGGGAGAAGAAGGTCAGGGCCATCGCGAAAAACTCAATTGTGGCGAGGACGGCTCTTCTTTACGGAAAGAACAAGACCAATTTTGTCAAAAAGATACTGGAGCGGGCAGAAAAAAACCTGCCCATTACCGTCCCGGAAGATATGATAGGTTCGCCTACGTATTCTCTTGAACTGGCGAGAATAATAGAACGGCTCATTGACGGCGGAGAGCCCGGAATTTACCACACGGTGAATAAAGGCTGGTGCTCCCGCTATGACTGGGCGAAGAAGATCTGTTCTCTGGCCGGGCTTAAAGCTTCTATCACTCCGATAAAATCTGAAACGCTTGTTTCAGCCGCGCCCCGGCCGCTCTTTTCGGCCCTGCTGAATAATAGGCTGGAGGCGACCATAGGCGATACGATGAAGCCGTGGGAAGAAGCGCTCGCCGAGTTCATTTCCAAG
>CAIWWK010000146.1 GCA_903916325.1 Candidatus Firestoneibacteriota bacterium
ACTGCTCGTTTGTATCAGCCGAGAAATAGAGTTTTGTGCCCGGCTTGCTGTTCTCGTGCGAGATGCCGGTTACCGCCAGTGTTCTGTCAAGGTCCCATTTCAGGTCAGTGCCTTTGAGTTTAATTTTAAGGTTAAACACATGATCTCTCTTTATCCATTCGTCAAGAGTGACGGGTATCCCGTCTTTGACATCAGCCGCGTCTATCTCGGCTTTTGTCAGTTTGTCGAGCCCGCCGACGAGGTGAAATACCGCGACTCTCGGCTTGTACTTCTTCTCCAAAACATCACTGATATATTTGCCCTTGAAAGCCGGACCAAGGTAGTTTGACAGATCATCCATGTGGTCTTTTCCGAACCCGTCATAGGTGCATATCCTGTTGGCGTTTCCGAAGGCGTCATGCACGGCCGCGTCCACACACGAGGCCGAGACCAGCCCGGCAAGGAACGGGTATTCCTGCGTCAAGCCGGGAATCTTTCCGGTTACTTCGCGGCAGATTTTCGGGAGATCCTTTTCTACTTCAAGAAATATGCGGACAGGATGCGCGTAGCCCTTATAAGAAGCGGCGGCGCGGCAAAAAGCCCTGACACATTCCACCATAGCTTTTTCCTTTATTTCATGGGCAATTTCCTTGGTCGGGAAGGCCCAAAAATCGGAAAGCGGTATGGCTCCCCAGCCAACCCCGACTTCACCCTTTCTGTTCTCGGCTTTTACCTTAACCTGCGCGTAGGTGACTTCACGGAGCACAACAGCCCCGAATTTGAGCGGCACGCGTGTTTTAACGGGCAGAAAGTAAGGGGTAACCTCCAGTATCTTGATATCTGAATCCATTATGCCTCCGCCCAAAGTTTTTTTACCTTCTCATTGTCGTTCTTTGCCAGGTCCTTAAGATCCCAGCCGCTCGCGTGCGATTCGATGGTTATGTAGCCGGCGTACTTGTTCTTCTTCAATTCTTTAAAATACTGCTTGTATTCCATATCACCGTCGCCGAGAGCCACAAACTCGGAGTATCTTCCTTCCACTTCAACGCAACCGGGCTTCTTTTCTTTGAGAACCTTCACATCCTTGACGTGAAAGTGCCAGATGTACTTGTAGAGACCCTTCATAACCTCAACATCATAGGGAACTCCCTGGCAGAGCCAGTTTGCCGGGTCAAAAGTAAGCCCGATATTATCCCTGTCAATCATCTTCAGCAATTTTAGAGTGGAATCCGCATTTTCAATTATGCCGCCAAAGTGAATTTCCATGAGGAGCTTCTTGTTGTGCTTCTTTGCTTCGTCGCAGCATTTCTGCAGCCAGTAAGCGGCTTTCGCGTAATGATATTCCTGCGCCTCTTTTACAGGTGTCGCCCCCGGGCCGACCCTAACGAACTTTGAACCGAGGATATCGGCTTTGTCCAGGTATTTTTGCATCTCCGCGAACTGGAGCTTGCAATCGGCGTCGGATTTATCCGAAAAACCGTCTACATAGCTCGCGACATCCACTATTTCAAGTTTCATGTCGTCTGCCAGTTTCTTAAGGGATTTCATATAGAAAGGATTTGCATCTGACCCTATATGAGTCCCTTTCCAGCCCTTCCCCATTATTTCCACGCCTGTGCAGCCAATTTCGCCTGCGAACTTGAATATTTCGTCAAGCGGATACTTGAAAAGTAAAACACTGTAAAGACAGGATTTCATACGCATTCTCCTTTTGGACTATTTACCCGCGGGCGGGACGCTTGCTTTTTCGTTAAT
>CAIWWK010000147.1 GCA_903916325.1 Candidatus Firestoneibacteriota bacterium
AACCGAAAATTTTTGCTTTTTATTAGCTATTAGATATTAGTTATCAGTTATTGCCTTTACACCGGAACACTTGCTCGCAATCGACTCGCTGCTTCGCTGCTCGTCGCTCGCACGTACTTCATTATATATTTTTTAGATTATTGCAGGTCGTCGAACCCGCGGGTTCGATCCTACATATTCACCAAGAACCGCTCGCTTCGCTCGGGTTCTTGGTGGAGGTGGCGGGAATCGAACCCGCGTCCGAAAGTACATCCGTGCCTGACACTACATGCTTGTTCTTTGTTTTAGTCTCGCCCACGCATCCCCCAAAGACAGGGTACGCAGGAGCAAACTCAGGTGTGTTTTCGGGCCTACTCCCCTGAGTACGGAGGCGACCCAATCCTGCTCTATGGCGTTCTGCAAACCACGCAGGAAAGGCCTGCAGAACGTGGCTACTTAAGCAGCCAGCGCTAAGTTGTTGTTAGCGATTGTTTTTTGCCGCCTGTTTAAAGAGGTTGACGACACCTCTGCATGCGTCCGGCAGTTCAATACCCCCGTCGAATCCGTACACCCCCAGTTGAAACAATTGCTGATTACTAATTGCTAATTTCTAATTAAATTCAAAAACAGACAATAAAAACAAATTGCTCCAGGAATCTCAAGGAACGGAGAAACTACAGGTGCATTATATCAGATTTTCCTTCTAATGCAACTACCGCCTCTGTTTTTTCTTTAAAACACGCATTTTATATGATATTTTAGCCATATGAACATAATTAGAAAGTTTATCCCGGCCATTGTTTTCATTGCAGCGTTCACAGTATATCTACTGACCGTCTGCCCCACCGTATATGTCGGGGATTCCGGAGAAATGATTGCAGCTGCATATACAATGGGCATCGCTCATCCTCCCGGCTACCCGCTCTATTGCATGGCTGGTAAGCTTATGTCGTTCATTCCGGCGGGGACGATTGCATTCCGGGTTAATCTTACGGCAGCGGTTTTCTCCGGACTTGCCGTGTCGACTCTATATATATTCCTATCCGCGTTTGCGGTCAATATTGCTTCTAACGCCGTAGCGGCTTTCTCGGCGCTCGCTTTCGCCTTTTCCAGCACCTTCTGGTCACAGGCCCTTATGACAAAAGGCGGCTTGTACGGATTGAACGCCTTCATCACCGCGCTTCTGTTCCTGATGCTCCTTAAAATTAGAAAAGACGCGGCGGTGAACCGCTATAAAAACCTAGCGCTTCTGGCCCTGATAGCCGGGCTCGGACTTGCAAACCATAATACCATTGCACCTCTTATTCCTTTTGTCATACTATATGCCGCCTATTGCCTTACTCCGGTCACAGCGGAAATTAAAAAGAGGATTTTCGGTACCCTGAGTTACGGGGTTTTCTGCGGCTTTCTTACCCTGCTCTTTGCGCTGGTTGTCTATATGTATCTGCCTATAAGGTCAGCTGCTAATCCCCCGATAGACTGGGGACACCCGGCCAATTTTTACAACTTCTTGAATCATGTACTAAGGAAACAATACTCCCTGGGATTCGAGCCGAGAAGTTTTTCCGCTCTTTTTGGACAGATATGGGCTTACCTCAAATTCATGGTCACCCAGTTCCCTCTTTACCTGCTTTGGCTGATTCTGCCCGGCGTCTGGTACTCATTCAGAAAAGCCGGCAGAGGTATTTCCTTGATTATGCTCATTACGTTCCTCCTTACAAGCCTTGGCCTAATATTGCTGAGTAATTTCAAATGGACAGCAATGGACTTGTACATAAACGAAGTCTTCTTCATCCCTTCCTATCTCATATGTTCCGCCTGGATATTTTTCGGTATTTACTTTTTTATGGGTCTCGCAAAAGACGGCAAGGCTGCAGGTATTATTGCTCTTTGCACCATGATCTGTTTGCTTGTGCCGCTTAGCTCCAACTACCGGATCAATGACAGGAGCCGCAACACCATTGCCTATGATTTTGGAGTGAACATACTTAAAACCCCTGAAAAAGGTTCAGTACTATTCCTGTCCGGGGACAACCCTACTTTTATACCCGCTTACCTTCACATGGCGGAAAAAGCCAGGGAAGATCTTGAGATCTTTGATGATTACGGCAGGGTCTTCAGGAACATTTACGGCGATGATTTCCTGAGAATGGGTACCGGCGTCTACCAAAAAAGATTGAATGAAGTTCAGCGGCAGGTGATTAACACTTCGGGACGCGTTATCTACTGTTACCCTGGAAGCAATATTGACAACATGGACGACCTCAGACTGCGTCATGAAGGAATCCTGAAAAGGGTTGGCGGCAGCGCTTCAAACAAACACTTTACCTATTCTTTGAGAGGCCTTGAGGACAAGCGCATTCATATGGATTATTTCTGCCGCGAACTTATAGGCCAATACTACCTGACAACCGGCGATCAGCTTGCAGCTGGCGGAAATCCGAAAGATGCCATGCAGGAATATCTTAAAGCAATGGACACGGCTTATGACAGCCCCATGATACAGAACTCAATAGGGCAGGCTGTGTCTCATGTTGCTCCGGAAAAAGCCATACCGTTCTACGAAAACGTTATAAAAGAAGGCGCTATATCCGCTGATCTTTATAACAATCTTGGAACAGCGTATTTCGGAGCAGGTAAACTCGACGAATCAATCGCAGAATATCAAAAAGCAATAGAACTGGACGGGAAATACTTCAAGTCCTTTTTCAATCTCGGGGTAACCTATCTGGCTAAAAAAGATTTCAAAAAAGCGGAGGTAAACTTCGCTAAATGCATTGAACTCAACGCCACGTATACAGACGCCTACTACGCGCTGGGCAATACTTTCTTCACGACCGGCAACTTCCCAAAAGCCCTTGATTATTACGCTAAGACGGTTGCGTTAAATCCAAACTTTGCTTATGGCTGGAACGCGGTAGGCGCCTCGCTTTACAGCCTCGGCCGGTTTGAAGACGCGGCTGCTGCCTATAAGACCGCTGTCCGGCTTGACCCAAACTACAAGGACGCGGCCGTTAATTTACTTATGGTTATCAGACAGCTAAACGCTACAAAGTCCGGCGTTGAATTCTTCGAAGGTCTCTTGAAAGAGAATCCGGGGAATGAGGATCTAAAATCCGCCCTCCGTTCTCTAAGGTAGCCGTAGTTCTAAACTCTCGTTCTCCATTGCATCCAATCTTCAGTTTCTGGTCGATGTCTTTGAATTTACTGCGCATCCGCGCATCTGAGCATCCGCCCATCTACTTTACAAGCTTAATCGCATTAAGCGCTCCGGCGTGCGCGGGAGCTATCTGCAATGTCTTTTGCCAGAATTGTTTTGCCGAGACAAGGTCTCCTTTCTTGTAGTAAGCAACCCCCAGGTTGAAATATCCTTCAGGGTAATCGGGCCTGACTGCAGCCGCGTTTGAATAAAAACGGATGGCGTCATCAAGCTTATTCTCTCCGTAAAATATGTTTCCGGCATTGATCCAGGCAAAAACATAACTTTTGTTTATCTCCAGTATCCTGATATATTCCTGCAAGGCCTCCTGTTTTTTTCCCTTTTTCTCAAGGTCGCCTGCCATATTATTCAATGCGTCAAGACTCTCCGCCTGTCCGAGCAGCGCCGCTTTTTCATATGAAGCTTTCGCCTCTTCCCTCTTTCCCAACGAAAGATAGGCGTTTCCCAGATTATGACGGGCGGGCGCAAGGTTTACGTCAAGCCTGCAGGCCTCTTCGAGTTCCCGTATCGCGTCCGCTGTTCTGCCGGCCGCAAGATAGGCGTTTGCAAGATTGTTTCTGGTCTCGCTTGAGAATCTGAACAGCGAGGCGGCAGACTCATAAGCAGCCAGGCTTTCTTTTGCAAAACCCCTGGAACCGTAAATTGCCGCCATTTCAGAGCGAACCCAGCTCATATCAGCTGAAATTTCTTCGGTCTTCTTCATCTCCTCGAGGAAACCGTTCCTATCTCCCGACTCAAAGAGGCTGTCTGCTTTCATAAAATGGTAACGGGCATACATATCCCTGTTAAACACGTCCAGGCCGGCAGGCATCTTCGGGATGACGCATTTATCCCAAAAACCCGAAGGCACCAACTGCTGTTTTGGGCCTTTGAATACATATAACAGGCCACAAGGCGACTTCCCTGCTTTGCCGGAGTTTATCAGAGAACTTTCCGCGGTGCAAAGCACCGGCATGCCGTTGCTGAGCGCGCCCTGCATATACTCAAGAGCCCTCTTCAAGACTTCACCCTTGAAAACCACTCCCGTGTCGTTTTCCGCAAGTATGGTCCTGAAAGCCGTTCCGGTCTCGTCAACTATCCTTACATCCGGCCTGGCTCCGTTAACTGTGCGAAGATAAAGCATTTGATACATCGGGCTGTCTTCGGACATGCAGACAACGGAATCCTTAGGGCAGGATCTGAAGGTGTCAACGCCGTATTTTTCGGCAGTTGTGTTTCCGCTTTTATCGACATACCGGAAATTTGCCGCCGCGTTGTAAAGCGGAACCGAAGCGGCGAGCAGGAAAACCAGCGCTGCCAGGAACCACCTGCTATTTCTTTCAAGCAGGGTCTTTGCCCCGGGGTACGCCCATAGCCAGAGAAATAAATAGGCCGGGAGCATGAATATTGAGTTTGCTTCAAGAACCGCTGCTGTTACATCATATGTCATGCCAAACATCAGCCCGAAGACAAGGCCCAATACCATCGCGCCTGAAAGCAGTAAAAGCGCCGTTTGCTTCCGCGCGTATACCGCTATTCCCAAAAAGGGGATAAAGACCCATAAAAAAGTAAACTGACAGGTAAAAGCGTCAAAAACCGCTCTTAGCTCCTGAAAAAATAGCCGAACTGACCACGGATTCTTTGACAAACCTCCGTATTGAGATCTGAAAATATGCTGCAGCATCCCGTGAAAGGTCTGCGGGTTGCCGCAATCGACGGCAGGATACGCAGCAGCCCTCAGCATAAGGTAAAAATATACCGAGAGCGCCAGCAGGAAAGCAATTGCGCCTTTTATCAGGACGGCCGGCGGAATTTTATTCTTAACCATTAAAAATACCGTAAAGGCTGCAAACGCCGGCATAAAGATAACAGCGGTTTGGTGGCTAACCAGAGATAAGCCGGCGAGGAAAGCCGCAAGCAGGAAATATTTTTGTTTTGAGCTCTCTTTCCAGAGCTCCAAACAGTAAGTGGAGCTTAATAACAGGAACGCAGTCATTGTATACAGCGCGCCTTTTGCCATGCCGGACTGTTTCCAGAAAACTCTTGAGTCAGCCGCGCCGAAACAAAAGAGCAGGAGCAGACAGACTTCTGCGCCTCCCCGCGCCTTAAAGACTTTTTTTGACAGCAGGAAGAAAAGAAGCACTGCCAGCGCCGCCATTATAGACGCCAACAGGTTTACTCTAAAAGCTATATTCCCCGCCGGGAGAAAAGTCTGAACTTTGCCGGCAAGACAGAAAAGAGAGTAGCCCGGAGGATGAGGGATGCCGAGCGTATAGGCGGCTGAGACGAGCTCTCCGGTATCGCCGACATATATAGTCGGACAAGCTGTTAGAATATAAAGCGAAAGCGCAACAAGCAGCAACGCTGCTCCCGCGTATGATACAAATTTCGCTTTCATTTTTTTCTTTTATCCTTAAAGAATGCTTTTAGCATTTCACTGCTTTCAGCCTCAAGCACGCCTTTAAAAGTTTTTATCCTGTGATTGTGGTGCGGATCGGAAACCACATTAAAGACAGTTCCCGCCGCGCCGGTATTTGGCTCGCTTGCGCCGAAATAGAGTTTATCTATTCTGGATAGCACCATGGCGCCGGCGCACATTGAACAGGGTTCCAGCGTGACATACATCTCCGCGCCGTTTAACCTCTCATAGTTGTTCCTGACGGAGGCCTTCCGGATAGCGAGTATCTCTGCATGAGCGGTGGGGTCTTTCTTTTTGCGTACCAGGCTGTGAGCCCTGGCAACAATTTTTCCGTTTTGCACTATAACAGCGCCTACGGGTACTTCTCCTTTCTCCGCGCCTTTACGGGCTTCCTTAAGAGCCTCAAGCATGAATCGGTCGCGGATCATTTCCCTGCCGGCTCCGCGCCCTGCCCTTCCCAAAAACCGTAAGTAATCAAACCCTTGTGAAGCACCTCAAATGTGGCTTTTAACGCGCAGAATACAGGAACGGCAATCAGCATACCAACAACACCCAGCAGCGCCTCGCCAACGGCTATACAGAGTATTACAACCAGCGGATGAAGTTCTACTGAATTGCCGACTACCATAGGATTTACCAGCGCGTCGTCAATAAGCTTTACAATCGAGAGGACAAGGAGAACGCGCAGTCCCATGGGCAAAGAGTTCCCGTCAATCAGGGCCATCATGAAACCTACAATCATTCCGGTCAACGGGCCAAGGTAAGGGATCATATTCATCAGGCCCACAATAGCTCCGACAAGGATGGCATATTTAAAACCGATGAGCGCAAGCCCAACGGTTGATAAAACGCCTATGATGAGGCAGTCGGTTATCTGGCCGCGGATATAATTCCCTACAGCTGTGTTTACTTCATCAAGGATCGTGAGTGTTATCTCAAAATAGCGGTTAGGAACGGATTTTATCAGTTGTTTTCGCATCAATTTTCCGTCTTTCAAAAGAAAAAAGACAGTAAACAGGACTATTATTGAAGACATTATCAGGCTGACCACCGAAATTATCAAACCGGGCGCGGCTGAAAGCATTATGCCGGAATTTTGACTGAATTTTTCTTCTATGATTCCGGAAAAAAATCCTTTAGGAAGAAAGTCCAGCTGCTTTTCAAGAAGGCCCGCAGTCTGTATCAGCGAGCCTTTAATACTCAGCAGGTATTTAGGAAGGCTTACCTTCAGGTAAGCAACCTCTCCCATCAGGGACCCCCATGATAAATAACCGCCAACGGCTATTACCGCCACAAAAGCCAGGAACAGTACCGTTACTACAGCGCTCCTTCTAATGCCTCTTCCTTCGAAGTAATCTGCAACCGGATTTAAGATGTAGACAATAAGGCCTGCAACGAAAAAAGGCATTAATACTTCACGCATAAGATAGGCAAGGCACATCAGGAAAATTATAGACAGGAATATTCCAAGCAGCCGCAGCCAGTTGTAAAAGCGTATCTTATCCATAACTCCCCGGAAACTACTGCAGTTTTATTGTTTTAAATGAATCCAGCAGGCCGGCGACCACAAAAGTAACGGCATTTGAAATATCAAAAGCTTCATCGTCATTTCTGGCGGTCCAAATAATTTCCCCGGTATTTACATCAATCAGGCGAGCAGAAACGCCTACTACTGCCCTGGACATGGCTATTTCAGTACGGGCATTGCCGTTTGCGTCGGTAGAATAAACAGTCCTGCCGGCGTCTTCGGCATACTTTGAAACAGAGCCTGTAAGGATTGCGTCCACGCCGAGCAGCTTGCCGAGCTTGCTGTAATCGGTCGAATCAAGATTTCTTTCCCTAATGAGAAGGTTCACCTTGTTTCGTTCTATGACATTGTAGCCCTTTTCAAGCATCTGAAGCACAAACTCATCTGCTACAACATCCCCTGAATTAGCAAATGAGTAACTGCCGGAGAAATCGCATACAGCGATTCGTTTGATCTTCGTAAAGTCATAGCCCTTCTTCACAGAATATCTCACCGCGCACCCAAAAAGAGCAAGTGCCGCCAGCGTTAAAATAATTATTTTTTTCATATTATTCTGCCTTTTCATTCAATCGCTCTTTAATGTGTCTGATATGCTTTTCCGCGGTCTCTTCAAGGTCATTCGCAGGTTTCAGCCTCAATACAGTTTCCCACTCGGTCAGCGCCTTTACCCTGTCCTTTTTCTTTTCCATGAGCATTGCCATCACATAATGTGACATTGAGTTTGAAGGATTCGCGTTTATTGAAGCCTGTATCTCGGTAACCGCGCTGTCATAATCTTTCTTGTTTGCGTACAGGACTCCGAGATTCAGGTGATAATCCGCCAGACCTGGGGAAAGTTCGAGAGCCTTCTTCAGGCTCTCAATGGCATTGTCAAGATGCCCGTGGTGCGCCGCCTCTATGCCTTTCTTGAAATATTCATCGGCTGTCTGCGCAAAAACTGAAACCGAAAGCAGCATCAGAAGAACCGTTATGATCTTTTTCATACGCTCTCCTCTTACCGGTTAATGGCCTTCTTTAGAATTTAGTGTTTAGTATTTGTTTCTTGCTCTAAATGCGCCCTGCAGGAGTTGAACCTGCAACCTTCTGATTCGTAGTCAGACGCTCTATCCAATTGGGCTAAGGGCGCGTGCTTAAATTATAGCAATTTCCTGCGCTTTTAGCAATTTCATAATAGGACAAACCCATTTCAAATGTAGCATATTTCCATTTCAACAGCTTTGAAGCCTTCCAAACTGGCTATGACCGCTTTTCCGGACGGTTTACCGTTAACTTTTATTGATCTGATTTTTTCTGTCCTGCCCGTCCCGCTGTGAACATTAAGCTCGAAAGGGATTATTTCAAATCCTTTTTTGCCCGCTCTGTGGATAAGCCTTCTAAAGACCAGTTCCCCTTTGAGTTCCGCAGGCAGACGCGGCGATACTTCAATGTCAGGACTGTTTTGATCATGCAGAGCCAGCTTAACCCCTGCGATTTCCTGGAAAAACTCAATTATCCAGTCCGTTGAACCGGAAAGCCCGAAGTACATTCCCTTCCCGTAATGAGGATCATCGGTGTCGGAAGCGTAAGAGGTCGAAGGCATGTCAAACGGGCCCCCGAGCGACTCGTTCCTTGT
Organism: Candidatus Firestoneibacteriota bacterium; assembly: GCA_903916325.1. GTDB lineage: Bacteria > Oederibacteriota > D2-FULL-39-29 > D2-FULL-39-29 > CAIOVX01 > CAIOVX01. The sequence goes on from CAIWWK010000147.1 coordinate 8,738, forward strand.
TGCCGAAATAACGGCCTTAAACTGGGACCAAGCTTTGTCCGCTTCGCCTTGCAGCTGCACCCTGAAAAAATGCATCATTAACTGGGCGTGATGATACTCTCCGTTCTCCGCTGTCCCGGCCGGAATCATGCCCATTCTTCCTACCAGGCGCAGAGAGTTCTCATCGTTGGAAATTGGAGGACTGAAGAGCTTGAATCCAAGCTCCTTGTCATAAAGCGCGCTGTCAGCTGTTTGCAGGAGCTCTTTGAGCATTGCAGTTCCGTTCTTTACAGGTTCAAGATAAGCCCTCTCTTTTAGCAGCATCGGGATACAATGAGCCTGTGTCAGCAGCTCGCGTCTTTTTATCCCGTCAAACTCTCTTGCTTTTATAGAGCCGATTGTATAGCCGGTCTCTCCGGCATTGTAATCAGGTTTTGCGCCGTCCTTCTTCAGTTCGTGTATAGCGTCAAGAAAAGCGCCCGGCTTTCCGGATTCCCATCCGATCCTGACAATATTTTTTCTTAGCGTATCCGCAGTATTCTTTAATAGATCCAGCCTTGATTTGAACTCTCCGGAAGCTGTCTTAAGAAATTCTGCCGAACCGATAAAATCAATAGCTTCAACCATACTGTTGAAAACATGCGCGCTCAGCCTGACACTGACGCCCCTTCCCATGCCGCGCGTGGAAGCGTCTCCGGGGATTGAGGTTCCTATCATGTCAACAGGATCACACCAGTCGCCGTACATCATCTGTACCATGCCGTAAGGAGAGTCTTTAGCCTGGCGCCCGTAGCATTCAAGGATTTCAAGAATTGTTTCTGCTATTGTAATAGACTCTTCAAGCCCGGCAATTCCTGATTGCTCGGGTTTATCAGGGTTGGTCAGTCTGACGCACCAGACCTTCTCGCCCAGAATGCCAATATCTCCTGTTTCGCTAAGGTATTTTGTCAGAGAGTTCAGAAGCCAGACGGCGCTGTCATTATAGGGGCGATTATCATTCATAACTGCCTTTGACCTGTCATTCCATCTGCTCGGAAACTGACGGGGGAACATTCCGTGCAGCTTCTCTGTTCTTGTCATAGGAGAAGACCACTTGTGCCATTTCTTAACCGTCACATACCTGAAACTTAGAGCATGGAGCAGGTCCTCTCTCACCCGGGCTGCGTTTTCCTTCATTTTCGGCCACATATCCTGGCCCCTGTCCCTGGTGCCGAGCTCTATTCCGTCAGCAAGCATAGCTCCGTGCGCCCTGCAGTTCTCATACAATTCCTGCACACCGGTCCAGACGGACCTCGCGTATTCTGTAACGACACCGGAGTTTGGCATTGCAATCTCAAAGGCAGGCCTTGATAAAACGGCAGCCCGCCTGCTTTCATTTATCAACGCTCCGGCGTCAGGAGTGTTCTTGATAAGTTTCCTCCCGGCGGCAGCAAATGCTTTCTCGACATGCTTATATCCCGGGAAACTGCAGGCTGATTTATTTCTAAAGTCTGCGATAACTCCCTGTTCCGTTAAATATTGCAGACTCTGTTCAAAAACTCCGCTCTTACCCGGAGCTATATCCACCGCGCACCTGAAAGCGGATATAGTTGGAACTGAGAACCGGTTTAGCCTGTCTCCGGAATAGTTCAAGAACTTTCCTTTCTTTACCGCCTGCGGCAGAAGAGAGAAAGCAGAAATGTCGCCGATGAACCCTGTATAATCGCAGGAAGCTTCAGTTGTTTTTATACCTCCTGAAGCGCGGCCTGAAACCCTCTTAATCTGCAGTATATCAGTATAGGGCACGCGGCAGGAAACCACCGTTTCTCCCGGAAGCACCGCAAGGCCGGCATCATACCAGAGCGGTTTGTTATAAACAAATTTTTGTGTTCCCTGCAGGTTATAATACGCCCATAAACTTCCCTTTAAAGCTTTCTTCCCGCGATTCTTCACATAAGCCTGCCTGATAACCGCGGGACCGCAAGCTGTTTCAGTGAACATATATTTAACCGCGGTGCTGAAAACAACTCCCGGTTCAGGGGAAAAGTCAAAGCTGTACCACATTGCCCTTTCCGGATCGCCGAGCTTGACTATTTTCATTGAAACCGGAGCGCAATTTATGTTGCAGCCGGGATTAATGAGAGATGTTATCTGTTCTTTCTTTCCTGACCCTAGAGAGAACCAGATATTGGAAGACGGCGTGTTTATCTCATGTTTCTCGTTAGAATCAAAGCTACCCGCAAGCACGGTAATATCCATACCCTCTTTCGTCTTGACCTCGAATAAAACAGAACCGTTCGTCATAAACACCGCTTTTGAATTGCTGCGGCTGGTCATTAGAGTTGACGGGCATCCCGAAGGATGTTTCTCATATATAACCTCGCCGGTCGGACCATAGCCGCCATGGGAATTGACGCGGCTTTTAACTTTCAAAGCGAGAATTTTTTCCGCTTCATCCTGAAAATTATATTTCATAATAAGTGTTTTCCTTTAGACAGCACGAGGCCGATTTCTTTCAAAATAAATGCTTAACGAGACCTAGTATGCCCTGTTTCCAGGGCGCGCGATGGGAAACGCCGCTTTTTCCTTCAAAATACTTTAGATTGTCCAGGTACCAGGCGTAATTCCTGAGCAAAGCGTCTTTATTGGAGTATTTTGGCGAAAAGCCGAGCTTCTTTTGAGCTTTTTCTATGGAAACAAATGAATCTTTTGAGGCAGTTTCGTAGACCCATTTATACAAAGGCGAAAGCTTTAAGAACTCAAGAACCCTGAGAATAGTTATTAACGGCCATGCGGGAAAACCTCTAATTTTTTTCCCGAAACCTGCTTTATCCAGGACAGACTGATAATCCTCTTTCATAGTTGTAAAATCTTTTGCGCCGATATTAAAGGTATCATTGACTGTTTTCTCATCCTTTGTTGCCGCGAGGTAAATGGCTTCGCACAGATCAAAAACATCAAGGAGCTGATACCGGTTATTGCCGCTCCCTATCATCGGGAATCCGTGACCGTCCTTTGCCCAGTCATAGAAGAGAGCGAAAACACCAAGGCGTTCAGGTCCGATGAAAGATTTTGGCCTTAGGATCGCAACACACAAACCTTTCTTCCGGTATTCTGCGCAGAGTTCTTCAGCAACTATCTTGGCTTTGCCGTATGAACCCACACCGTCAAGCCTGTCGCCTTCTACGAGCGGGTGATGATCGGGTATCCCGTAAACAGCCGTCGAAGAAACATGAACAAACCGATTGATTCCATTTTTTAACGCGCCCTCTAGTATATTGCGGGTGCCGTCAACATCAGTTGTCATAATATCTTCGCTGCTGTATAGCGGCAGGGCAGCGGCTGTATGCACAACTATCCCGCATCCTGCCATTGCCTGCGCGGTAAGTGCCGGGTCCCTTATATCCCCGAGCACATGAGTTATGCGGTCTTTCACATCCTGATACTCAAAGGGAACAATGTCATAAGAGACTATTTCGTTCCCATTGTTGAGAAGATAGCGGATGAGGTTAATTCCAAGGAAACCGGAGCCCCCGGAAATAAAATATTTTACCATCAAACCCTCCGGATATTTTTAGCGAAAGTTCAGATATACTTGCCGTCTTTCAAATACGAAGCGTAATCCTTTATTGAATCCTCAAGCTCCATGCAGCTGTGTTTGCAGCCGCTCTTTCTAAGTTTTGCCGTGTCAGCCTGAGTAAAATACTGATATTTTCCCCTCAGCGCCTCCGGCATTTCAATGTATTCTATCTCGGGTGACCTTCCGGCTGCTTTAAACATCGCCTTCGCGAGGTCGTTCCAGCTTCTCGCCTTTCCGGTCCCGATATTAATGATTCCCTTTTTCCCCGGATGTTGAACAAAATACCATACCATCTCAACTGCGTCTTTAATATATATGAAATCTCTCTTCTGGTCTCCGTGCCCGTATTCTTTCAGGTAGGACTTAAAGAGTTTCATCTTGCCGCCGGCGAGTATGGAGGGATAGGCCTTGGCTATCACGCTCTTCATGTCGCCCTTATGGTATTCATTCGGCCCAAAAACATTGAAGAATTTAAATCCGGTTATCTTTTTGTCAAGACCGGTTCTGATCGCATAAAGATCAAAGAGCTGTTTGGAATAGCCGTACGCGTTAAGCGGCGCCAGTTTCTTTGATACCTCGTTCGAATCGCTGTAACCGGAGCTTCCGTCGCCATAGGTAGCACCCGATGACGCGTACAGGAAATGCACTTTCTTTGCCGCTGAATATTCGGCAAGCATGCGGGTATAGCGGTAGTTATTTTCCATTAGATAGGATGTATCCGTCTCTGTTGTGGCGGAGCAGGCACCCATGTGAAGAATAAGTCCGGGTTTCTTCTTTTTCAGATACTCCGGCAGAGCGTCAATATCAAGATAATCGTTAATCTTCTTCCCGGACAGGTTCTTCCAGCTGTCCGACTTGCCTATCCGGTCAACAACGATGATATCTTTCATGCCCTCGGAATTAAGTTTTGCAATTAGACAGCTTCCAATGAACCCCGCGCCTCCGGTTACTATTGTTTCCACAGAACCTCCTTGCACCTGTACT
>CAIWWK010000148.1 GCA_903916325.1 Candidatus Firestoneibacteriota bacterium
GGTTTGCCTCGCTAGTTCCTGAGTAAAACCACGAAATAGCCGTATAATAAGAAAAGATGACAGTAGTATAGTGTGAAAGCCAGGAAGAAGGTGAAATATAGAATACCAGCAGAAAGACCAGGGAATACTCCAGCCGGCGGAGTTTTTTTGGCGATCCGCGGAAAAGAAACGCGAAGAAAGCGATCAGAAATATTTTAAAGAATGCCGAAAATGCTTTTACCTGTGCCACAGTAAAATATGCCGGGTCGAGGAATTTGTGTACCCCTGCGGCAGGATACCATTCGGCACCCATCGGCGTGAAATGTCTGACCAGGAATGCGTCAAGCGATTGATTTGCGTGAGTGTAATAGACTGTCTCCCTGATAATCGTGTCGTTCTTTGCAAAAGGAAGTATAACCTGGAAGATAAAATCCCGAAAAAAACCGTTGCTTTTTGCAACACCGTAAAACATTGACGGAACAATAAAAAAGAAGGCCGCAAGTCCGGCTAGGGCCCCGGTAAATACCTTTCTGCCGCCCCTGAAGACGAAATATACGAGAAAGAGGGCCGGAGTTATCTTTATGGCTATGGCGGCAGCGATGGCAATTCCGCTCATATATTCCCTGCCATCTTCAAAAAGGTATAAAGAAAGGACAGTCAGGAAAAAAACAAGAATGTTACTCTGTCCGAGATAAAGATTATCAAAGACAATAAAAAGCGCGAATGCAAGGCCCAGGTATGCCTTATTCCAGCTCGCCGTGAGGAAAGCAGGGCTGCCTGCAGGAACTGATTGCAACATTTTAAGAATAAGAAAAATAGCTGCAAAAAGGAGCGCTACGGAGAAAGCTATCCAGAGCCCGAATGCTGCCTTCGCCTGAAAAACAGCAAAAGGAGCCACCACACAGTAAAAGAACGGCGGATAAGAGAAGGCAGGATGGGTTCCGTACAGGTCGGCATTCAGATAGAGCAGTTCTCTTGTTATCCAGTAAAATGGATAAAAATCCACTGTCCTCCTTGTCAGCGCGTAAATTAGCACGGCAAGAAAAACTCCAAGGAAGAAGATGCTTGTTTTCGTTTTGAGGAACGCAGAAATTCCTTTGAACATGAAAAGTATTGTACTATAAATAAAAGCGCTTGACAAGAACTGAAAAAACGGATAGAATCAATTAAGTTTCCCGGAGTTTACCTGATTCCCGACACAAATATTCATGATGTGCTAAAATCCGGATTAACAATTGCATACAATATTTTACAGGCGTTTTTCCGCAGTTTACCCGCGTTAACAGCCTCAGCACAATCGAAAGATCCCATACGGAGGGTTTAGATGGACATAGTTGAACTGAAGAAAAAAAAGATATCCGAGCTAGTTAAAATGGCTCAGGATATGCGCCTTGAAGAGATCAGCGGTTTGAAGAAACAGGACCTGATTTTCAAGCTCTTGCAGGGACAGAGCGCGAAAGACGGCCTTGAGTTTAAGGACGGTGTACTCGAAGTCCTCCCTGACGGTTTCGGCTTTTTAAGGTCGCCTAACTATAACTATCTTCCGTCTCCGGACGACATCTACGTGTCACCTTCTCAGATCAGGAAATTCGACCTTAAAAAAGGAGATACCGTCTCCGGCCAGGCAAGGCCGCCGAAAGAGGGAGAAAGGTATTTCGCGCTTTTGAAGATAGAAGCCGTAAATTCAGAACCGCCCGAAAGCGCAAAAACAAGGATTCTTTTCGACAACCTTACTCCGCTTTATCCCACAAAGAAAATAATACTCGAGCGCGAACCCTCTGAAGTATCAATGAGGATAATGGACCTTATCTGCCCTATCGGCAAAGGACAGAGAGGTCTTATTACTTCGCCGCCGAAAGCCGGAAAAACCATACTTCTGCAGAAAATCGCGAACAGCATAACCTTGAATCATCCGGAAATTTACCTTATAATCCTTCTGATAGACGAGCGCCCGGAAGAAGTCACGGATATGCAGCGTTCCGTTAAGGCAGAAGTCGTCAGCTCGACGTTCGATGAGGTGCCGGAAAGACACGTGCAGGTCGCCGAGATGGTTATAGAAAAAGCCAAGAGACTTGTCGAATATAAGAAAGATGTGGTCATTCTTCTCGACAGTATTACAAGACTCGGCAGGGCTTATAACACGGTCGTGCCTTCCTCCGGGAAGGTGTTATCAGGAGGCGTTGATTCAAACGCCCTGCAGAAACCGAAAAGGTTCTTCGGAGCAGCCAGAGACATAGAAGAAGGCGGAAGCCTGACTATAATTGCCACTGCGCTTGTTGATACCGGGTCCCGCATGGACGAGGTAATTTTTGAAGAGTTTAAAGGCACCGGCAATATGGAAGTCGTGCTTGACAGAAAACTCGTGGATAAAAGGGTCTTTCCTGCAATAGATGTGAACAGGTCCAGCACCAGAAGGGAAGAACTCTTGATGTCACCGGCGGATCTTTCCAAGGTTTGGATGCTTCGAAAACTTTGGGACGCTAAACCCTCAGATGAAGCAATGGCGCTTTTCATTGAGAAGCTCAAGAGGACAAAGAGCAATAAAGAATTTCTTTCAAATATGAGAGCGATAGACTAAACCGGCTCAACGCCGTATTTAAATATCTTTTGAACAGGAGATAAAACCATGAAAGCTAAGATACACCCGCAATACAAAGAGACCGACATAGCGTGCGCCTGCGGCAATGTGATCAAGACCAGGTCAACTAAACCAGGCATCAAGATCGAAGTCTGCTCGGCCTGCCATCCTTTCTACACAGGACAGCAGAAGCTCGTCGACACAGCGGGTAGGGTTGACAAGTTCAAGAAGAGGGTCGCCGCAACCAAAGAAAAAGCCGACAAAAAAGCGGCTGCAGCAAAACCAGCGGTAAAAACCGAAGCCAAAGCATAAGGAGTATGTTAGACAAGCTGAAAGCTATAGAGAAGGAGTACGAAGAACTTACAAAAGTCCTTTCAGATCCTGCTACTGCAAGCGACAAGCAGAAGTATCAGACTTCAATGAAGCGGCTGTCTTCGCTTTCTGTTCTTGTAGAAAAAGCAGTTGTCTACCGCAAGTTACGCAGCGACCTTGAAGGCGGCGTGGAAATGGCCAACGGAGCTGACGCGGAGCTTGCGGAAATGGCCAGAAACGAAGTTAAAGAACTTGAAACCAGGAAAATAGAGATGGAGAAGGAGATAAAATACCTTCTTATCCCGAAAGACCCGAACGACGAGAAAAACACCATCGTCGAGATACGGGCCGGCACCGGCGGCGACGAGGCAGCTCTCTTTGCCGCCGAACTTTTTAGGATGTACTCCCGCTACGCCGAAAAAAAGAACTGGAAAATTGAAATTTTGAACTCCAGCCCGACGGGACTTGGCGGCTTCAAGGAAATAGTGTTTTCCATGGAAGGGGGGGATGTCTACGGCAAGATGAGATACGAAAGCGGAGTACACCGCGTTCAGAGAGTGCCCGCTACCGAAGCCTCGGGGAGAATTCACACCTCAACCGTCACAGTAGCTGTCATGCCTGAAGCCGAAGAAGTTGACCTGGATGTCAAGCAGAGCGATATCAGAATAGATCTTTACTGTTCTTCTGGGGCCGGCGGGCAGAGCGTTAATACGACCTACTCGGCAGTCAGGCTTACTCATGAACCTACAGGCATTGTAGTTGCCTGCCAGGATGAAAGATCCCAGCTTAAGAACAGGGCCAAAGCCATGAAAGTTCTCATGGCAAAGCTGCTGGATTTAAAAATCGCGGAACAGCAGGCGGCTATCTCAAAAGACAGAAAATCCCAGATTGGCACAGGCGAAAGAAGCGAAAAAATCCGCACCTATAACTATCCTCAAAACCGCATGACCGATCACCGCATCGGCCTTACTATCTACAACCTTCCCAGCGTTCTGGAAGGAGAACTCGACCAGGTTTTCAATCCGATAATCGAGGCCTATCACGAAGAACAGCTGAAAGCTCTCGAAAAAGCCGTATGAGTTCAGTCCGGGAACTTCTTTCGGAGGGAACAAAACTTTTAAAAGAGAAAGGATTAAACAACCCGGCAAAAGACTCCGAACTCCTGCTCTGCTTTGCCCTGAACCTCAATAAACTGGACTTATATACAAACCCTGACAGAATCGTCACGCCTGACAAAAAAGACCTTCACTCAGCCTACTTAAAACGAAGGGCTGCATTTGAGCCGATATCTTATATAACAGGACACAAAGAGTTTATGAATTCTGTTTTTCTAGTCAACCGTAATGTGCTGATACCCCGTCCGGAAACCGAACATCTCGTAGAACAGGCAGTAACGCTCGCGAAAGAGCTCAACTCTCCAAAAATTCTCGACCTTGGCACCGGTTCAGGCTGTATAGCTGTCTGCCTAAAAAAATCGGTGCGTGAAGCTGACATTACAGCGGTTGATATTTCAGAAGCTGCTCTAATGACTGCAAGAAAGAACGCTAAAGGAAACGGAGTGCCTCGAATAAGATTCTTAAGGAGCGACCTTTTCGACTCGCTTGGCTCCGATGAGGCGTTTAACATCATTGTCAGCAATCCTCCCTACGTAACAAACGAGGAATACGAATCCCTGCTTCCGGAAACCAGGCTCTTTGAACCCGAAAACGCCCTTCGCGGAGGAGGAGACGGCCTCGATTTTTACCGGAAGATTCTCTTCGAGGCGCCATCAAGACTGCTCCCCGAAGGACATATACTTTTTGAAGTGGGTTACAGGCAGGCGGGTCAAGTTTCAGACATGATAGAATCATCAGGTAAGTTCGGCGGCATCAAGGTAGTCAGGGATCTTGCCTATGTTGAACGCGTGGTAATTGCGCGCAAGATATAGTAAAATAGTTGTTAATCAAACACCGGAGATATAATGGACAAAATAATTATTGAAGGGAGAAATAAACTCTCTGGCAGCGTGAACATATCCGGCTCAAAGAACGCGGCCCTGCCAATAATTGCGTCAACTATCTTGACCGCGAAAGAATGCGTACTCACTAACGTGCCAAGGCTCAATGACGTGCTTGTTATGAACAAACTTATCAAGACGGTAGGCGGAGAGACTGATTTCACCGGCAATACGCTTTGTATCCGGAACAAGAATATAACAAACTTTAAAGCACCCTACGACCTCGTCAAGACAATGAGGGCTTCGGTATATGTAATGGGCGCCCTGCTCGGCAGGTACAGGCAGGCAGAAGTCGCGCTTCCCGGAGGCTGTGTCATAGGAGAACGGCCCATAAACCTTCACCTGCAGGGCTTTGAAAGAATGGGAGCGAAGATAACTATTGAACACGGCTACATAAAAGCAAAAGCAAAAAAGCTTAAAGGCGCCGAAATAAACTTTGATGTTGTCAGTGTCGGCGCAACGGCTAACATTATAATGGCTGCCGTGCTCGCAGAAGGAAAGACCATCATCTCGAATGCCGCCTGTGAACCGCATATTGCCGACCTTGCGCGTTTCCTCAATACGCTTGGCGCGAAAATCTCAGGATACGGAAACAAAGAGATAGAGATTAGAGGCGTTCCCGAGCTAAAGGGGTGCAAGTACGAAATAACTCCGGATTATATCGAAGCAGGAACTTTTATGGCCGCGGCTGGAATAACCAACAGTAAGATAACTATTAATAACGCCCCATTGGATCATCTTGAGATTATAATTCATAAACTTGAAGAAGCCGGCTGTAAGATCAAGAAAACAGGGACAAAACTTACGGTGCAGGGAATAGAACGTCCAAAACCTGCAGGCATAGAAACACGCCCCTATCCCGGATTCCCTACTGATATGCAGGCTCAGTGGTCAGCGTTTATGTCGCTTTCTTCAGGAGCAAGCATCATAAACGAAACTATCTGGGAAAAGCGCTTCATGCACATACCGGAATTAAACAGGATGGGCGCGAATATCTCGGTCAAAGGCAATACGGCCGTTGTAGAGGGCGTGGCCGGCCTTTCCGGGGCTCCCGTAATGGTCTCTGACCTTCGCGCAGGCGCTTCGCTTGTGCTTGCGGGACTACGAGCCAAAGGCACAACGGAAATTTCAAGAATCTATCACCTGGACCGCGGGTACGAGAGAATAGAAAAGAAGTTTGAGATGCTGGGGGCAAGGATAAAACGGGTTAAATAACTAAAACCAGGGGCACATTGCCCTTTAATTAAGTCTTCCGTTCTGATAAAATTGAATATGAAGATAATCCGCTCAACCGACACAAAGCAGCTTGAAACCTATTTCAAACGCCTTGTAAATGCAGACAGCCGCGCTGCTTCGGATGTAAAAAGAATACTTGCCGCGGTTGCTTCAAAGGGCGATATAGCGCTGGTTTCTCTCACCGCGCGCCTCGACGGTTTTAAGACTTCTCCCATGGGCTTAAAAGTAAAACCCTCAGAGTTCAAACACGCGAAAAAAGAAGTTGATCCCGGTATTATCTCGGCTTTACTCACCGCAAAGAAGAATATCGCCGCTTTTTGCAGAAAACAAATAACCGGCGGTTTTTCAATATCCTCCGGAGATGGCGCAAAGACCGGGATGCTCCAAATACCCGTTGAAACAGCTGGGATATATGTTCCTGGCGGAAAAGCGGTCTACCCGAGCACAGTGCTTATGAACGCCATCCCGGCATTAACAGCCGGCGTAAAACATATCGAAATGTGCACTCCCGCCGGACAGGACGGGAAAGTCAATCCGGTAATTCTAGCTGCTGCAGATCTTTGCGGGATAAAAGATGTCTATAAAATAGGCGGAGCTCAGGCAATAGCAGCGATGGCCTACGGGACAAAAACAGTCCGCCGCGCCGATAAGATAGTTGGACCAGGCAACATTTATGTGGCAACGGCAAAGAGAATGATCTTCGGGCAAGCCGGTATTGACAGCATTGCCGGCCCCTCTGAAGTTCTTCTGATCGCCGACAGTTCGGCTAATCCGGAATATGCCGCGGCTGACCTGCTGGCGCAGGCTGAACACGATGAAGACGCTACCTGCATTCTGCTTACTGATTCAGGAAGATTAGCCAAAGAAACACTAGAAGCCCTTAACCGGCAGAAAACCTGTCTCCCAAAATCGGCAATCATAGAGGCGGCTCTAAAGAGAGGTTGTATCGTAATTGTAAAAACTCTTGAAGAGGCCGCCCGTCTTTCAAATATTTTTGCTCCGGAACACCTTCAGCTGATGACAAGGAAGAACGAAAAACTGCTGAAACTGGTCAGAAACGCCGGAGCTGTTTTTATAGGGAATTACTCGCCTGTTGCCCTTGGAGACTATATCGCCGGCACAAACCATGTGCTGCCGACTTCCGGGTCCGCAAGGTTCTCTTCAGGCCTGAGCGTTTCTGATTTTATTAAAAAGATAGGATATGTAGAATACTCTAGACAAGCTTTAAGGAATGTTAAGCTTAAAATAGAGAAGCTTGCAGAATCAGAAGGCCTGCGCGCGCACGGCAAAAGCGTAAGCTGCCGGCTATAAATCCTGATTAAACCGAATTAGGGAGACAAAATGAAAAAGAGAAGAGCTTCCATAAAGAGAAAAACATCTGAGACCAGCATAACCCTCGGCCTGGACTTAAACGGAAGCGGAAGGTACAACATATGGACGGGCGATGATTTTTTCGACCATATGCTTTCCCAGCTGGCAAAACACGGCGGCCTGAATATTGAGCTTAAAGCTAAAGGAGACGCTGTGCCTGATTTTCATCACCTGGTTGAAGACGTCGGGCTGGTGCTCGGAGACGCCTTTAAAAAAGCGCTGAAGGACAAGAAAGGCATCAACAGGTACGGTTTCGGCTCCGCGCCCATGGATGATTCATTGGTAGATGTCTCGGTAGATTTCTGCGGAAGACCCTATCTGGTATTTGACCTGGCGCTCGACAAAAAAAAGATAGGTATTTTTGACGAAGACCTGACCGAAGAATTCTTCAAAGCTTTCACTATGACCTCAGGCGCGACCCTGCACCTGCACAAGACCTGCGGCAAGAACCCTCACCACACCATAGAATCCGCTTTCAAGTCATTCGGAAGAGCGGTCAAAGAAGCCGTAAAAATTACCGGAAGGGATATACCCTCCACAAAAGGAAGTCTGTGAATAAATATATTGCCGTAGTTGATTTTGGCATGGGCAATCTGCATAGCGCCGGCAAAGCGCTGGTGTCTGCCGGCGGGAATGTCGTTGTTACCGGCAGCAGAAAGATAATTGAAAGCGCCTCGGCCGTTGTTTTGCCGGGAGTCGGCGCGTTTAATGACGGGATGAAGAATCTGGGCAAGCTTAAGCTGGTCAAAACCCTGCAGAATTCTGCAGCGTCAGGCAAGCCCTTTCTCGGAATTTGCATAGGGCTTCAACTCCTTTACAGCGAGAGCGAAGAGAACGGACTCTGGAACGGGCTGGACATAATCCCGGGACGCGTCGTCCGTTTTCCGGAAAAGAAAGGGCTAAAGATTCCGCAGATCGGCTGGAACAATGTTTATAAAACCAAACCCTGCGCCCTGTTTAAAGGGATCAAGGAAGGTTCATTCTTCTATTTTGTTCATTCTTACTACGGAATTCCTGCAAACAAGAACGACATTGCAGCCCGCACGTATCACGGCGTAAAGTTCGCCTCAGCGGTTTGCAGGGACAATATTTTTGCTGTGCAGTTTCACCCGGAAAAAAGCCAAAAAGCCGGATTGACAATACTCTCAAATTTTGTAAAAATGGTAAAATAATGTTAATAATTCCCGCAATTGACATACGAAAAGGCAGATGTATCAGGCTGGCCCAGGGCAACCTGCGCGATGAAACAATTTTCTCGGAGGAACCTGAAGGCGTCGCGAAGCTCTGGCAGCTTAAAGGCGCAAAAATGCTGCACGTTGTGGATATTGACGGGGCAGTGACAGGTGTTCCAAAGAATCTTGACATTGTTCTCAGGATTGTAAAGACCTTAAGAATACCCGTGGAATTCGGCGGAGGCATCCGAAATATAGAAACGCTTGATAAAATTATGAACGGCGGAGTCGAGAGGGCGATACTCGGCACCTCGGTTATCAGCAACACTGATTTTCTCAAAGAAGCCGTCGACAAATACAAGCACCGGATTATGGTAGGCATTGACGCCAAAAAAGGATTGGTAGCCGTCAAGGGATGGAAAGAAGTCACAAATAAGAGAGCCGTGACTATTGCAAAAGAAGTCGAGGCGGTGGGCGTTAAGACAATACTCTTTACCGATATTGAAAAAGACGGAATGCTTTCAGGACCTAACTTCAAGAATACCAAAGAGCTCGCGCAGGCAGTCAACATGGAAGTAATTGCCTCAGGCGGTGTCACAAGCATCGCAGATGTCGAAAATCTATGCGCGCTGGAAAAGTACGGTGTTTCCGGTATGGTAATCGGAAAGTCTCTTTATACCGGGAATCTTGACCTGAAAAAAGCCATCAGATTGGCCAAAGAGTACCAGCCTTCCGACCGACGGGCACGGAAAAAACAAATGAAACACAAAGCCCGAAAGAGCGGCAGGAGGATTTAGTGCTCGCCAAAAGAATCATTCCCTGCCTTGACGTTCAGAATGGACAGGTCGTTAAAGGCATAAAGTTTCTGCAGCTTCAAAAAGCCGGGGATCCCGTTGAAAGCGCCGTTGAATATGACAGGCAGGGCGGGGACGAACTGGTCTTCCTGGATATCACAGCCTCGCACGAGAAAAGAAAAATAATGATCGATGTCGTAAGAAAGACGGCTTCGACCATATTCATACCGCTTACGGTTGGCGGAGGCATAAAGACCATCGGCGATATACGAGACCTTTTGAACGCCGGCGCGGACAAAGTTTCTATCAACACAGCGGCAATTGCCAATCCCGATATCATCCGCGAATCCTCACAACTCTTCGGAAGCCAGTGCATTGTTACCGCGATTGACGCAAAAAAGGTTTCCCGCAATAAATGGGAAATATTTACCCATGGCGGCAGGAACCGCACAGGCATAGACGCGGTGAAATGGGCAAAAAAAGTTGTTAAACTTGGTTCCGGAGAAATATTGCTTACAAGCATGGACGCCGACGGCACAAAGAACGGTTATGATATAGCGCTGACAAAAGCAATCAGCGAGTCTGTAAATGTCCCGGTAATAGCTTCAGGCGGAGCGGGAAATGTTGAACATATGTATGAGGTGCTTACAAAAGGCAAAGCGGACGCTGTGCTGGCTGCTTCCATATTTCACTACAAGGAATACACGGTAAGGAAGGTTAAGCAGGAATTAAGAAAACTTGGCGTAAACGTAAGAATCTGAAAAGGAGAAATCAAAAGTGAAAGCAATCTTAAAACAGTGTAAATATTCCACAGACGGCCTTATACCGGCTATTGTGCAGGATTACAAAACAGGTGACGTGCTTATGCTGGCCTATATGAACAAACTTGCGCTTCAAAAGACGCTCAAAACAAAAAAAGTGCACTTCTGGTCCAGGAGCAGGAATAAACTGTGGTTAAAAGGGGAAACTTCCGGCAATGTCCAGGTTCTGAAGAGCATCGCTTTTGACTGCGATTCTGACGCCGTACTCGTTAAAGTCAACCAGTCAGGAGGCGCGGCCTGCCACACCGGCCACAGGAGTTGTTTCTTCAAACAGGTAAGAGGCTCCAAGCTTGTCCAGACAGGAAAGATAATGTTTGACCCAAAAAAAGTATACGGGAAGTGAGTATTGCATGAGAATACATCCCCAGCTGAATGATTTTAAAAAACTGGCAAGAAAAGGCAATCTGATACCGGTCTATGCCGAGATTTTTGCGGACATGGAAACCCCGGTTTCGGCTTTCAGAAAGATAGAAAGCAAATACTCTTTCCTGCTTGAATCAGTGGTGGGAGGGGAGAGACTGGCCCGGTATTCTTTCCTGGGTTCAGATCCTTCCGTGCTTTTTATTTCTAAAGACAACCGCGTTGAGATAATCAGGCAGGGCAAAAAATCGGCTTTCACCGCGAAAAAAGACTGTCTTTTGGCGCTCAAAGACTTTATGACGGAATACAAACCCGTCGAAGTACCGGGACTGCCGCTCTTTTCCGGTGGCGCTGTAGGGTACCTTAGCTATGACATGGTAAGGTACTTTGAAGATCTCCCGGAAAAGAACGACGACGACCGCAACCTTCCTGACGCGGCTTTCATGATAACCGACACACTCCTTGTATTTGACCACATTAAACATACAATAAAGGTTGTGGCAAACGTGCTGGTCAAAGGCTCCGCCGAAAAAGCCTACAAAAAAGGCGTTGAGTCCATAGAAAAGCTTGTCGAAAAACTGAAGAAACCTGCGAAAGACTCAATTCTTTCCGGACGGGCCGCAAACAAAACGAGCGCGGCGCTGGTGTCAAATACTTCTGAAAACAAATATGTGGAAATGGTCAAAAAAGCAAAAGAATACATTAAAACCGGCGATATTTTTCAGGTAGTCCTTTCACAGCGCCTGTCAGCCGTATCCTCAGCAGACTCTTTTGATATCTACAGGGCGCTTCGGGTCATAAATCCGTCACCCTACATGTTCTATTTAAAATACGGGGATCTTAGGATTGCCGGAGCTTCACCAGAGATAATGGTCAAGGTCGAGAACGGCATAGTCACTGAGAGGCCGATTGCAGGCACCAGGCCGCGGGGTAAAGACGAACCTGAAGACGAGAAACTCACAAGGGAACTTCTTAAAGACCCGAAGGAACTTGCGGAGCATGTAATGCTCGTGGACCTTGCACGGAATGACATCGGAAGAGTCTGCGATTACAGTTCGGTAAAAGTTGACGAGATGCTGTCCGTCGAGAAATACGCTTTTGTCATGCACATTGTTTCGAATGTAACCGGAAAATTGAGAAAAAACAGAGACGCCTATGATGTCATACGTGCCTGTTTTCCGGCAGGCACCGTAAGCGGGGCCCCGAAGATCCGCGCGATGGAGATTATCGAAGAACTTGAACCTGTTCAAAGAGGCCCTTATGCCGGTATGATCGGCTACTTTGGCTTTAACGGCAACCTTGACTCGTGCATAACTCTTCGCACGATGGTAATAAACAAAAACAAGGTTTATGTTCAGGCAGGCGCGGGGATAGTGGCAGATTCAGATCCAAAAACGGAATACCAGGAAACTCTGAACAAGGCAAAAGCGTTAATGTCAGCGGTTGAACTGGCGGGGAAAGGACTTTAACCTGATGCGCAGATGCTCAGAGGCTCGGATGCTCAGCAAATTCAGAGCTACATTAACATTCTGTTAAGAGGAAAAATGATACTGATAATAGATA
>CAIWWK010000149.1 GCA_903916325.1 Candidatus Firestoneibacteriota bacterium
CTGCCGTTCCGCAAAAATCCCGCTTACTATGACGCCTTCTCTTCATAGCGCTAAAGAAGAGGATTGGGAGAGGGATTTGCCAATATTTCTCGATTATTGCAAACGGGACGGGTTCAAAGCCTTTAACATATATGAAAGCGCGGCCATTTCGCTGCTGGACTCAGACGGCCTGAAGTTCATTCGTCCCGTGCTGTGGAAAGCGGTAAAAGACATGGCAAACAGCAAATGAAGTTTTTAAAGGTTCTTCTCCTTGCTTTTGTTTCGAATTTCGAATTTAGTATTTAGCGCTTTGTATTTGTATTTCTGGTATTGACCGCGATCAATTAAGGAGCGGAGGGGCAACATTAGGGGCCCGTGTTTGGACTGAAAGAGAAACACGATAAGGTTGTGAAAGACAATGTATAATTAAGGAGAATGTAAAATGCGCGCCCCGGACAAGAACCGCTTTCTAAAGGCTGTAAAGCACATACAGTGCAACGAGATACCGCTGTTTGAACACGAGGCGGATCCGGCGATTGTTTCGGCCATGCTGGGCAAACCTGTCGATATGTCGCTTCATTCCTTTGAGCTCCCCGTGCCGGATGTCATAGAGTGGAATCTGAAGATGGGAAACGATATGGTATATTTCGGAAACATCTGGCGGCTGGCGAGGAAAGAGATGGTCGATGCCGCGGGCAGGCGCCATTATGTAGACGGGATGATGAAGACTCCCGCGAGCCTGAAGGATATCTGGTATCCGGATCTGGGAGCTTTACGCGGGAGGCTGGAAGAATTCTTGCGGTGTATCGAAGGCACGGGCCTCGGCATAGTTGTCTGCGGCACATCGCCCGACAAGATTGTGTCTTCCGCCATGGGCTATCAGGATTTCTGTTACGCTATCTATGAAAATCCGGATTTTATTGATGATTTTCTTGCCCGGGTTCAGGAGTACGCGATGAAGGAGCTTGAGATGCTTCTCTCGTATCCGGTCGACGGTATACTGCTTACCTACAGCCTTGTAACGAGCACCGGCTCGATGCTGAATCCCGTGATGATGGAAAAATACGCCGATGTTTTCATGAAAAAACAGGCGGAGAGAATAAAAGGCGCGGGAAAGTTGCTGACTATTCATACCGACGGGCTCGTGGAACCGCTTATGCCGCTTTTTATTGACATGGGCGTGGACGTCATCCATCCGCTAGACCCCTGCGGCGGCGCCCAGGATATCTATGAAGTAAAAAAACGCTGGGGTTCCAGGACGGCCCTGCAGGGAAATATCGACATAGGCGGGGTGCTGGCGAAAGGAAATCCCGAACAAGTCGCGGAAGATGTCAGGCGGCATATTGAGGGCCTTTCGGCCGATGGCGGGTACATTGTTGCCTCCAGCCATGACCTGCACCAGCTGATACCTCCGGCAAATATCTACGCAATGCGGGATGCGGTTCACGGTTGGAGGAAGTAAGCCAAAATAGCGGCAGTTCTGCCTTGATCGGACAAAGGGAGAATATGCGCCATAGGTGACAAGTATTACCCTTGTTTTTGTTTCGAATTTCGAATTTGATTCTTCGAATTTAGTATTTAGTGTAGTGCTGCATTTTGGCGTTAACAATAATCCTATATGGAGTTCAGCCATGGAGTTCTTTGTTACTTTCGATTTCGCCGATGATGTCCTTCAGGCAAAGCAGCCCTGGACGGAAGAATGGCTCAGAAAGATAGTCCGCGGTTATGGCGAGCGGGGCGTAAGCGCCATTCACTGGATACA
>CAIWWK010000150.1 GCA_903916325.1 Candidatus Firestoneibacteriota bacterium
ACTAATTGCTAATTAAAGACTCATGGTTCTTCTGTCTTCTGCCCATGAACCACTCGTTAACACTCGGGTTCATGGCATGCTTCTGTCTTCTGTCCTCTGTCTTCCGTCCTCTGTCTTCCGCCCTCTGTCTTCCGCCCTCTGTCTTCCGTCCTCCGCCTTACTGTGCATCTGCGCGTCCGCTCCTCCGCGCATCAACCCTGCATGCACTTAAGCATCCAACCATCTAACCATCTAACCATCTGCTCTCTTAGCTTTTCGCTTCCTATGGTTCCTGTAGCCGATCCAGGTGGCAATCAGCGCGAGCACCACAAACACGCCCGCAACCAGGGTAAAGTTTGCGAGTATCTTCGCCTGGTGCTGCTCCCACTCTTTGCCGAGAACGTAGCCGAGCGTCAAAAGCGAACAGGTCCAGATAATCGCGCCGCAATAGGCGAAGAGCGCGAAGACGCGGTATCTTAATTTTGAAATACCGGTGGCAAAAGCGCTTATGTGGCGGAGGCCGGGAATATAGAAACCGAATACAAGCACCCACCTGCCGAACCGGTTGAAAAACGCGTCAAACTTCTCCAATCTTTTGTGGGTAATGTGTATGTACTTTCCGTATTTTGTCACCAGGGAATAGCCGAGGGTCCTGCCGAGGTAATAACTTAAGGTGATGCCGGTAATCACGCCCAAGGCGGCGCAAATATAGGCGGGGACAGGAAGGAATAATTTTTTTGAGATCAGGAAGCCTATGAAAATAATTACCGTTTCATCGGGGAGGGGAGCGCCGAACATGCCGAGGCAGAGAAGCCCGTAAATCGCGGCGTAGCCGTATTTTGACAAAAGCTGTTTTGCTAATTCCAGCAAATCCATGAGACTCCGGGGATGTCACATAAGTATAAATTTGAAATGTTTAGCCTTGTTTTGATTTTACTTTTTCCTTATAGAACAAGACGCACAAAGTGCGGCTTGTAAACCTTACAAACCTTACAAACCTTAAGAACCTTACAAACTTTTATCTTCTTTATTTTTTCTGACTATTTTTAGAGTTTCTTCCACATGTTTCTTCGCCTCAAACTGGCTTGAAAAAATATATTGAATGACTCCCTTCTTATCCAGCACAAAGGTAACCCTGCCGGGTATCAACCCGCCGGAACTCTTAATCTTATAAAGCTTCCTCACTTCCCCCTTCTCATCGCTTAGCAGCTTGAAGGGTAATTTGTGCTCTTTAATAAAACCCTTGTGCGATTCTATGGAATCCGAGCTTATGCCGATCACTTCCGCTCCGGCTTCTTTAAAGACCGAGTAGGCGTCCCTGAAGGTGCAGACCTCGGTTGTGCAGCCCGGGCTGAAATCCTTTGGATAAAAGAAGAGTACGATAGAGGTTTTGCCAAGGGCTTTGGAGAGCGTGAAAGGCTCGCCCGAGGAAGACTGCAAAGTAAAATCAGGGGCCGTGTTTCCCGTTTTCAGCCCGGCGAAAGCGTTTGCCCTGTGCTGGGAATACAAGAACCCTATGCCGAAAAACAAAACAATGGCGAGTATCACGGAAATTGAGCGTTTCATAGCGCCTCCTAATGGCAACAGCATATAGTATAGGGGTTTTGACCTGCCGCTGTCAAGGCAGGCAGCCAGGGCCATAGACATTTCGCTTGACATAATGACACGTATTCGGTATCATTATGAAGATACGGAAAAGGAGGCATTATGTTTTGCAACCAGTGCGAACAAACAATCGGCGGGAAAGGATGCGCGG
>CAIWWK010000151.1 GCA_903916325.1 Candidatus Firestoneibacteriota bacterium
AAAAGGCCTTTGGCGCCCTTGCTCTTTAATTCGCCTGCAAGCAGCTGCTCTTCCGAGATGAAGTAGGGATCAAACCCCGCGCTGCGCAATGAATCCACAACCAGCGCCTCTTTCTTTATAAACTCGGGCAGCTTGCCCGCGGCATACGCCGCGCGCTGGCTTGCCGGGCTCCAGAACACCGCCGCGGGAGAGAAAGTCCTTCTCGCAAGCTGGTACTGTTTTCCTATGCCCTGCTGCAGCGTTGCAAAAACGCTCTTATAATCCTGCGCTGACTTGCAAAAAGCCAGGTCCGCGTTTCTCATTGAGAGCCACCAGAAAATGCCGCAGCCGCTGTCGCCGCTCAATAAATTGTCCCACATCTGGTAATGAACGCCGAGGCCCCTCGCGCCGTAGCCGACCCAGGAAAGCGTCTTAATCTCGCCTGTCGGGTCAAAATTAATGCGCTGGAGGTCCTGGTAGCGCCCGCGGTAGCCGCAAATGGAACGGAAGGCCGGAGTCAGTTTCGCCCAGTCAATTCCGTTGAAAGGCGTCGAGGTCTGCGTGCCGGACAAACTCAGGCGCGCTCCCGGAACCGCCTTATCAAACCACTTTTCATAGCTAAAGAAGACCGAAGCCCACATGTCGTCATTGTGAGACCGCCATTCGCTCCAAAGCCCCCAGTTGCCGGAGGCCCTTGTTTCAGGCGTGGTCGGCGGCTCGGCGTCGGCGAAGGATTTAAACGAAGTGCCGAGCGCCTTGTTCAAAGCTTCGACAGATTTGAACTTCGCTTCAAGCTTAGCCTTAAATGCTTTTATATTCTCCGGATGGAAATCAAAATCATACTCCGAGGTGTAGTTGGTCAGCGAAGTCTCGTCGGCCAATATGCAGGTTAACGGCTTGTATTTCGCCAGCGGAGAAAATTTAGCAAGCACCCCTTTTTCGCGCGCCGCGAGTTCCGCCGGATCGGAGAAAGAAGGATGGCGGATGAGCAGGCTCTTATCCTGCGAGCTGTCGCCTTTCGGCAGTTTCACGTGCAGGCCGTCTATGCCCGCGTAAAGCTGGTTGCGGTAGCCGGTAAGCAGCGCTTCCTTCGCGCTGTTTTCACTGTAGGTCTGCTGACAGGTAACGCCCAGCTGTTTTTCCAGGTTTCTTTCAAAATCCCTGAGAAAGGGAACGCTTTCCGCTCCGCCCCAGCAATGGATTTCAAAATCATCCCACACAGGGTCGGGAGAAAACATCATCGTTGTTACGCCTTCGGCAACAATCTTGCCGTCGGCCTTTCCTATAACATGAAAAGTCGCGCAGGTCTTGCTGAGTTTTGCGCCCGGGAATTTCGCGGCGCATTCGCCTTCACCGTTTATCGCGTTGGCGCCTTTCAAATCAAGGTCAATCCTGTCCATTACTCTGTCGCCGAAACGCGAGGGTTCAGACGCTTCAATGCTCCACGCGGCATTCTCCAATCCTTTTGGCACTTCAAAACTGACGGGGATATCCTTTCCGTGGTCTATCGTGAGCGGAACCGAAAGCTCAATCGCGGCCCTGGCTGAAGGAGCCTTGAAATCAAGTTTCCAATCAGTGACCTTGCCTGAAGCGTCTTTCCACTGCAGCGCTTTCAGGTAAGCATCGTCATCCCCGCCTGTAAGCATTACCGGCTCGCCTGATTTCTTGAATTCACGCCCCGAGGCCCAGAAGGCCGAGCGCGCAAGCAGGTTGAACCAGACTTCCCAGTACCTTTGCGGGAAATTAATAAGACGGTTGTTGCCCTCGGCATATACCTGGGGAGAAAGGCCGTCAGTCCTGAAAGCAAATGTTACAACCCTCCCCTTGCCGAGCGATTTCACCGCCATTACGGGGTAGCCGTCCTCTGTCTCTATCAGGACTTTGGCTCCTTCGGCAACTTTGAATTTTAAAACTTCGACCCTGTCGTAGGGCATCGCCTGAAGCGGCACGCCGTCAAGTATCGGATGTTCCGC
>CAIWWK010000152.1 GCA_903916325.1 Candidatus Firestoneibacteriota bacterium
CAATAGAATCTCCAATTATTGCTTCTTGATAATTTTTATGGCCAAACTCTTATCATAACTTCCAGCCACCTGGAGGATCAGGTCTTTACTGCCTTCCGGCACTTCGGCAAGATAGCCTGTACCGCGGGTCAATTTTGACCCGTTCACCTCAATACTTTCAGGAGCGGCAGCATTCCATTCTTCCACCTTGAACACCGGATCGAACCTCTTTTTCTTACAATCCAGCGAAAACTCGGCTCCGTCAACGGCCGATTTGATAAGATAACAGCCTTCGGCTTCGTTATAGCCGTCCTTGTTAATATCATCTTCATTATCAAGCACCGGGCTGCCTTTTAATACCGTAAGTTTCCCGGGATTTCTGTAATCTGACGCGTAGGGTTTCGCGGCTTCTGTTCCATACATCGCGTTTGGCTTCATTTGGAAGAGATATGTAAGCGTCTTTGAGTCCTTAAGGTCGTAGCCTTTGAACGGGGATTGTGAAAAGCCTATGTTCAAGTCGCCTATCTTCCTGCCCATTACCCAGCGACCCCAGTAGTAAACTCTTTCGGTGCGATAGTGCAGTGCTATTAGGAAATTTGATTTTGTTTCAAGTATCTCAATATCGCTTTGAGTCTTCTTCGGGCTTTTATCTGTAAAATATTTCGGATGCTTATCTGTACCGTAAAAAAGTTCAAAATAGCTTTGCGTGTTTAGCTTATAATCCGAAAGATATTTCTGCCCTCCCCACGACCACCAGAAGTTATCGTCATCAACAGGGTCGGCAAATTGTTCCGCGGGAATAAAAGCGTATACGGGGTTGAGCCACATTCCGGCAAGAACCATCTTTGGTTCGGACTCATAATACTCGCGGATATAAACCTTACCGGTCGGGTATATAACATATTTTTTTGTCGTGTTTACTTTTTCTTCAAAAGCAGTGCCCAGGGTTCCGGCGACTCTGATAATCACCCTGACAGGAGAACTTTCCAATATCTTCATTTTTCCGGCCTCAATAGAAGAACCGGCAACATCATAGTTCACCGAACAATAGTTGTTCTTGCCTTCC
Source organism: Candidatus Firestoneibacteriota bacterium (assembly GCA_903916325.1). Classification (GTDB taxonomy): domain Bacteria; phylum Oederibacteriota; class D2-FULL-39-29; order D2-FULL-39-29; family CAIOVX01; genus CAIOVX01. The sequence continues at coordinate 1,046 of CAIWWK010000152.1, forward strand.
GGGTCAGTTTCAAGGTCATAGAGTTCATTTATCTTGGTTCCCCTCGCGCCATGCTCGCCGGGATTGGTTAGTATCCTGGAATTCTTTTTAAAGACCAGCTTAAATGACCCAGGAACGATGATAGTCTGAGTTGCAGGCTCGCTTTTGAGTTCCAGCGTCTTCAGGACTGTTCCCTCAGCCGCGAATACCTGCATAACAGGCCAGTTCAAGAACACTGTAATAAATACTGCGAAAAAAACTATTTTTGCCGTTTTACTCATTTTGTCCTCCGTATTTTTTTTGAGCCAGCGAAGCCGAAAGTTCGCTTATCGCCGGGAGTTTGAGTTTGCCCTCTATGAGCCCTACTAAAAGCTTGATTGCTTCAGCCCCTTCTTCAAAGAGCGGGTAGTGCCAGCCGATGATACGGTACGGGAAGCTGTCAAGTTCATCTTCGTATTCGAGGCTCATTATTTGAATGGTTTTCAGCAATTCAGGAGCGTCTTCCAACATGGCCTTAATGGCGCCAAAAGTCTTCGAGGACCTGTCTATGAATAAACCATCCATTTTTATTTTCCGCTTCAGCAGTATCTTCATTGCGTTGTAGCCGTCCATAGCCGTCAGGTTTGCCCTGG
>CAIWWK010000153.1 GCA_903916325.1 Candidatus Firestoneibacteriota bacterium
AAAGAAAAGAATCTCTCTTCCGAGGAGGACAATAACAGTTTTCCGCCGGAGAGAAGGATATTTACGGTTCCCTTCAGTTCTTTTTCCGCGGCCTCAAGTTCTTTGGCACCCGTCACCTCTATCCTTTCCCTTCTTTCAAACTCAGGAGATTCTTCAAAAAGGCCGCCCTCGAACGCGCTTCCCCCGCCGAATGTTTCCTTTGCCTCGCGGAGCATGCTCATAAATTCCCGCTCTTTCAGGAATTCTATTAATTTGGGAGTATCCGGATGCCTGAGAACCAGGTCGTTAATTTCAAGTTCCAGAGGAGGCTGTACCAGGGTCGCGAGTTTACGCGAAAGCAGTGCCGTCTCCTTATTATCCAGCAGGCGGTTCCGCAGTCCTTCCTTTTCTATCTTTGCCGCGTTCTCTAGAACTCCGTCGAGGCTGTGATATTTCTCAAGCAGAGCGGAAGCGGTCTTCTCGCCGATGCCCGGCACCCCGGGGATGTTGTCCGAAGCGTCTCCCGCGAGCGCGAGATAATCTATCATCTGCCCGGGAGTTACTCCGTATCTTTCCTTCACTTTCGCGGCGTCGTAATAGTAGCCGTCTTTGTTCACGCTTTCGACTCTGACCCTGCCGTCGTCTACGAGCTGGAGCATATCCTTGTCGCCGGTAAGTATTGTGGTCTTGATCCCGGCCTTCTTTGCCTTTTCCGAAAGTAGCATAAGTATATCGTCTGCTTCATATCCGGGAAGTTCCAAAGATTTTATGCCGAACACGGAAAGCATCTCTTTGATTTCCTTCATCTGCTCTATCAGGTCTTCCGGAGGGGGCTGCCGCTCGGCCTTGTATTCTTTGAGCGCCTCGTGACGGAAGGTTTTGTGCTTGGTGTCAAATGCAACTGCCGCGTAGGCGGGCTTGACTGTCTTATGTATCTTAAAAAGCAAACGGGCAAACCCGAATACCGCGTTCACGGGTTTGCCCTTTGAAGTGGTCAGGTTCTTTATTGCATAGTAAGACCTGTAGGCGTAAGAATTACCGTCTACTATATAAAGTCCCGGGATTATACTTCTTTTTTCGTCTGGCACGATATGCAATTTTTGGAGAAAGGCAGGGCTTCAAGCCTTTCCTTGCTGATCGGCTTGCCGCAGGTCTCGCAGGATCCATAATCGCCCTTTTCAGCTTTTTCTATCGCATGGTCTATGTCTTCCAGCATCTTTTTTTCGGTATCGGAAAGGTTGTGGAGGAATTCCGTGTCATATGTATCGGTAGCTAAGTCTACAGAATCCTTTACCTCGTTGAACTCTATTTTTTTCCCGTCATCCAGGTGCTTGTTGAGCTCCTCAAGGACATTATTTTTCTTCTCGTTCAATATTGACAGGTAACGTTTGATCTCGGTTTTTGACAGTTTTCTGACTTTGTGCCCTGCTTTCGGGGTTTTTACCGATTTAACTTTCTTTGTCTTTTTAATTTTTGCCGCCTTTTTGCCCGTGCCGGCCTTTTTATTCTTCTTCTTCTTCATTATCTCCCTCCCCATCGTGACATTCCTCAAAATAGAAACATTCCTTGCAGCAGCCTTCCAGCAGAGTTCCGGATTCGCTGCACTGCTCATAGCTCTGGCATTCTTCGCAGCAGTAAAGCACCTGTAGGTTCCTCCTTCAGTCCGGACGCGAAACAGCGCATCCTGTTAATTTTTCTTTGGTTCCGGTGTTTTTTTATCGGCTTCGAACAGGCCATGGCCGTTCTCCGGCCGGGCTTCTGCAACCACCTTCACGGTCTGAAGCGTTTTGTCATCTTGCCCGTTTATCATGTTGCCAAGGTCCCTAAGGTACATTAGGTACTCATAGACCTCTTTTGTTATTCTCTCTCCCGGAGCCAGCACCGGGATTCCCGGCGGGTAGGGGCAGATAAGCTCTGCGCTCACCATTCCGATGGCTTCCTTGAAAGGTATCTTTTTTGTCACCGAGAAAGCCGCCTCGCGCGGGGTCAACACGACCTCTGATTCCAGTTCCGGAGCCTTCACGGAGTTTATTTTCTTTATCAGTTCTTCGTTCGGAGTAAAGGTCTTCTTTATCTCTTTCAGCGCCTTTACCAGCCTGTTTATGTCCTCTTTTGTGTTTCCCAGGCTCATGATAGCGAGTACATTCGTAGGAGCCGCGAATTCTATCTGCACTCCGTACTTTTTGTTCAATATCTTGGCTACTTCATAGCCGGAATTACCGGCGGCCCTGGTGTCTATAGTCAGCTTGGTTACATCCACATCGTAGATGCCTTCCCTGCCTATCGCTTCTTTGCCGAAACAACCAAGTCCTGCCTGTACTATCTCCGCCCTCGCGAGGTTGGCCAGGGTAATAACCTTGGAAAGAATAGCCCTGCCTTCTGTCGCCATCTGCATCCTCGCAACATCCAGAGATGCCATCAGTATATATGAAGGACTGGTTGTATGCAGAAGCTGCAAGATTCTCTTTAGTTTCAGGATATCCACGGTCTTTCTTGCGTGCATCATGGACGCCTGGGTCATCCCCGAGATTATCTTGTGCGTGCTCTGAACGCACATATCCGCCCCGCCTTCCATTGCCGAGAGCGGAAGATCCGGGTGAAACTTCAGGTGCGGTCCGTGGGCTTCGTCGACCAGAAGTATTTTCTTGTACTGGTGGGCGACGCGCACTATCTCCCTGATGTCAGTGGCTATGCCGTTGTAGGTAGGGCTCGTCACCAGTATTGCTTTTACATCAGGGTTCTCAATAATCTTTTCTTCTATCTGCTTCGGAGTAACATTACAGATGACCCCGAGCTCCTGGTCGTACTTCGGGTAAACATAGACCGGCACCGCGCCTGACAGAATGACCCCGGAGAGCACTGATTTATGGGCGTTCCTCGGAACTATCAATTTTTCCCCGGGCTTTATTACCGAAAGTATCATCGCCTGGTTCCCGATGGTCGTCCCGTTCACCAGGAAGAAGGAGTAATCCGCGCCGTAAGCTTCCGCCGCGAGTTTCTGCGCTTCCTTTATGACCGTTTTCGGATCCTGCAGTGAATCAACTTCTTCGAGCAGGGTAAGGTCTATGTCAAATATCCTGGAGCCCACGAAATCGCGGAACATTTTAGGAATACCGTCGCCGTGCTTGTGACCCGGCGTGTGGAAGGATATTTTCTTCTGCATGGCATAGTTAACGACCGCGGTAAAAAGAGGGGTCCTTAACTGCCGTTCTGAGTATTCCAAGGTTTCTCCCGGGCCTGCCGCGGATAGCGGCGTGCTTTCTCGCCCTTGAACCAGGATTTGCTCCGGTCAAACCGGCGCAAAAACCTTAATGTTTCGGAAAATATAACACAATGGTTTCACAAATGCAATATGTATTTCCCCGCGGGTTTTACGCTTAAAAACAAAAAACCGGCCCTAAGCCGGCGGCAAAACTTCCGTTAGAAGGGTTTTTCAGGCCTTCATCGGTTTGTGGGTAAGTTCTTTGTTTTTGAGGTTAAGCGTGCCCCTGTTTATTTCCATGGTCGTGTAGTTCTTAGACTTAAGCTTTTTGGCTATATGCTCAAAAGCAACCCAGGGATTGATCTCTTCTCCGCAGGTAAAACAATCCAGCGCCGCGTATCCGTATTCCGGCCAGGTGTGAATCGTGAAGTGAGATTCCTGTATAACAACAACTCCGGACACGCCGTAGGGGTTGAATTTATGAAAAACACTTTCAATAATGGTCGCTTTGGCTTCTTTAGCGCCGTCTATCAGAATATCTTCGACCTTTTCGTGGTCGTTTAGGATATCGGCGTCGCATTCATACATTTCTGCCAAAACATGCCTTCCGAGCGATTTCAATCTCTTAGTCCCTCCACTATCATTGAAGAATCTAATTGTACAAAAAGTATAGCAACTTTTGAATAAAAGTCAATGGTAAACAGGCAAAGTTTCACTTTAACGTGAATGTTACGGGAATTGAGAAATACCTACTCTCCGTGCCTGCCGGCGCCGGGAAAGGAGAAGCGCGCCTGACCACCCTTATCGCTTCCGCGTCAAGCAAATTGCTTCCGGAGGAATTAATCACCGCTGTACTCGTCACCCTGCCGGCGCTATCGACGGTAAAGCGGACAACCGCGGTTCCCTCAATGCCGTTCTCCCTGGCCAGTCTCGGATAAGACAGCAAGCCCGAGATCCTGCGCTGTATTCCGGCTATCCATAAAGCGAACGCGTCGTCCAAATAGGTGCCGGAACCGGAGGCCTTCTCCGCAGCGCCCGCGCTTCCTTCAGCCTTCATTTCATTTGCAGGGAGTAAACCGGTTTCTTCTTTTACGGTTTGTTCCGGCTTGCTCACAATCCCGTCGGGCGCGGCAGAAACGGTTTGCTTTGCTGTCGCGTGAACTGCCGGCGCGGCCCTGTAGGCAAACGCAACTTCAATAAGCTGAACTCTGCCGCTGCGGGCGGCGGGTTCTAGAAAGACGAGGAAGAAGTAAAGCGCCAGGTGAAAAATTAGCGACCCGGCAAGAAAAGCGCCGAAGAATCCTCTCCTTTTTACCGCTTCACCCGGTATTAAAACCGTATTTTCAGGCAGGCTTCCGGTTCCGGCGCCTGCCGTTGCTCTATTTGCCATTAGAATTTATAGTTCACTCCGCAATAGTATGTCCTTCCCGGCATCGGGTAACCGCTCCTCAACTCGTAGCGCGCATTTTCCAGGTTGCTGACGCCGGTGTACAATTCGCTCTCCGCGCCAAGTTTGGCGGATATTTTCGCCGACGAAACTATCACCGCCGGAAGGTTGACGTCAAGATAGGTCAGCGCGTCGTTTCCCGTGCGTATGTCGTAATACTCGGAGTTAAATTCAACTACAAAAATAGAGGGTTTCAGCTTCAACCCGAAGTTAATCTTGTTCTTCGGCCGGTAGTAAAGATCTTTACCCGTGCCCGTGTCTTTCGCGGAAAGCCAGGTGTAATTTAATGAGAGTTCGGCGATCGCGGCGGGACGCAGTTTAATTTCACTTTCAACACCGTAAGTAACGGCATTGCCGACATTCATCGGAGTAAACAAAAAAGTGGACGGGTCAAGCGACCACTGAATCATATCCGCAATATTATTCTGGAAATATGTTGCTCTGGCGAAAAAGGCTCCGGGCGCTTCGTAACTTAAACCGAAATCATAAGACGTCGCTTTCTCTGGTTTAAGCAACGGGTTTCCCACATCCCCCCAGGAATCAAGCGGCCAGTAAAGTTCCGAGAAATTCGGCGCCCGAAAAGATGTTCCTACCGAACCTTTCAGCTGCAGCCCGTCATCAATGTTGTAGACCAAAGAGGCCTGGGGGTTCCAGGTGTCTCCGTAACCGCTATCGCTGTCAAGCCTGATGGAAGGCGTGAAGATAAAATTCCCCAGCATATCAAGCACATCTTGGGCAAAAACTGATTTTGTAGTTGATTCCTTCTGCCCGATAAGGTTTTGGTTAAGATTGTTGTTCCTATACCTGGCGCCAAATGTCAGCACATTTAAACCGGCGAGATCATAGGAGTACTGGGCATTCAGGTCGTAATTTATCTCCGTGCTTGTCGTAGCTGACGCGGAATAAAAGTTCTGGTTAGTGCTTGCCGCATAAAGATTAACCTTCAGGTTCATATCCTCCGCAAGTGCAAGGCTGGTCTCAAGGTTTCCGAAATACTTCAGGTCTTCCTGCCGGTCGGTGAGCGACGGGAGTCCGGCCGGACCGGGAGAACCTACCTTGTCGTTATAATACCCGCCGGACAGCGCTACTGAACTGCCCTTTATGAATTCATAAGAAAGCTTTCCGTTCGCGTTGTAGGCGTCAAAAGCGCTATTTGGCCTTGCCCCGTCCGTATGCTGGTAACTTCCGCCGATATTGACGCTCAAAAGATCCAGCTTGCCGGAAAAGCCAAGGTTCAGGTCGTGAGTGTTGAAGGTTCCGTATTTTTCCCCGACGGTTAATTCCGGCTTTCCCGCTTTGGACTTTGTGATCAGGTTTACGACTCCGCCTACCGCATTGGCGCCATAAAGGGAAGAGCCTGGGCCTTTCATTATCTCTATCCTTTCAATGTTATCAAGCGCGAGCGAAGAAAAGTCAACAAGACCGGAATAACTTCCGTTAAGCGGTATGCCGTCAAGAAGGATCAAAGTTCCTTCCGACGCAACACCGCGTATCAACATGTTCTGAGTCTGCCCGAGAGAGCCGTTTTGTCCGACATCCACGCCGGAAACAGAGGCAGCAGCTTGACCCGCGTTGCCGCTGGCTTTTACAGTATCATGGGTAATGAGCTCAACGCTTCCCGGCTCATCACGGAGGTATTTTTCCGTTTTGGTCCCGGTGACCACGACTTCGTCAAGGGAGAAGACCTTATCGGCCGAGTTGTCCTTTTCGGCTTCTTTAAGGGCCTCTCCGGCGTGCAGGGCCGAACAAAACGAGAGCAGCGCGATCAGCAAATACTTTTTCATCTGTTTCCTCCGGGTTAATATAATTGCGTTTTTCTAAGATATCCTGATAAGCCAGTAAATCAACACTACTGCTTCAAATAAAACTATTGAAAACCCTATGGTGTCACCGGTTATTCCCCCGAGCTTCCTCTGAAAATATTTCGCCGCGATGACGGAAAGTATGGTCACGATAAAAAGTCCCGCGATAGCTTTCCAGCCGAGCGCTGCGCAGATGCAGGCCGCTATCAGATACGCTAAGAGCGCGTGAAGAAAAGTTATCTTGCCGCAGAACATATTTGCCAATCCGGTTTTCTTTGCCGGTTTTGAAAAATACATAAGGAGCACAGCGCCGGTCCTGCCCAAAACTATTGCCGAGAGCAGAGCGGGAACAAGCTCTTTTGACAGATAGGTGAAAAGCGCTATAAAAAGGGTTATAACCGTAAAAAGCCAAACCGCCCCGATGGCTCCGATGCGGCTGTCATCCATTATTTTCAGTATCTCCTCTTTATTCTTTCCGCCGTAGAAACCATCCACTGTATCCGCAAACCCGTCCAGGTGAAGTGATCCGGTGAGTAATATATATATGAAGAGCACCAGCACTGAAACGACAAAGGCTGGCAATACAGAGAAGAGCAAAAAGTAAGCTCCAGCCAGGATACCTGCTATAAACAGACCCGCTAGCGGGAAAAAGACCGCCGACCCCGCAATGTCGGCCTCATTCGCCTCTCCCGGAACGATAACGGGAAGACGGGTGAGGAATTGGACCGATAAAAGTATTCTTTTAATCAAGTTCCCTCCGATTAAAGTTTATAAGGTTCATAAGGTTTGTAAGGTCAGATATTTCGCATTCTTTTGCACTTACCTTATGAACTTTACGAACCTTACAAACTTTTTATTTTTATCGCTATCCCCGATACTAAAAAATACACCTCTTCCGCTGTTGCCGCCATTATCTTATTCGCTATTCCCTGCGCGTCCCTAAATTGTCTGCCGAGCGGATTGTCCGGCACCAGCCCCATTCCGACTTCGTTTGACACAATAACAACCGAGGCTTTGCAGGATTTGCAGAAACGCGCAAGTTCTTTTGCCTTCTTCTCCAGGCCGCTTCCGGTCAGGCCCTTTAGCATGTGGTTGCTCATAAAAAGAGTCAGGCAGTCCAGCAAAAAGACCCGGCCTGTCCTGTCGTGCTTTTTCATGGTTTCGACAACACGCAAAGGTTCTTCAATGGTCTTCCATTCATTGCCTCTGCGGCTCACATGTTTTTTTATGCGGGCTTTCATTTCCCCGTCAAGAGGTTCCATGGTCGCGATATAGACGAGGTCTTTCCCGAGCGTTTTCGCCGCGGCTTCCGAGAACGCGGATTTCCCGCTCCTCGCCCCCCCTGTTATGAAGATTACTTTTTTCATAAAGACTCCTGTGTGATGTGCGGATGCTCGGACGCGCAGAGGCGCAGACGAAATTTTTGTTTTAACTGCGCATCCGCGCGTCTGCTCTTCTGCGCATCATTCTTTATTAGATACTCCCGCGTTTTCAAAAGTCGCCATCTCATTGAGAATCTTACATCCTGCTTCAACGATATTCATTGTGAGCGCCGCGCCGGTTCCCTCTCCAAGCCTCATATCAAAATCAATTATCGCTTTCTTGCCGAGATACGCAAGCGCGTGCTTGTGCCCGCCTTCAACTGACATATGAGAAGGTATGATATAGCCTTTCACTTTGGGTTCAATATTCACTGCTATTATCGCCGCTGCCGTTGAGATAAAGCCGTCAACAACCACCGGCACCTTTCTCATTCCCGCGCCGAGAATCACACCTGCCAAGCCTCCGATTTCAAACCCGCCTATTTTCGAAAGCAGATCCAGACCGTTCTTTGCATCCGGCCTGTTTACTTCAATTCCCTTCTTTATGGCGGCAACTTTTTTCTTAAGCCCCGCGTCATCAACACCGGTGCCCCTGCCCGTAACTTCTTCAACGCTCTTTCCGGTAACTACAGCGGTTATCGCGGCAGAAGGCGTGGTA
>CAIWWK010000154.1 GCA_903916325.1 Candidatus Firestoneibacteriota bacterium
CAACTGCTCCCGGCTGTCAGGAAAAGAAGCCAACGGCCTTGACCCCTCGGAAAAGCCGGCATCCGCGTTTTCAAGCAGGCCGCTCAGGATAACATTCTTGTCTCTTTTCAGCGATCTCACCAGGTAGCGGTATTCCCAGCGCGGGAATCTCTCGAGATAGAGAACTTTTATCTTGTCGTCAGTTATTTTTATTCTTACCGTCTTCTTGTTGTTGAGTTCGGAGATTTCTCCGGGAAGCGGCGGGGTCAGAACCGTGTAATCAAATTCCCCGGCTTCGTCAGCCGTGAAATTCATATTAATTTCTTTCTTGAAATTTCCGTCTTCAAGATAAACTTCCGCTTCTTTTACCAGCCTGCCCTTTTTCATCAGCCTTACCGGTATCCGGACTCCCTTGAACCCCCTGGCCTCAACCGTAACACTGAGATTGACAATGTCGTCTTTGCCCGCGGCTTCATCGGCAAAGACATTTGAAATAATCAGGTCCTTCTTTTCTTTAGGATCTCCCGTGCCGACGCAGTATACAGGTATGCCCTGCTCGGCGGCCGCGGCGGCCGCGTCAAGAGGGTCTTCTCCGCTGTTATTGCCTCCGTCGGTAATGACAACTATGCCGGCGACCGGCTGTCCGTTCAGGTCTTCCAGGGCTTTCCGCACGGCCATGCCAAGAGAAGTTGTATACCCGTTCCGGTCCACTGCAACAATTGTTTTTTTCTTCTCCTCACGCTCAATCAGCGAGGCCTGGCGGGAAAACCTGTAAAGTTTCAGGCGGCACTTCTGCTCCAGCCTTTTCAGGATGCCGGAAGCGTCATTTTCAAGCACGCCGTTCGCGGCCTCAATGCGCGGCCTCCCGTAATCGCTTATTCCCATGCTCAGGGAATCGTCCGTTAGGACTGCTGCGTAAGGCTTCAGGAAACTAACCCTGTCTATCACCAGTACCGGTTCCAGGAACATCAGGAGCAGAAGCAGCAGTGCAAGTATTCTAAGCGAGGCAAGCAGGGTTTTAATGCTAACCGGCGCCGACTTTATTTCTTTTCTATACACATAAATGACAAGAGAAACCAGAGCGGCGCCTGCGAGGCAGAGAAGCCATACAGGGGTTTTTCCGGCGAAGAAAACGCCTATTTTGTCAATGCTGCTTACGGCGTTTCCTCCGAATATTTTTGCAAGGACTCCGTTAAACATCAGGCTTCCCTCTTGCCGTAAAAAAGCGCAAGTATTGATTCCGCTGCCATAAGACACAGAAGCAAAACCAGCACATTCCGCCAGATACCGATTCCTTTTCTGAACTTCCCGACTATCTGCCTTATATCAGAATCTTCTCCGACAATTGTCAGTTTGTCTCCCGGAGCGAGCCCGGCAAGATAGTCTTTTCCGGCTTTCTCGGTATTGGATTCGACTGTCTCAGGATTTACCGCAAAAAAATCAGACACGGTTTCCGAACCGCCAAAAACAAGTTCATAGATTCCCGGCAGACCGGTATTATCAAAACTCAGTTCCTTCCCTTCAGGGATGACTCCGGTCCTCGGCGCCATAATCTTCTTATCAGGAGCGACAATCCTCGGGGATTCCGAAAATTCGCTGAAGGAAAGAAGCCTGGAGAGCGAATCTCCGACCTTCAAATTCCTCTTTGTTTCGCTTCCTTCGCAGAGATAATAGACGCATTCATAAAGCAGCGGAAGGAACATGTTTCTGACCGGGAGGTCTGACCAGAGCCTGTCGGCGCCGCAGGGAAAGAGCAGGACTTCACCCCTGCCGTATCTCTTTCCGGCAATAGCGGGTTTCCCGTCGTTGAAATACGCAAGTACGCTGACTGACGGATCGGCGGCATCAGCCGTAAGCCCCCAATGGCTGGTAAAATTTATTTTTTTCAGTTCTTTTATCTGCGCCTCGTTAAACCCGGCCAGGACCGGGTGGTCCTTTGAAATACCTTCCAGAAAAAACCTGTCGCCGGCGCTTTTTACAGTCTCGATGCGGTTAAGCTGCGCGGGAAGCAATCCGCTCTTCTCCTTAAAAAGTTTTTCATTGTAGAACCTGCTCTCAGCGAGATCCCCCGCGAAAACTATCAACCCTTTTCCTTTTCTGACGAAATTTTCAACCTGTTCAAGGCTCTTTCCGTTCAGTGAAGCGGCATTTGAAAGTATCAGCACGTCGTATTTCCCAAGCCCTTGCGCGGAAAAACTGTAGAGGTTTTCCGTATCGGGAATAATCGCCTGTTTGGCCGGACCGTCAGCGCTGCCGAAGGGGGAAAAAGCGGAGACGAGGTAATCGCCGGCGTTCTCAAATGGCTTCTCGGAAGGCTTTCCGTCAATCACCAGCACCCTGATATTATCCCTGACATTAACGCTGAAATACCGCCTGTTGTCAATAGCCAGGGGATCGTCGGAGATCTGCACATAACCCTGATGCGGACCGCTGTCGCTGAACCTGAAGAAAAAGGATACATTTTCCGATTTCTTTGCCCTGATGCTTAACCGCTTGCTGTCCTTTGCTTTATCGTCAATATAGAGCCCTGCAACAAGATCCGTTGCATCCGCATTCCCGAAGTTTGACAATTTGCAGTCTATGCGGACCGGAAGAACCGTGTCGACGGCTTCGCGGGAAAAAGCGAGGCTCTCCACCGCGATGTTCTCGGTTGCCGGCCCGGAACCGGCCTGCACAAGATAAACCCTTGCAAGAGCGCTTATCCCCGCGAGATTCCGCCTGATCTCGGCTTCCTTTTCCTTAAAAACCAGGGACTGGCAGTCAGTATAGATATATACCTCTTTGATATTCTCCTTCGAATTTTTTAAAAGCCCGGCGGCGGCCTGCAGCGCTCCCGCCAGGTCGTTCCCGGAAGCAGATACGGCAAGCCTTTCTATCTCTCTCTTAGCGGTGCCGATCTGATAGCTCGGTTCATTTATTACCGCCTTTGCTTTCCAGCCGGCGGTAATCAGCGAAACAGAATCCCCCTGGCCAAGAAGCCCGAGCGCTTCCAGGGCTTTTTTCTTCGCGTCCTCAAATACCGTGCCGTTCAATGTTTTATAACCCATGCTGTAGGAAGTATCCATAATGATAACGGCATAAACAGACGGCCTGCCCTTAAACAGAGAAAGCCCGGGCGTTTTAATAAGAGGCTGGCTCAGGGCAACGGCAATCAGAACAAGTATGAGACACCGGAGGATTAGAAGAAGCAGGTGTTTCAGCCTCATGAGCTTTCTGGTCTTTTCCCTGGAGGCGGCAAGAAACTCCATGGCCGCCCAGCGGACAACCTTGAAACGCCTGCGGAAAAGAAGATGTATTATTACCGGCAGGGCTGCAAGCAGGGCGAAATACAGCAGGGATGGGTTAGAAAATGATATCAAGGACATTCAGCGTTTACCCGTTCTTGCGGCAAGATACTTGCTTAACTTCAGGTCAAGCGGTTCATCGGTCACAAGCGGCACATAATCCACGCGCTTGCCCATGCACCCGGTCTTCAGCCG
>CAIWWK010000155.1 GCA_903916325.1 Candidatus Firestoneibacteriota bacterium
GACCCTTCTGTAAAGATCATTCAAGTCTGACGAAGCGAACCTGCTGCCGTCAAGCGGCACCAGCGGCCTAAGGTCAGGCGGAATTACCGGCAAAACATCAAGGACCATCCATTCCGGACGATTTCCGGACTTTCTGAAACTCTCGGCAATACGCAGCCTCTTAATAATGTCTTTTTTCTTAGCTAACGATTCAGTTTCTTTATGCTCTTCCTTGAGCTCTTTCGCGAGTTTGTCAAGGTCAATTTCAAGGAGCAGGTCCTTAATAGCGGCCGCTCCAATTTTTGCCTTGAAGGAGGAAGCGCCGAGCGAGGATTTGCATTTCTGCAGGTCTTCCTCGTTGAGCAGCTGTTTCTTCTTCAGTTGATCCGTATTGGACTCAGTAACAATGTAGCTCTCATAATAAATTACGCGCTCAAGCTCCTTCGTGGTCATGTCAAGCAGCACGCCAATCCTGCTCGGGATGCTCTTCAAGAACCAAACATGCGAAACAGGAGAAGCAAGTTCGATATGCCCCATGCGCTCTCTTCTCACCTTGGAGGATGTAACGGTAACTCCGCATCTGTCGCACGTAATTTCGCGGTACTTGATCCTCTTATACTTGCCGCAATAGCATTCCCAGTCCTTGGTGGGACCGAAAATCTTTTCGTCAAAGAGCCCGTCTTTTTCCGGCCTGAAGGTCCTGTAGTTAATGGTTTCGGGTTTCTTCACTTCGCCGTGTGACCACTTATGTATAACTTCCGGCGACGCGAGCTTCATCGCAATGGCTTCAAAATCTATCTTTTTTTCTTCGCCGGACTCTATAAGTTTTGCAGTCTTTATGACTTCTCTGACTCTTGCCATATTCACCCTCGCTATGCGCTAAGTTTTTTTCTGTCTTTTTTCGCCTTACGTTATAAACGTTACGAACGTTACAAACGTTATATTTTATTTATATTTCTCCACAAGCCTGTATACCTGTTCCAGTTCGCCTTCGTCTTTAAGGTCCCTGACCCAGAGATATAAACCCTTAGAGCCTATCGCGTCAAAAAGGGGCTCAACTTCTTTGAATTTCCCGTCTATTATCTGCAGGCCTTTCCCTGCTTTGCGAATTTTTTTATACATGTCGAACCAGACCGGATTTGACCCGTTCGGATTCGTCGCCCCGGGCGTCCATTCAATGGCGTCCAAGGGTTTTATGGAAAGCAGGTTATCAAGGTGCGGGATGCACTGGACTCCGTCAAGATGGTACACCGAGTTATCCAGCCACTCGCACTGGGCCGTCATAGCAGGAAGGACAAACTCGGCGAGCATATCAGGCGAGAACATCGCCGAAGCGTCGCACTGCACTTTCGCGACTTTGCCTTTGCTCCAGAGCTTAAAGTAATTAAAGACCGAACTCCCGTCCGGGAACTTAATGATATCGTATATCCTGTCGTAGGCTTCAAAGAAAGCGTCATTTATTTGAAGCAGCCGCTCCTTTACCCAGTCAGGCCGGTCAAACATATCCATAAGCAGCGTCTGCGCGTCCCGAAGCGACGCCAGCGTGTCGATATTTTCTATTATGTCCGGATATCCTATGTAATAATGACCCTGCGCTTCCTTTACAAGGCGCCTAAACATAGACTCGTGGATCTTCCACCACTTATTTTCAGGATTGAACTTTATTCGGGGGTAATTATCCGGGTCGGTGATGACCGGATGATACCAAACGGTGTTTTTTGACATCCCCGCGCTAGAACCGAGAAAGAGCGCGAGAACTCCGGGCCCGGCGCCCCATTCGGCGAGAGGCACTGTATCGCCCGGAAAAGCCTCGTTGGCCATCTGCCAGCGCACTTTCGCGCAGTTGTAATCTTCATCAGTCCAGAACTTCATTACATCCTCGGGTTCAGCAGGGTTTTCTACCTTTTCCCTGGGAACTTTCAGCATGTCTATCGGGGAGTATGTTGTTATGATAACGGTTCCTTCACGATCCCAAAATTTCTGGTGGTTCTCTTTGGCCTTTTCCCAATCCTTTTTCCAAATCATAAATCTCCTTTAAAAAAAGAAGTTAATAACGC
>CAIWWK010000156.1 GCA_903916325.1 Candidatus Firestoneibacteriota bacterium
CGAGCAAGCTTGAACCCGAAAAGGAAACACTTACCGGCACTTACGGGAAGTTCGTAGCGGAACCTTTTGAAAGAGGATACGGCCAGACCATCGGTACTGCTTTAAGGCGCGTGCTTCTTTCTTCGATACAGGCTGCGGCAGTGACGAGCGTCAAAATAGACGGCGTCAGCCACGAATTCGGGACTCTTACCGGTGTATCGGAAGACGTAACCGAGATAATACTCAACATTAAGCAGCTGAAACTCAGGCTAAACGGCTTCAATCAGAAGAAGATAGAACTTGAAGTCAAAGGACAGAAAGTTGTCAAAGCGTCTGACATCAAGGAAGATGCTGAGATAGAGATTATCAACCCGGACCTTGTCATCTGCACGCTGTCAAACCCGAGCGCGAAGATACACATAGAGATGACGGTTGACTCCGGCAGGGGATATGTTACGGCTGAACAGAACAAGAAAGAGGATTCGCCGATCGGCGCCATCGCGGTAGATTCCATCTATACCCCTGTCAACAAGGTTAATTTTAAAGTCGAGAACACCAGGGTCGGACAGATAACAGACTACGAAAAACTTGTGCTCGAAATATGGACGGACGGCAGGATAAAACCGGAAGATGCGCTTTCCTTCGCGGCAAAGATAATGCGCGACCACCTTCCGATATTCATCAACATTGAAGAGGACATGGAAGTCGAAGAAGAAACGCCTGTAGACAAGGACAAGGAAAAACTCAAGGAAATCCTTAAAAAGAGCGTAGATGAGCTGGAGCTTTCCGTCAGGTCCGCAAACTGTCTTAAAGTCGCCGGAATAAAGAGCATCGGCGAGTTGGTGTCAAAGAGCGAGTCGGATATGTTGAAATACAGGAATTTCGGCAAAAAGTCTCTCAAGGAGATTGCAGATATTCTCGGCACAATGGGCCTTTCTTTCGGAATGAACCTGTCGCCGGAGATACTTGAAGAGTTTAGGACAGAAACACCGGAATAAAATACTGCAGCCCAAAGGCAGCCGGAGTTTGTTTCGAATGAAAAAGAGAAAAAGATAAAGGGAGCGGATTATGAGGCATAGAGTTGCGGATAAAAAATTAGGCAGAACCTACGAGCATAAGAAAGCCCTGCTCAGCAACATGGCTATCTCTCTGTTTCGTTACGAGAGGATAGAAACCACGCTGGTGAAAGCGAAACTGCTCCGTGTCAAAGCAGAAAGGATGATTACGTGGGCAAAGAGAGGCGGGCTGGCCAACATAAGACTGCTGGAAGGCGCCCTTCTCCATAACAAGGACACTGTCGGCAAGCTGGTAAAAGTGATAGCGCCCAGGTACAAAGACAGGAACGGCGGCTATACCAGGATAATGAAACTTAGGAACAGAAAAGGCGACAATGCTCTGATAGCAATAATAGAGCTTGTTGACCGCGTGAAGAGGGAAAAGAAAGTAAAGAAGGAAGGAAAAGAAGTTGCGGCGGTTGAAGTAAAAGGCGCCAAAAAAGAAGAAGCCGCAAAGAAGTAATGAAAAACTAAAGGGCTTCCGCGAAAGCGGGAGCCCTTTTTTGTTAGGCTCGCTTTTGCTGCAATGGATCATCATCCGGAGGGTACATGAAGAAGAATGATTTTGCCTGTTACACAGGACTCATAGACCTGATATCCGCAGTCAATAAATATCCGCTTTCATTCCTAAACGCGGGAAAGCAGACTGCTTCTGACTGGAGTGGAAAGGCCCGCCGCAAAATGTTTGAACTTCTGGCTTTTACCCCGAAAGATGTCCCGTTTTCTCAAAGACTAAAAGCAAAAGTAAAGAAAGACGGCGTCATAATCGAGGCACTGGAATACTCTTTGTCCTACGGCCCAAAAACGGAAGCCTTCTTTCTGTATCCGGAGGGAGTAAAGGGCAAACTTCCAGGTATAGTCGCCCTGCATGACCACGGGGGTTTTAAGTATTTCGGAAAAGAAAAGGTCACGGAATTCCCCGGCGAGCACAGTATGCTCAAGGGATACAGGGACGAGTATTATGGCAGACGCGCTTACGCGAACGAACTTGCAAAACAGGGTTTTGCCGTCCTGGTACACGATTGCTTTATGTGGGGAAGCCGCCGGTTTCATGAGAGCGAGCTGTCCGATATCTTTCTTGAGCCGCTTAAAGGAAATAAACCTGGTTCTGAAGGCTTCATTAAGGCTTACAATTTAATGCAGCGCGACTACGAAAATGTAATAGCCAAGTACCTTATTACCCTTGGGACGACTATTCAGGGGGTCTTCTCTTACGAAGACAGGCGGGCAGTTGATTTCCTTCTTACTAGAAAGGAAGTTGACCCGGAAAGAATAGGCTGTTTAGGTCTATCGGGCGGAGGATTGAGGACCGCCTATCTGGCCGGTTTGGACGAAAGGATAAAATGCGCGGTTTGCGTTGGATTCATGGACACCTTCGAAGGATTTCTCGACAATCGCATCAAGAATCACACCTGGATGCTCAATCTTCCTTACCAGTCGCAGTTTATGGATTTTACGGATATGGCTGCCATCAGAGTTCCCTCGCCGCTTATGGTCCAGTATGACATACACGACGGGCTCTACACGCTTAAAGGGCAGAAAGACGCAGACAAAAGGCTTGCCTCGATATATAAAAAGGCCGGAGCGCCGGAAAATTACAGGGGAATGTTTTACCCCGGCCCGCATAAGTTTGATGTCCCGATGCAGGAAGACGCTTTCAGGTGGTTTGAACAGAAACTCAGGTGAGTATTCGGACCTGATTCAGCGTGATTTTCAAACCATTGACATAGGGCGGTTTTTATTTATATAATGGGCTTGGCGTAAAAAAATATTTTTCGCAATAGTTTGAATAAGAAGGAGCGATTTTTGAGCATAAGGGAACTTGCCGCGCTTAACATTGCGGGAGTTACTCCCCTTATGTACCGGGAGCTTAAGGAGAAACTTGGCGATGACTCGCAGGTTCTTCGGGCAGCTCTCGCTCACAAGGGGAAGGAAGAGAAAGAAGCCCTTAACGCGGCCGACAAAGAGATAGTTTTTTCCGACAAATCACATGTGAAAATGCTCGCGATTGATGATCCCGGATACCCCGCGTCTTTACGATATATTCCGGATCCGCCGTATATAATCTACGTAAAAGGCGGGCTCAAGCAGGAAGACCTAATCTCAATTGCCATTGTAGGAAGCAGGCGCCCTTCTGTTTACGGGAGAAGCCAGGCGGAAAAATTTTCCGCGGAGCTCTCGGCCCTTGGGTTTTGCATTGTCAGCGGGCTGGCAAAGGGAGTTGACGCGGCGGCGCATGGTGAGGTATTAAAGCGCGGAAACAGGACTCTGGCGGTCCTTGGCAGCGGAATAATGAGGATTTATCCGGATGAGAACCGCGGGCTGGCCGAAAAGATCTGCGAGAACGGAGCGCTAATTTCAGAGTTTCCTCTGCTCAAGGGGCCGGAGAAGTGGAATTTCCCGCGCAGGAACAGGGTAATAAGCGGGCTTTCCCTCGGTTCTCTGGTAATCGAAGCAGGAGAAAAAAGCGGCGCGTTGATAACGGCAAAGTACGCGCTGGAACAGGGCCGGGAGGTATTTGCCATTCCCGGCAATATTACGAGCGTGATGAGTAAAGGCACTAACGGGCTGATAAAAGCCGGCGCGAAGCTGGCGGAGAGCGCTGAAGACATTGTCATAGAGCTTTCCGGTATCCTGCCTGACGGATTTCTTAACAAGACCGGTCAGGCTGACTTGCCGGTGGTCAGCCTCTCAGAAGATGAAAACAGGGTCTTCTCTGCCGTAGAAGGCGAGACGCACGTGGATGATATAGCGAAAACCTGCGGGATGCAGGTGAGCAAGGTGCTTTCGGTGCTGGTAGGCTTGGAACTGAAGGGTTACTTGAAACAGTATCAGGGGAAGATCTTCGCAAAAGCTCTAAAATAGCGGCTAAAGGAGCAGCTAAGAATGGCAAATAAGGTCAGCAAGGCAGATAAGATAACTAAGAAACTAATCCTGGTCGAATCTCCGACAAAAGTCCATACCATCACACAGTTCCTGGACAAGTCCTATACGGTCCGGGCGACTATGGGGCATATTATTGACCTGCCAAAGAGCAAACTGGGGCTTGATGAAGAAAACAACTTTGAGCCATCATACATAGTCATGCGCACGAAGACCAAAATGCTTAAAGAGATAACCGCTGCGGCGGGCAAAGCGGATGTCATATACTTCGCGACCGACCCTGACAGGGAAGGCGAAGCCATAAGTTATCATCTGAAGAACAAGCTCAAACTGGAGAAAAAAGAAACACACAGGATTGAGTTTAACGAGATTACAAAAAAGGCAGTGCTCGCGGCGCTTGCTTCTCCGCGGGAGATCAACTTGAACCTCTTTTACGCCCAGCAGGCAAGACGCATTTTAGACAGGCTGGTAGGTTATAAGCTGAGCCCGCTGCTCTGGAAGAGCATACAGCGCGGGCTTTCGGCCGGGCGCGTTCAGTCAGTGGCTCTCCGCATGATTTGCGAGCGGGAGAGGGAGATTGAAGCCTTCAAACCTGTTGAATACTGGAGCGTAATCGCTAGGCTTAAAAGCGATGCGACCGCGGAGTTCAATGCAAAGCTGATACAGATTAAAGGCGTCAAGGCCGCGATAAAGACAAAGGAAGAAGGCGACAAGATAGTTTCCGATTGCACCTCCGCTGAATATGTAGTCAGAAAAATTGACAGCCGCGAGAAGAACAGATACACCGCTCCTCCTTTTATAACCTCAACGCTTCAGCAGGAGGCGGCAAAAAAGCTTGGCTTTACCGCAAGAAAGACAATGATGATCGCGCAGAGCTTGTATGAAGGCGTGAATGTCGGAGAGGAAGGCGAGACCGGGCTCATAACCTACATGAGGACCGATTCGGTAAGGGTCTCGGAAGAAGCTCTGGCAGAAGTTAGAGGGCTTATCAAGGAAAAGTACGGAGCGGAGAGCCTTCCGGAAGTGCCGAATACATTTAAAAACAAGAAAAACTCCCAGGATGCGCATGAGGCTGTAAGGCCGTCGTCGGTTCTCCGCGAACCGGCGGGTATCAAGCAGTTTCTGAACCCGGACCAGTTTAAACTTTACGACTTGATCTGGAAAAGGTTTGTGGCTTCGCAAATGAAAGCGGCGCTTCTTGAGGTTACTTCCATAGATATAGCCGCTGGCGAGTACCTCTTCAGGGCAACGGGCAATGTAATAAAATTCAAGGGGTTCCTCAGTGTATACGACATCACCGAGGATAAGGACGAAAAAAAGGAGGGCGAAGAGGATGAAGCCGAGGCGGACAAGAACGCGGTGCTGCCGAAACTTTCCGAAGGGCAGCTGCTGATACTGGTAAAGCTAATACCTGAGCAGCACTTTACCCAGCCGCCCCCGAGATTCAACGATGCATCGCTTGTCAAGGCGCTGGAAGAAAACAACATCGGCCGTCCGAGCACTTACGCGGCCATTATAAGCACTATTTTGGACAGGAATTACATTGAACGGTTGGACAAGAGATTCAAACCGACGGAATTGGGTTTCCTCGTATGCGATATTCTGGTCAAGAACTTTCCGAATATTCTGAATGTGGAGTTTACCGCAGGTATGGAAGAGGAACTTGATACCGTGGAAGAAGGGACTAACACCTGGCAGAAGGTCGTCGCGGACTTTTACAAGCCATTTTCTGAATCGCTGGCCAAAGCGGCGCTGACGCTTGGGGAGATGAAAAAAGAAGCGGATCCCAACGCGGAAAAGTGCGAAAAGTGCGGCAAACCCATGGCCGTGAAGTTTGGTTTCCGCGGCAAGTTCCTCGCCTGCACCGGCTATCCGGAATGCAAGAGCACTAAATCCATAGGCGGGGAAGCCGCTGAAGATACAGCTCCGACCGGGGTGGTTTGCGAGAAATGCGGCGCGAATATGATTCTCAAATTCGGCAGATTCGGCAAATTCCTGGCCTGCGAGAAGTACCCGGAATGCAAGAGCACGAAGTCCATCGGCATCGGGATCAAATGCCCGAAATGCGGCGGTGATGTGGTGTCGCGGCGCGGGAAGAAGGGATCTTTTTACGGCTGCGGCAATTACCCCAAGTGTGATTTCATTACCAACGCGAAACCGGTCGCCAAAGCCTGCACCAAATGCGGCTATCCGGTAACGACGCTTGTTAAAGGCAAGATAAAATGCCTCAACGCTGAATGCAAGCACGAGGAAGAAGCCAAGGAAGATGCGCCAGCTAAAGAATAAATTCCTGAGCTACATCAAGGACGAGAAGAACTATTCGAACAATACGATTCTGGCTTATACCAACGATCTTGATGAATTTATCGCATTTCTTGATAAGAAGAAGTCAATGGAAGTGGAACCGGTAACCATCAGGGAATTTGTAGTTGGGATGAGCGGCAGGAATTATAGCAAGGCAACGATGGAACGCAAAATTGCAACCCTGAAGAGTTTTTTTAAGTACTTAAAAAGAGAAGGTCTGAAGAAAATAAACCCCGCGGCCGGTATTTCTTTCCCAAGGAAAGAAAAGAAGCTCCCGCGGTTCCTTGAAGAGTCAGAAGCAAAACACCTGCTGGATTCGGTGGATATAAAAAAAAAGAACGGCGCCAGAGATCTTGCTGTCCTTGAACTGCTTTATTCCACCGGCATGCGCGTGGGAGAACTTTCCGGCCTTAAAGTAAAGGATATGGACCTCGAAAACGCGATAGTCAGGGTCTTCGGCAAGGGCTCAAAGGAAAGAATAGTGCCTGTAGGCTCAAAGGCGGTGGAAGCCGTAAGCGCCTATCTTGAGTCAAGAACACAAGATTCCGAATGGCTTTTTACCAACGACAAAGGCGGGCAGCTGGACCAGAGGATGGTACGCTTCCTTGTAGACAAGCAGGTAAAAGCCGCGAGCTTGAGCAAAAATATCAGCCCCCATTCTCTCCGCCACAGTTTTGCAACGCACCTTTTAAACCACGGGGCGGATCTGAGAAGCGTTCAGGAACTGCTGGGACATTCCAATCTCACAACCACTCAGATTTACACGCATGTAACAACCGAACGGTTGAAGGAAATTTACAAAAAAGCGCACCCAAGAGCATAAAGCGAGCCCGAATATCGGAGGCGTCATGGAAGAGATTATAAAGAAAGCCGGCGTGCTAATAGAAGCCCTGCCCTATCTGCGTGAATTTTCCGGAAAGACCTTTGTTATAAAGTACGGCGGCAAAGCCATGATAGACGAAGCGCTCAAGAACTCCGTCGTTCAGGATATAGTGCTAATGAAGTATATTGGCATCAACCCCGTGGTCGTTCACGGCGGCGGGCCGGAGATAACAACCGCGATGGAAAAGGCAGGGCTTAAGGCAAAGTTTGTGAACGGGCGGCGTGTGACCGACAAACAGACAATGAAGATAGTGGAATCGGTCCTGGCCGGAAAGACCAATAAAGAGATTGTCCGGATGTTCAATACTCACGGCGGAAAGGCAAAAGGGTTCTCCGGAAAAGACGGCAAGCTGCTGGTAACTAAAATGCTGGATGCCGAACTCGGGTTCGTGGGAGAGATTGAGAAAGTTAATACCGGGGTGCTTGAAAAGCACAGGGAATTTATTCCGGTTATAGCGCCGATAGGCATAGACCTAGACGGCAATACCTACAACATTAACGCCGATGATGCGGCAGCCGCGCTTTCAGTGGCCGTAAAAGCCGAGAAGCTCATACTTATAACCGATGTTTCCGGCGTGCTTCACAACAAGGCCCTCGTTCATTCCATTACCATGAAGAACGCGAAGCAGATGATTAAGGACGGGATTATCACCGGCGGGATGATACCCAAAGTACTTTCCTGCATGACCGCGATAACGGGCGGTGTGAAGAAGGCTCATATCATAAACGGTACGGTAAAGCATTCCCTGCTGCTTGAGATATTCACACAGACCGGCATAGGGACGGAGATAATAAGATGAAAAACATCGAACAGGCGCTTAAGTTCAGCAATAAGGGAGAAAGATTGTTTGGCGTTCTGCATCTGCCAAAGAAATCCGGCAAGTTCCCGTGCGTGGTCATGTTTCACGGTTTTACAGGGCACAAAGCGGAAGATCATTTTCTTTTCACCAAAACTGCGCGAAAGCTTGCCGAGAAAGGCATTGCCGCGTTTCGTTTTGATTTCCGCGGTTCCGGAGATTCTGAGGGGACTTTTGAACGTATGACTATCGGCACGGAGATAAGCGACGCGAAAGAGGCTGTTAGATTCATAAAAAAACACAGGAGCATTAAGAAAGAAAGCATAGGGGTCCTGGGATTGTCTATGGGAGGTTTTGTCGCGGCCTATATCTGCGGCAATGTCGCCGGCGTAAGAGCAGCAGTTCTGTGGAGCGCGGTAGGGCAGTATAAAAAAGTATTCGGCAAAAACCTAAAAGTAAACTTCAAAGCAAATAATCTGAAAGCGAAGGATGTCGGCGGTGTTGTGCTGGGGAAAGGGTTCTTCAAGGCAGGCATCTGGTATGACGGACTGAACCTGGTTTCTGTAAATGAATACAAAGAACCGCTGCTTATCGTTCACAGCGATAACGACAAGGCAGTCCCATTTTCCGACGCGCAGCTTTACTACAGGACCTCTGGTTCAGGGATAAAGGAATTGAAGAAAATAAACGGCGGCGGGCATACTTACGGAGAAAACGGAATGGAACCGAAGGTTATCGATTACTCCGTTAAATGGCTTAAGAAGCATCTAAGTTCACGCGGGTGACAGGAGTTAAAATGAGAAGCACAGACATTTTTCTTGACGAGCAAAAGTATATCTTTCAGACCTATGCGCGTTTCCCGGTCCTTATAACGAAGGGCAAAGGAATGCATGTTACGGATAACGAAGGGAAAGAGTATCTGGATTTCCTTTCAGGGATAGCGGTAAACGCCCTCGGGCACTGCCATCCCGCTGTCGTAAACGCGATAAGGAACCAGACGAAAAAGCTCTCCCATACCTCAAATCTTTATTACACTATTCCACAGGTCAAGCTCGCGAAGAAATTGGCGGCGTTGTCTGGTTTGAGTAAAAGCTTCTTTTGCAACAGCGGAGCAGAAGCGAACGAGGCGGCAATAAAACTTGCAAGAAAGTATGCCAAAGAGAACCTCGGCCCGGAGAAGTTTGAGATAATAACCATGCACGGAGCCTTCCATGGAAGGACGTTGGCGACGCTGACTGCGACCCCGCACGAGAAATTTCACAAAGGCTACGAGCCTCTGCCTGCGGGTTTCAAATATGTCAATTACAATGATATTGAAGCCCTTAAAAAAGCAATAGACGAAAAAACCTGTGCTGTGCTGGTTGAACCGGTCCAGGGTGAAGGCGGGGTTCTGGTTCCGTCGCCGGGTTATCTGAAAGAGTTGCGGCTTCTCTGCGATGAAAAGAATATACTGCTGATCCTTGATGAAGTCCAGGTAGGCATGGGACGGACCGGAAAAATGTTCGCTTTTCAGCAGGAAGGAATACTTCCCGACATACTTACGCTGGCCAAGACAATCGGAGCAGGCTTGCCTCTCGGTGTTATGATGGCTTCGGAAAAAGTCTCAAAAGGTTTTGTTCCGGGCAGTCATGGGAGTACCTTCGGCGGCGGCTCGATTGTGTGCGAAGCAGGGCTTGCGGTACTTGAGACTATTGAGAAGAAAGGCCTTTTGGAAAATGTCTCCGATATGGGTTCTTATCTGCTCTCAGAATTGAAGAAACTAAAAGAAAAATACCCTTCAATAAAGGAAGTTCGAGGCCTCGGCCTTATCTGCGGCATAGAACTTGAAATTCCCGGCAAGGAGATTGTAAGCGAAATGCTCCGCAGAGGTTTCCTGATAAACTGCACCAGCGATAAGGTCCTTCGTTTCCTGCCTCCTTTCATCGTCGCGAAGAAGCACATAGACCGGCTGATAGCAGCGCTTGACGCGGTGTTTTCAGAAAAGCAACAGGTTTGAGCAGGAGGGGTAATGAAGAAGATACCGGCGGTTGTTATAATGCTCGGGCTGATTGCCTGCGGCGCTTCTTCTGAAGTTACGAGGAAGCTCACGGTAAATCCGGATAAGACCAGGCTTATTCTTTTTTCTGATGAATCCGGGAAGGAAGTCGCGCGCCGGCAACTGGATAAAGACGGCGTTTTGCTGAAAGAAGCCGGCAAAGTGCCTGAAGGCCCCGTTAAGCAATATTTTAAAGACGGAAAGGTTCAGGCAGAATGGAACTTCAAGAACGGGAAAGAAGAAGGTTTGTTCAGGGAATACTGGGATGACGGCAAGCTTTGCTGGGAAGGAAAATATTCCGGCGGGAAACCGGAGGGCATAAAAAGGTTTTACTATAAAACAGGCAAGCTTGGTTACGAAGATGAGTACAGGGCAGGTATTCAGACCGGAAGAAAAAGCTTTTATGAAAGCGGCAAGGTAAACACGGAAGGTGTTTTCAAGGACGGCAAGGAGATTGAGCGGAAATGGCTCCGGGAGAACGGAAAACTGCAGGGTGAATGCGCCATATTGAACGGAAAGGAAACCGGAATAAGGAAAGAGTATTATGAGAACGGGTGCAGGGAAGAAAGCAATTACCGTGACGGCAAAAAAGACGGCGCCATGAATGTCTTTTCCAAGTCAGGTAACCTGAACCTTGAAACAAATTTCAAGGACGGGAAAGAGAACGGGGTCAGGAGCTACTATTCGGCAGACGGCAGCCTGCAGAAGCAGGAAGTGTATAAGGATGATAAACTAGTAAAATAGCAAAGAAAACAAAGGGGACTGAACCTGTTTTCGCAGGAAATAGCGGGTTTGTCCCCTTTAAACAATGAAATAATCCCGCCTTTTGTGGTAAAATAATAATTCATTATGCCTTAAGGCGCAAAGCCAGAGGGTAATATTCCTTTCTTGGGAGCAGTTTATGAAGCTTAAATCAAAAGATCTATTAGGCATAGCTCGGCTTACAAAAAGTGAGATTGAAGCTATCTTCCGCGTGACTGAAGATTTCAAAGAGAAGAAGCGGACGGACAAGCCTCTTTCCGGAAAGACGCTTGCGATGATATTTGAAAAACCCTCAACACGCACGCGGGTATCTTTTGAATGCGCCATTTACCAGCTCGGCGGTCTGCCGGTTGTCCTGAACTCCTCCGAGATACAGCTTTCGCGCGGTGAGACCATACCGGATACGGCAAGAGTGCTTTCAGGATACGTTGATGGAATAACTATCAGGACATTTGAGCATGAGAAAGTCTTGGAACTGGCGAAACACGCTTCGGTTCCGGTTATCAACGCGCTTTCAGACTTTGAGCATCCGTGCCAGGCTCTTGCGGATCTATATACTGTTTACGAGAAAAAGGGCTTGAGCGGCATAAAGGTCGCGTATGTGGGCGACGGAGACAATAATGTAACCAACTCGCTGGTCTTTATATGCGCGCTGATGGGAATTCCGATAAGCGTTGCCGCGCCTAAAGGATACCAGCCGAAAAAAGAGGTTATTGAAACTGCGAAGAACTTGAATCCTAAGGCGAAAGTTGAGGTCACTACGGATCCGAAGGCTGCGGTAAATGACGCGGATGTGATCTATACAGATGTTTGGGTAAGCATGGGGGCTGAAGGTGAGGCTTCAAAACGGAAAAAAGCTTTAAGGCCGTACCAGTTGAATAAGGCGTTGCTCGGCGCTTGCGGGAAGAAAGATTATATAGTGATGCACTGCCTGCCGGCTCACCGCGGCGATGAGATCACTGACGAAGTAATGGAAAGCAAAAATTCGGTTGTTTTCGAGCAGGCGGAGAACCGCATGCACGTGCAGAAAGCAGTGCTTTATTTCCTTTTAGGAGGGAAAGATGCAAATTAAAGCGAAAAAAGTCGTCCTCGCTTATTCCGGAGGACTTGATACTTCCATCATAATACCGTGGCTTAAAGAAACTTACGGTTGTGAAGTGATAGCTTGCGCTGTTGATGTCGGCCAGGGCGAAGAGCTGGCGCCGCTCCGCAAGAAAGCCATTAAAACCGGGGCAAGCAAGATATACATTATTGACGCGAAGAAAGAATTCGTAGAAGACTTCATCTTCCCGGTGCTCAAAGCGGGCGCTGTATATGAAGGGCGGTATCTTCTCGGCACTTCCTTCGCGCGTCCGGTTATAGCTAAAAAGATTGTAGACATAGCGAGAAAAGAGAAAGCGGACGCTGTTTGCCACGGCGCAACAGGCAAAGGCAACGACCAGGTGCGTTTTGAGCTTACTTTTAAAGCGTTAATGCCGGAGGTTAAAATTATAGCCCCCTGGCGCGAGTGGGACATAAAGTCCCGCGAGGACGCAATGGATTACGCCGCAGCGCGCGGGATTCCTGTGCCTGTGACCAAGAAAAAACCCTACAGCATGGACCGCAACCTCTGGCACATAAGCTATGAAGGGGGGATACTTGAAGACCCCTGGTTCACGCTGCCGGAAGATATGTACCTGCTGACTAAGAGCCCTGAAAAGGCTCCGAACAAGCCGGAGTTCGTTGAGATAGAATTCTTAAAAGGCGAGCCGGTAAAACTTAACGGAAAAAAATACGGACCTGTAGAATTAATACAGAAGCTCAATGTTACAGCGGGCCGGCATGGCGTCGGGCGCATTGATATAGTTGAGAACCGTCTTGTCGGAATGAAGTCCCGCGGGGTGTATGAAACACCGGCGGGAACAGTGCTCATGGCGGCGCACAAGGATCTTGAGCTGTTGACAATGGAGCGCGATGCGTATCATTACAAGGAAACGATAGCTCCGAAGTACGCCGAGCTTGTCTATAACGGACAGTGGTACACCGACATCCGGCAGGCGCTTGATGAGTTTGTAAACTTCACTCAACGCACCGTGACCGGAACCGTCAGAATGAAGCTTTACAAGGGTTCCTGCATGGCTGTAGGCAGAAAATCAGCGTACTCCCTGTACGACGGGAATATAGCGAATTTCAAGAAGGATTCGCACTACGACCACAAGGATGCCGAAGGTTTCATAAATCTCTTCGGGCTTCCTATCAAGATAAAGGCAATGTTAAGGAAGAAATAAGCACCAGTAGTGCAAGCACCAAATCACAAGTCCGTCCGCGTGCGGACGAGATCGCGCCACAATATTGAATTGTGGCGGACACCAAGCACCAAATAAACACCAAGAAACAAATAATAGAAATGGAAAGTACAGGTAATTCTAAAAGCAGTTTGTGGTTTGTGTCTTTTGTTTTTATTTGGGATTTGGTGCTTGAGCTTAAGTGATTTGGTTCTTGGGATTTGTGATTTAAGTTTTGCAGTTTCTTGTACAGGAGAAAAAAATATGAAACTTTGGGGCGGACGTTTTGAGAAAAAGCCGTCTAAGGCGGCCGAGAAGTTTACAAGCTCCATTTTCTTTGACTACCGGCTTGCCGAGTATGATGTGCTCGGCAGTATTGCTCATGTCAAAATGCTCGGGAAACAGAAAATAATATCGAAAACGGACTCCGCGAAAATTGTCAAGGCTCTCTGGAAGGTGCTCGCGTCGGTAAAGTCGGGGAAATTTGTGCCGTATACTTCCTGCGAAGATATCCACACGGATATCGAAAAACGCGTGTTAAAACTGGCAGGGGAAGCGGGTAAAAAGATGCACACTGCCCGCAGCCGCAACGACCAGATAGCGCTCGACGAGCGGATGTATATGCGCTCCGAGGTTAACGATATAACGGCCGGCCTGGAAGAACTTATTTCCGTCTTCGCGAAACTCACGAAAGAGAATAGCGACCTGGTATTACCGGGTTTCACCCACATGCAGCACGCCCAGCCGGTGAAGTTCTCTGCCTGGGCAGGCGCCTACTCAGCCATGTTTTCGCGCGATATTGAGCGTTTCAAAGACTGTTTCAAACGCGTGAATGCAATGCCTCTCGGGGCCTGCGCGCTGGCCGGGACCTCGCTACCGATTGATAGAAATTATGTCGCGAAGCAGCTCGGGTTTCCTGCTCCTGTCAAGAATACCATTGACGCCGTTTCAGACCGCGACCATGTAGTTGAATTTATCGCGGACTCCGCAATGGTTTTCATGCATTTAAGCCGTCTTGCCGAGGAAATGGTTATCTGGTCAACAAAAGAGTTCAAATATATCGAGATTCCGGACGAATATTCCACGGGCTCCAGCATAATGCCGCAGAAGAAAAACCCGGACATATTTGAACTGCTCCGGGGAAAGACCGGCCGGGTTTACGGCAACCTTACGGGGATACTTACCATTATGAAAGGCCTGCCGCTTGCCTATAACAGCGATATGCAGGAAGACAAGATACATCTATTCAGCGCGGCGGACGCCGTCAAGGAAGCTCTTGAAATTTGTTCCCTGGTAATGTCAGGAATTAAGTTCAATAAAGAGAATATTAAATATGCCATGAATAATGATTTTTCTGATGCCGTCGAGGCGGCGAATTACCTGGTAAAGAAAGGCCTTGGTTTTAAGGACGCGCATAATGTTGTCGGGAAAATTGTTCTGCATTGCATAAAAGAAGAGATTGGTTTCAAGGACCTTTCGCTTTCCGAGTTGAAGGGGTTCTCTGAAAAGATCGGACAGGATTTTTACGGCGTACTGAATAAATAGGCGGGGAAAATTACATTTCACAGGGGTTCCAATGGAAAAGTACGGCAAGGAAATAATAGCCATCCTCGATTTTGGTTCCCAATACAACCAGCTGATCGCAAGGCGCGTGAGGGAACACAGCGTTTACTGCGAAATACTGCCCCCGACAACGACCGCGAAAGAGCTCAAAGAATTCAAAGGGCTTAAGGGTATTATACTCTCCGGCGGTCCGGCAAGCGTTTACCAGGATGGCGCCCCGACGATGGACAAGGGTATTCTTGACCTGGGCGTGCCGGTGCTTGGCATCTGCTACGGCATGCAGCTCTTCACTTATCTGCTTGGCGGCAAGGTCCAGAAAGCCGAGAAGAGGGAGTACGGGCTTGCCAAGCTTATGATAAAGGATTTCAGCGACCTGATGTGGAATATGAGATCAACTCTCAATGTTTGGATGAGCCATGGCGATCAGGTCTCAAAGACTCCCGAAGGATTTGAAGCTATCGGTTACACTCTAACCTGTCCCAACGCGGTTGTGCGTCACAAGCTTAAGAATATCTGGGGCGTGCAGTTTCACCCGGAAGTAGTTCACACCCAGGCGGGCAAGGACCTGATAAAGAACTTTCTCTTGAAAATCTGCGGTTGCAAGGCAGACTGGACGATGAAATCTTTTGTGGAAGAATCCATAAATTCCATCAGGGCTCAGGTCGGAAACAAGAAGGTTATCTGCGGGCTGTCCGGAGGAGTGGATTCATCCGTTGCGGCAGTACTGATAAACAAGGCAATAGGAGATAACCTTCACTGTGTTTTTGTGAACAACGGCGTGCTGAGAAAGAATGAACCAGAGACGGTTGTCAGCACTTTTCGCGGCACTTATAAACTCAACCTGCATTATGTTGATGCCGAGGACAGGTTTATAGAAAAACTAAAAGGAATAACTAATCCCGAAGAAAAGAGAAAGATAATCGGACATGAGTTTATCCGCGTATTCGAAGAAGAGGCGAATAAACTTTCCAGCATAGAATTCCTTGCCCAGGGCACGCTCTATCCGGATGTTATAGAAAGCGTTTCCGTAAAAGGGCCGTCGGCGACAATAAAATCGCATCACAATGTAGGCGGGCTGCCGAAGGACCTCAAGTTCAAGTTGATAGAGCCTCTCCGCGAGCTTTTTAAGGACGAGGTAAGGCTTGTCGGCAAAGAACTCGGCATTCCCGAAGAAATACTTTGGCGCCAGCCTTTCCCGGGGCCGGGCCTGGCTGTAAGGATACTCGGGGAAGTGAACAAAGAACATACAGGTATCCTTAAAGAAGCCGACGCGATCGTAATCGAAGAGATAAAAAAAGCAGGACTTTACCGGAGCATCTGGCAGTCCTTCGCGGTACTTCTGCCGATCAAAACAGTCGGCGTCATGGGAGACGAAAGGACTTATGAGAATGTCGTGGCTCTTCGCGCTGTTGAAAGCATTGACGGCATGACGGCAGACTGGGTGAAGCTTCCATACGAAGTCATGAGTTCTATCTCAAATAGAATTATAAACGAAGTCCGCGGGGTTAACAGGGTTGTTTATGATATCAGCAGCAAGCCGCCCGCGACGATAGAGTGGGAATAACCTCTTTCACTCCCCCTTCAACATAAGGGGGAGCCGGAGGGGGATAAAACAGGAATAGCTGGAATGTTTTTCCCGGGGGGATTTCAACCCCACCCCGGCCCTCCCCTTATCATGAAGGGGAGGGGGAGAATAGGAATGCCTGAAGTCAAGAACCCCCGTGAAATAAAAAAACGAATCAAGAGTGTCGGCGACACCGAACAGCTTACCAAGGCCATGAAGATGGTTGCTTCGGTGCGTTTCAAGCGCGCATTCCAGATGGTTTCGGCTGGACGCCCCTATTCTAAGAGTATCAGGGATATGGTGGCGGATGTCGGCGGCAGCCTGGGAGATTCCTACGAGAACCCGTTTTTTGAGGCGGATAAAAAAGCAAAGAAGGAACTTTTGCTTGTAGTCGGTTCCGACAAAGGGCTTTGCGGAAGCTACAACAGCAATGTCCTGCGCGCGGCCATGAAATACCTTTCGTCCAGAGGCAGGGATAAAGTTGATGTTATAGCGGCAGGAAAGAAGATAAAGGACTATCTTTCGCGCAGAGGCTGGAATGTCGTAGATTCCTTCCTAAACCTCTATCAGGATTTCAATTACGGTTCAGCGATGCAGGTTTCAGAAAGGCTGACCTATGCTTTTACAAGCGGTGAATATTATGAAGTAACGCTTATGTACAGCGAGTTCAAAAACGCCGCTCAGGCGGTCTTAAAAACAGAAAGGCTCTTCCCTCTGAAGCTAAAAGGCGGAAAGAAACAACCGGTGGATTATATCTACGAGCCGAAGCTGGAGCAGATAATGGAAGTGCTCCTTCCAAAATACATCAAGGTTAGTGTCTATGAAATGCTCGTCGAGGCTAACGCTTCCGAACAGGGTTTGCGCATGACCAGCATGGAGCAGGCAAACCGGAACGCGAGGGATATGATACGCGACCTTACTCTGGTTTATAACAAAGCCAGGCAGGGAAGCATCACGAGGGAGCTCGCGGACCTCGTGGGCGGAGCAGCAGCGGTTAGTTAAGATCAAAAGTTTGTAAAGTTCTTAAGGTTCATAAGGTTTATAAGGTCAAGGCTTCTGTTTTGCGGGACCTTATAAACTTTACAAACCTTATAAACCTTATAAACTTTTTTGAAGCGGAGGCTTTATGTCTGACTTATCAACCGGCAAAGTTGTTCAGATAATCGGCGTGGTCGTGGATGTTGAGTTCCCCGACGGGAACCTGCCCCCCATTTACACTGCGCTTAAGATAATAAGAGATATCCCGGGAGATTACGGGAAAATGGAAATAATCGCCGAGGTGCAGCAGCATCTTGGGGATAACACGGTCAGAAGCGTGGCGATGGCTTCCACGGACGGACTTAAGAAGGGTTCTCCGGTAATTAATACCGGAAAGCCTATTTCGGTCCCGGTCGGACGCAACTGCCTGGGCAGAATGTTCAACATTCTTGGCGAGCCGATAGACGGCGGGCCTGAAGTAAAAGTGGAGAAGACCTATCCGATTCACAGGGACCCTCCTTCTTTTCAGGATCAGGACACCAAGGTTGCGATGCTTGAAACCGGAATCAAAGTCATAGATCTTCTTGCTCCGTTCCCCAAGGGCGGCAAGGTTGGATTATTCGGCGGCGCGGGTGTCGGAAAGACCGTTACAATCATGGAGCTTATAAGGAACATTGCCACAGAGCACGGCGGCTTCTCGGTTTTTGCCGGCGTCGGAGAGAGGACCAGGGAAGGCAACGATCTTTACCTTGAAATGAAAGAATCAGGCGTGCTTGAGAAGATGATCATGGTCTTTGGACAGATGAACGAACCGCCCGGGGCGAGGCTTCGTGTAGGGTTGACCGGACTCACGCAGGCGGAATATTTCAGGGACGAGGAAGGACAGGATCTCCTGCTCTTCATAGACAATATCTTCAGGTTCATTCAGGCAGGTTCTGAGGTCTCGGCACTGCTTGGACGTATGCCTTCCGCGGTAGGTTACCAGCCGACGCTCGCGACGGAAATGGGAGCGCTTCAGGAAAGGATAACTTCCACAAAAAAGGGGTCAATTACTTCCGTGCAGGCGATCTATGTTCCCGCTGATGACCTGACTGACCCTGCGCCGGCAACGGCTTTTTCTCATCTTGACGCGCAGACAGTCCTTTCAAGGCAGCTTACGGGACTCGGAATCTATCCTGCCGTGGACCCTCTTGATTCAAACTCAAAGATACTGGATCCCAGAGTTGTAGGCCAGGAGCATTACGATGTGGCGCGCGGCGTGCAGAAGATACTCCAGCGCTACAAAGAACTTCAGGATATTATCGCGATCCTTGGAATTGAAGAACTTTCGGAAGAGGACAAGGTGACCGTTGCCAGGGCAAGAAAGGTGCAGAGATTCCTCTCGCAGCCGATGTTCGTGGCCGAGGCTTTTACGGGACGGGCAGGGCGTTACGTCCCGATAGAACAGACGGTAAAGAGTTTTAAAGGGCTTATAAGCGGCGAGTATGACGAGATACCGGAGAGCGCTTTCTACATGCAGGGTCCTATTGAAGATGTGCTGGAAGCGGCGGAGAAGGCAAAAGCATGAACGCTTCAGGAAAAAAGATAAATCTGGAGGTGGTTACTCCGGCGCGCATTATTTTTACCGGAGAGGTTGACAGCCTTTCTGTTGATGCGGCAAAGGGTAATATGGGAATATTTCCCGGGCATACCCCGATGCTGGCATTGCTTAAGCCGGGTTTTGTTAAATATTCCGGCGAAGGGGCTTCCGGGACTTTCAAAACTTCGGATGGCTTTCTTGAAATATCAAAGGACAGGGTTCGGATAATTGTGGAGAGCGCGGAGGCATCGGCATAATGGCAGATCTGAAGTACGAATACGCGGCGCTGGAAAAGAGAGTCCTGGAGTTACGGGGGCATCTTTGACATTGACGGAAAGCTTGAAGAAGTAAAAAAAATTGACGTTGAGTCCTCGGGGGACAACTTTTGGGGGGATAACGAGAAAGCCAGGAAACTGCTTAAGAAAAGAGAGCAGTACCTCCGCGATATAGACGGCTGGAAGAAGCTCCACGCCGACCAAGAAGACCTGAAAGCCGGGCTGGAACTTCTTGCCCTTGAAAATGACGAGACCTTTCTGAAAGAGCTCGAAGCAAAAGCCGCGAAACTCCTCAAAGACATTGAAGCCAGAGAGCTTTACGTTTACTTCACCGATGAATACGACGGCAACAACGCTTTCCTGTCAATACATCCGGGAGCCGGCGGGACAGAGTCGCAGGACTGGGCTTCCATGCTGCTCCGCATGTACTCCAGGTGGATAGAGCGCAGGGGCTTTAAAGTTGAGACCATTGATCTTCTGCCGGGAGAAGAAGCAGGTGTAAAAGACGCGACACTGCTGGTTTCGGGCCCAAACGCTTACGGCTACCTTAAATCGGAAAAAGGCGTTCACCGCCTTGTCCGAATCTCACCGTTTGACGCCAACAAGAGAAGGCATACCTCTTTTGCTTCCGTGGATATCTCTCCTGAGGTAGACGACGTTCAGATCGAAGTGAAGGAAGAGGATTACCGGCTTGATACCTTTAGGGCCTCCGGAGCAGGCGGCCAGCACATAAACAGGACCGATTCCGCCGTGAGAATGACACACTACGCGACGAACATTGTAGTTACTTGCCAGAGCGAAAGATCCCAGCTCAAGAATAAAATAATTGCCATGAAAGTCCTTAAGTCAAGGCTTTATGAATATTACAAAGCGCAGCAGGATGAGAAAATGAGCAAGGTTGGCGGCGAGAAAAAAGATATTGAGTGGGGAAGCCAGATAAGATCCTATGTTCTCCAGCCGTACCAGATGGTTAAGGATGTCCGTACCGGCTATGAAACAAGCAATACGCAGGGAATGATGGACGGCGAGATCGACGGTTTTATTGAGGCGTATCTAAAAATGAAGGCTGGGGCAAAGAAAAGTTAAAAAGTTTGTAAGGTCCGTAAGGTTTATAAGCCGCACTTCGTGCGTCTTGTTTTGTAAGGAAAGATATTATGCATGCCAGACTCCGTCCGGCATAGCAGAATAAGGTTCATAAAGTTTGTAAGGTACACTATGCGGGTGTAGCAGGAACGCGGAGGATTTATGATGATAATCGGGACGCTAATGATTGAGCACCGATTGATTGAGCGGATGGTAAAGATCCTGGACAGAGAACTTGATAAGGCCGGCAAAGACGGCTTGATCAATCCCGCGGATCTGGATTCTTTTGTTGATTTCATGCGCGTGTACGCCGACAAATGCCATCACGGAAAAGAAGAGGGGATTCTCTTCGCGGAGCTTGACAGGAAGGATGTCTCGCGCGAGCACAGGAAAATAACCGGAGAGCTAGTTTCGGATCATATTTTCGGCAGGAGCCTGGTAAATAAACTTGTTGCACTTAACGCGGAGTACAAATCCGGAGACAAAGGAAAACTCAAAGAGATTACCGGGGTCTTCTCCGGGCTCGCCGAATTTTATAGCGCGCATATACGCAAAGAAGACAAAAGCTATTTTATCCCCGTAATGAAGTATTTTAGTCCTCAGGAACACGAAGCAATGCTCAACGCTTTCAATGATTTTGATTCAAGAATGGACCTTGCAAAATACCAGGAAATGGTGGTTTCCATGGAAAAAACCCTGAAATCGTTGTAATACAACAGGTTGTGCCTTCCGAAAACCCTCACACAAGAAAAACCCCTGAGAACCAACTTTCCATTGACAAAACCTTTAAAATAGCTATACTATATGTTGTATAGGCTAGGCGATAGCCATACTACAGTAACTTTCTGTGTTTTACCGGCAGAACAAGACTGGGATTCAGGTAAAGTCGCATCTTTTGGGGGACCGGACAGGCTTGAAGCTAAAAAAACTTGAAATATACGGGTTCAAATCCTTTGCGGATAAGACCGTGATAAACTTTGAACCCGGGATTACCTGCATTGTCGGCCCAAACGGCGCCGGCAAATCTAATGTCGTTGATTCCATCCGCTGGGTGCTCGGCGAGCAGAGCGCCAAATCCTTAAGATCAACCCAGATGGATAATGTAATATTCAACGGCACCGATACCAGGCGCCAGCTTGGCATGGCAGAGGTCGGACTGACCTTCTCCGAGACCAAAGGACAGCTCTCCCTTGATTTCGAAGAAGCCACAATTATGCGCCAGATCTTCCGCGGCGCGGACTGTGAATACTTCATCAATAAATCACCCTGCCGCTTAAAAGACATCAACGAATTATTCCTCGATACCGGCGTCGGCACAGACACTTACTACATCATGGAGCAGGGGAAGATGGACGCGATCCTCTCCGCCAGGCCCATGGAGAGAAGAGCAATATTTGAAGAGGCCGCGGGCATCTCAAAGTATAAGCTCCGCAGGGATGAAGCCTTAAAGAAACTTGACGCGACAGAACAGAACCTGCTGCGCATCAAGGATATCATCGGCGAAGTTAAGAGACAGGTAGGAAGCCTTGAGCGTTACGCGAAGAAAGCGGAAAAGAGCAAGAAGCTCAACGAAGAACTCCGCGAGGTTGAAGTTTCACTGCGCCATTTTGAATACAGCTCTCTTATGGCTGAGCTTGAAAAGCTCATTTCAGGCGAGGCTGCCCTGAAAGCGGAAGTTGAAGCGCTGGAAAAAGGCATAACGGACGAGGAAACTAGGCTTGTCGAAGGACGCAAGAAACTCTTTGAAGAAGAGAAGAGCCTCTCCGGAAAGCAGGACGAGTATTACCGGCTCGCCGCCGAGCTGAATAATGTCTTCAGTAAAATTAATATGCTCGGCGAAACAAAAGAGCGCATTGCCCGCGAAACCGAAGAGATAAATGCCAGGATAGCGGACCTGGACAGCAAGGCGGGTAACGCTAAGTCCCTGGCCGACAGGTCGACCGCCGAATACAACGAAACCGTTGCCTCCCTTGCCTCGGAAAAAGAAAAGATAGCTAAGCAGATGGACGCAATCCGGGAGGCGAAAGATAAGTACAAGCACGATGTTAAAAATCTGGAAGAGTTCAAGGTCCAGCTCTTTGACATTATGAACGAGGCGGTGCATTTAAGGAACGACCTGAAGAACTGTGAGAACCGCTCGGCGGAACTTTCCGCGGCTAAAGAGAAAAAACTCGCGCAGAAACAGGAGTACGTAAATCAGCGCGAAGTTTTAGACGCCAAGCTGAGAGAGCTCAGAAAAACGCTCTCGGCTCTCGGCGACAGCGGCAAGTTCTCTTCTTCGGAAAAGATATATGAGTATACCGCCGACGAAGTTGTGAAAGCAGGCGAAGCGGAAGTTTCCATGGAAGCTGACTTTCGGGCAGCGGCGAAAGCTGGCGATTTTGCGGCGCTTAAAGCGATAGTTTCAGGCCTCCGCGAAAAATGGAATTCCTATCTAAAGAAAGTTAAACCTCTTTTCCTTATTCTTCAGGATGTTGAAGGCACAGTCGCCAAAAAGCATGAAGAACAGACGCTTATTACGGATCTGGAGCGGGCGGGCAAATTTGAGAGGGTCATTGAGGCGGAAATAGCCCAGCTTGACGGAGAAATCGCAGGTCTTGCCGGGACCTCGGCAGCGGTAAAAGAAAAAATGACCTGGGTTGACGACAAGCATGCCGGGCATAACGCGAAGATAAAGGACCTGGAAAGTTCCATAGCGGACGCCAGAAAAAACGAAGAAGCGGATAGCATGGCCTTTACCGACCTTAAGGTGAGGCTTACATTCCTTGAGCAGAAAGAGATAAACCTGAAGAATGATATTGACCGGCTTGCGCTGAATCTCGAAGAGATTCAGGTCAGCAGAAAGATGTACCTTAAGGAGATAGAAGCCAAGAGCTCGTCCGTCGTGAAGAACGCGGAGGAGGCGCTGGAGCTTCAAAAGTTCCTTAACCAGAACAAGGAAAGGAAAGAACAGCTTGAAAACTCTGTCAACGAAGAAAGAAAGAGCAACGAAACCATCAGGGAAGCCTTCTATCGGGACGAGGAAAGGCTCCGGTTGCTCCGCAAGGATCACGAAGTAAAACAGAAGAAGTCTTTTGAGAACCTGATAAGCATCAGCCGCATGCAGTCAAAGACGGGCGGCATCAGAGAGCAGGTCAAGAAGGATTACCGGTTGGAGCTTGAAGGTTTCACTCCGGAAAAGGATTACCTTGCGCTCAATTCCCTCACAACTGAGACTGCGGCGGAAAAAATAGCGGAACTTAAAAGGTTAATAGACGAGATAGGCCCGGTCAATATGCTGGCTATGGATGAGTACGCTGAACTTACAGAGCGCTATAACACGCTCTCAACCCAGGAAAAGGACCTTTCCGAGGCAAAGAGCTCTCTCGTAAAGACCATTAACCAGCTTAACACAACTACCAAGCAGCTTTTCCTTGAGACCTTCGTGAAGATCAAGAACAATTTCAACGAGGTTTTCAGGAAACTCTTTAACGGCGGGCATGCAGACCTGATACTCCTTGACGAGGAGAATCTTCTGGAGACCGGCATAGAAGTTATCGCAAGGCCGCCGGGGAAACGCCCGCAGAATGTCGCCATGCTTTCCGGCGGAGAACGCGCAATGACCGCCATCGGGCTGCTCTTCGCGGTATTTATGGTCAAGCCTTCGCCGTTCTGCATACTGGACGAAATAGACGCGCCGCTTGACGATTCAAATGTGATAAGGTTCCGGGATATGCTTACCGGCTCTTTCCCGAACGTTCAGTTCATAATGATAACCCACAACAAGATAACCATGGAAACCGCCGACGTGCTCTACGGGGTCACCCAGACCGAACCCGGAGTTTCCAGGATAATCTCCGTCAAGCTGAAAGAGATTGACGAATCAGGCCTGGCAAAGGCGCCCGAAGCTACCAAAGAGAACGCCGGCTAATCTGAGGGGCAAGTAGCAACGAATTATTTCGCATGCATCCTTCGTAAATCCCGTAACCACATACGCCTTCCCGGTCTCATTTGTTTTACGTTATAAACCTTATGAACTTTATCCTTCCCCTTATTTCTTGAAAATTCCCGACGCCTTCTGTTATACTAATTATCATGCTGTACATGTCGTAATGCTTGCATCGTAAATATTTAAGGGGTGACTATGGCTAAGCCTTTGGTTGCTATATTCCTGGGCTCGGATTCTGACCTTCCTGTAATGGCCGAAACGGCAGTTATCCTTGAAAAAGCAGGAGTGCCTTACGAATTTGTCATTGCTTCCGCTCACAGGAGCATCAGTTTTGTTCAGCAGAGGGTTAAGGAACTCGAAGCCGAAGGCGTAAAAGTCTTCATAGCCGCTGCAGGTATGGCCGCTGCATTGCCGGGTGTTATTTCAGCCGAGACAACTCTCCCTGTGATAGGTGTTCCTCTCGACGGTTCCTCTCTTAAAGGTATTGACGCTCTCTACGCTATAGTCCAGATGCCCGGCGGAATTCCTGTGGCTACTATGGCCATCGGAAAAGCAGGCGCCGTGAATGCCGCTGTGTTTGCCGTGCAGATACTCGCGCTTTCGGAAGCCAAATACGGGAAATGGATGGTGCAGCACAAGAAGAAACTGGCTGAAATTATTGTGGCAAAGTCACAGTCTTTGAAGGCAAAAGGTTACAGAAAATATATAGAGGAAATGGGAAAGAAATGAACCAGTCCGCGCATCAAAATAAGGTAGTTGATAAATCCAAGATCAAATTTTTGGTCGAGAAATTGAAAGAAGGGGCGGTTATTGGAATCCCTACCGATACTGTTTACGGAATAGCGGCCAGGATGAAAGACCTGAAGGCTGTCGACCGCATCTACAGGATAAAGAACAGGCCCAGGACCAAGCCTTTGATAATTTTTGTCAGTGACCCGCATCAGGTTGATGATTTTGTTGAGGAGATGCCTCCGTTTGCATATGACCTGATGGAAACCTTCTGGCCGGGTCCGCTTACTTTGATATTTCCGGCGGCGGAAACACTTTCCAGGGAAATCACAGCCGGTTTGAATACCATAGGCGTCCGCATCCCGGATTGCAAACCGGTGATAGATATTTTGAAGGCAATAAATGAGCCTCTTGTTGTAACAAGCGCGAATATTTCCGGCAAGAAGGATCCCGTGACCGCCGCCGAAGTGCTTGCGGAGTTAGGCGACAGCCTGGATTATATTCTCGATACGGGAACGACGCTGCACCAGGTGGTATCAACGATAGTGGATGTTACGGGGGAGCACCCCAAAATCACCAGGCAGGGCGCTCTGAAAAAGTCAAAACTGGAAGACGTGGCAATAGATATAAGATGAACATCCTCTTTGTCTGCACCGGCAACTCCTGCCGCAGCGTTATGGCGGAATACATACTGAAAAAGCGGCTTTTCGACCTAAAAGTCTCGGGTGTTGATGTTTCTTCCGCTGGAACAGGGGCGTTGGACGGCCAACCGGCATCGGCGCACGCGGCAGCGCTTATCAAGGAACTTGGAATAAGCGCGGAGAAGCATCGCGCCAGAATGATTACCGGAAAAATTGCGGGTCAAGCAGAACTGATATTCGCGCTTTCCCGGAACCATCTTGATCAGATAATATTCATGTTTCCTGAAGCAAAGTTTAAGTCGCTGACTCTCTGCAAAGAAGATATAGCGGACCCGATTGGCGCTGGCCTTGAGGCCTACAAGAAAGTGTTTGAAGAAATACGGCAGGCTATAGAGAAGAATGTACTGCCAAAGGTGTTATAGGGCGGATGCTCGGAAGTTCGGAGGGTCAGAGGCCCGGCAAGCGACGGAAGGGACAAGGAGAATTATAATGCTAGTGATAGCTTCGGATCATGCCGGTTTTGAAGGCAAAGAGTTCATAAAAAAGGTTCTTGACGAGAACAAAGTTCCATATAAAGACCTTGGTCCGGCCGGTAACGATAGGGTTGATTATCCGGAGTACGGCGCGTCGGTGGCCGGCGCCGTCAGCAGGGGGGAATCGGAAAGGGGAATTCTCGTCTGTGGTTCCGGAATAGGCATGTCCATAGTGGCAAACAAGTTCCCGAAGGTCAGGGCAACGCTTGTTTACGATAAATACACCGCAGAGATGAGCCGCCAGCACAATGATTCAAATATTTTGGTGGTCGGCGGCAGGACCACAAAACAGGAAGCCTTAAAAGAGATAGTAAACATCTGGCTTAAAACGGATTTTGACGGCGGCAGGCACGCTGACCGGATTTTGCAGATAGATGAATTGGAAAAGAAGCTGATGAAGTAATACGGATGCGCAGAGGTGCAAATGCTCTGATGCGCGGCGACACGGAATTTGGGAACGGATAATATGTTTGAGAAAGAGTCTGTGCGTCCGAGCATTCGACCTTCAAACTGAAAGAATCATTACCTAAGGAGTTTATATGTATAGAGGGTATTTTGAGAATTTCCTGCAGAAAGAGGATCAAAAGATAGCGAAGCTCGTGAACGAAGAGTTTAAAAGGCAGGATACGAAGCTTCAGATGATAGCCTCCGAGAATTATACCAGCAAAGCCGTAATGGCCGTGCAAGGTTCCGTGCTTACCAATAAATACGCCGAAGGTTACCCGGAGAAAAGATTCTATCAGGGATGCGAATATCTGGATAAAGTTGAAGCCGAAGCAATAAACAGGCTGAAGAAAATGTTCGGGGCAGAGCACGCCAATGTGCAGCCTCATGCCGGCTCCCAGGCAAATATGGGCATATATTTGTCCTGCCTGAATCCCGGCGACACTATCATGGGCATGGACCTGGCGGCAGGGGGGCATTTGACGCACGGGGCTTCTGTCAGTTTCTCGGGAAAGTTCTTTAAGTCTGTTCCTTACGGCGTCAGCGAGCACACAAATTTGCTCGATTATGAAGCCATCAGAAACCTTGCAAAAAAACATAAGCCAAAACTGCTGATAGCGGGGGCGAGTTCCTATCCGCGCCAGATTGATTTCAAAAAATTTCACGATATCGCGAAAGAGGTCGGAGCTCTCT
This sequence comes from Candidatus Firestoneibacteriota bacterium, assembly GCA_903916325.1. GTDB lineage: Bacteria > Oederibacteriota > D2-FULL-39-29 > D2-FULL-39-29 > CAIOVX01 > CAIOVX01. The sequence continues at coordinate 26,972 of CAIWWK010000156.1, forward strand.
TTATGGCGGATATCGCGCACATTGCGGGTTTAATAGTCGGGAAGGTCCACCCGGACCCGGTGCCGTACTGCGATTTCATAGGCGGAACGACTCACAAGACTTTGAGGGGGCCGAGAGGAGGTTTTATCCTCTGCAAGAAAGAATGGATGAAGAAGGTTGATTCCGCGATATTCCCCGGGATACAGGGCGGACCGTTGATGCATGTGGTAGCGGCAAAGGCCGTCGCTTTTAAGGAAGCGCTCCAGCCTGAGTTTAAGGAATACCAGAAGCAGATAGTCCGGAACGCCAAAGTCATAGCGGACTACCTGTCAAAGAACGGGTTCAACCTTGTGACCGGCGGAACAGACAACCACATGCTGCTGGTGGACCTTAGGAACAAGCAGTTGACCGGCAGGGATGCAGCCCTGGCGCTCGATAAAGCCGGTATCACTGCCAATAAGAACAGGATACCTTTTGATCCGCTCGGGGCTTCTGAAGCGAGCGGGGTCAGGCTTGGGACTCCCGCGTTGACCACGCGCGGCATGAAAGAAGACCAGTGCCTGGAAATCGCGGAACTGATAGCTGACATACTCAATCACTCTGCCAGCGCCAAAGTAACAGCGGGAGCGCGGAAGAAGGTTAAGATTCTTTGCAACAAGTTCCCGGTGGAGATTTAAATGGTGAAAAAAACTTTGGAAAATAAAAGGCCCGGCTGGAACGAATATTTTATGAACATGGCTCAGCTGGTTTCCACCAGGACCACCTGCATAAGGCGGGGAGTCGGAGCGGTGATAGTAAAAGAGAAACGGGTGCTTGCCACCGGTTATAACGGCGTGCCCAAGGGTATTGAGCATTGCCTGGTCCGGGGCTGTCTTCGGGAGAAGCTGGGTATTCCTTCCGGGCAGAGGCAGGAAATTTGCCGAGGGCTCCATGCGGAGCAGAACGCGATTATTCAGGCCGCCAGGTTCGGCATCTCGATAAAGGATTCCGTTATCTATTGCACGCACCAGCCCTGCGTCACCTGCGCCAAGATGATAATTAACGCCGGAATTGTCGAAGTTATTTTCGGCGGCGAATACCCGGACAAGCTCGCCATAGAAATGCTTAAAGAGGCAAAGATAAGACTTACAAAATACGGCGTCCGCGCCTGACGTCCGTAGCCGCTTCCAGTGAACAGGCCCGGTTGAGGCAGTATGTTTAGTTACGCTATCCTTTTCATAAGTTCTTTCCTGCTCTGTGTCCTGACCGTGCCCCGTATCATTAAAAAAGCGGTCAAGCTTGATGTCGTTGACAAGCCAACTACGCGCAAGGTACACAGAAAAACTATCCCGCTTTGGGGCGGCGTCGCGATATTTTCGTCCTTTGCGGCGGTACTCGTCTTCTTCTATCTCATCGGTTCAGACATTTTCCCGTTCAACCTCCTAAATGGCACGGAATTTTCGAGATTCAGTTTCAGTTTCAGAGCCCGCCTCGGTCTTAATTCCGGAGTTTTGGGCCTTAAGCTCGCGGGGCTCCTGCTTGGCGGTTTCGTCGTGATAATAACAGGGATGATAGACGACAAGACCGGGCTTTCCCCAAAGAAAAAACTATTGGGCCAGCTGATTGCCGCGCTTATAGTGGTTTCATTCGGAGTACGCGTTCAGGGGTTTAACATTCCGTTCATGAACCATTATGTCAGCCTGACTTCCGGTCAAGGTTTTGCGGGGGGCGCGCTCTTTGTCCTATCTGCGGCAGTCTCGCTTATTTGGATTCTTGCGGTAATTAATTCCATGAACTTTATAGACGGCCTGGACGGGCTTGCCGGCGGTATTTCCCTGGTTTCAGCGTTAACTTTCTTTTCTCTGGCCTTTTTCAAACCTTCAACTTCGTTGGCCGGAGAGAACATTTCAGCGTTCATCGCCGTAGTCACGGCCGTCCTTTGCGGCAGTATAATCGGTTTTCTCTTCTTTAATTTCCGGCCCGCAAAAATATTCATGGGGGACGCCGGCTCGATGTTCCTGGGGTTTATGCTCGCTTCGCTTTCCCTCATAGGCTCTTTCAAAGGGGTCACGGCAATCACGCTTTTTACACCGGCTCTCATCCTGAGCGTCCCAATTTTCGACATCATTTTCGCGGTAATTCGAAGGATCAAAAATGGAGTTCCGGTCTCGTTGGCCGACAAATCCCACCTGCACCACAGGCTGCTGGCGCTCGGACTTTCACCTCTCCAGGTAGTCCTGATAATCTGGCTGATAGCCGCATTTTTCAATGTCATTGCTTTCCTGCTTGCCTGATAAGCTCCATTGCCGTCCTTAACGCCTGCAAAGTAATCCGTTTCTTGAAAACCTGTGTTATACATGTTATTATTAAATGTTATGACAGAAACCGATAAAGCTCTTACCGTTACTGAATTAACCAGAGGAATCAAAAATGTCCTCTCGGACGAATTTGACGATATTAGAGTTGAAGGCGAGCTCTCTAATTTTCTTATTCATTCGTCAGGCCACCTGTATGCTTCCTTGAAGGACGAGAATTCCGTAATCAAGCTCGTGATGTTCAAGGGCGCGAACCTGAAGCTCAAGTTCAAACCGGCGAGCGGAATGAATGTCATTGTTCACGGCCGAGTTGACGTCTATGAAAAGAGCGGCCAGTACCAGGTAATTGCCGATTATATGGAAGAGGCAGAGGGCCGGGGCAGCCTGCAGAAGAAGTTTGAAGATCTCCGGGACAAACTTGTCAAGGAAGGGCTGATTGTCAGGAAAAGCGATGGTACTCACCACAGGTTGAACCCGCGGCCAATTCCCGGCTTTCCGGAAAAAATAGGTATAGTGACCTCGCCAACCGGGGCTGCAATACAAGACATACTAAATATAATAGACCGCAGGTTTTCAAATGTAACGGTAGTCCTGGATCCGGTAAAGGTTCAGGGCGACGGCGCGGCCGAAGATATTGCGGCAGCCGTGGCGCGGTTGAATTCTCTCGGCGGATTTGATGTCATCATAGTGGGAAGGGGCGGGGGTTCCATAGAGGACCTCTGGGCTTTCAATGAGGAAGTTGTAGCGAGAGCGATTTGCGCTTCGGAAGCGCCGGTTATTTCGGCGGTAGGGCATGAGATAGATTTCACCATCGCTGATTTTGTGGCGGACCTTCGGGCTCCGACGCCATCGGCCGCCGCGGAACTTGTGGTCAAGGACAAGAACGATATCGCGTCTGTGCTTGAGGGAAATTGGGCCAGGCTGAATCAGGCGCTTTCGGCGCTGACGCAAAGGCACGGGGAAAGGCTTGCGTGGCTCGGAAAAACCGGGCTGGCATCGGCCCTCAGGCAAACAGTCGAGGTTTTCAAGGAAAGGATCAACAGTTTGCGGAAGAACCGGGTGCTTTCAAAACCCTCGGAATTGATAGACGAACTCAGGCAGGAGCTTGACGACCTGGAGCAGAGGGGAGAAAAGGCCTACAGGCATTTTAGGGAACTTAAGAGCCGCGAGCTGATACTTGCCAAAAGCATGCTTGAAGGGCTGAATCCGCTTAAGATACTGGAAAGGGGTTATAGCGTCACGCTGAGTAAGTCGAGCGGGGCAATAATTAGGGATTCCAAAGACCTGAAAAAGGGCGATAAGGTGGAGCTTAGATTCGCCAAGGGCTCCGCCGGCGCTGAAATAACAGAAACTAAATAAGCACCAAATCACAAGTCCGTCCGCAAGCGGACGAGATCGCGCCACAATATTAAATTGTGGCGGACACCAAGCGCCAAATAAGCACCAAGAAACAAAAAATCAAAAGTCCAAATACGGGCAATTATAAAGGCAGTTTGTAGTTTGTGTTTTTGTGTCTTTATTTGGGATTTGGTGCTTGAGATTTGAGATTTGAACTTAAGTGATTTGAATTATTGTCATTTAGTCTTACAGGAGGCTGTATGCCGGAAGAAATTAAGTTTGAAGACGCTTTGAAGAAACTTGAAAAGATTGTGGAGACGCTGGAGAGCGGAGATGTCGGCCTGGATGATTCTCTCAAGAAATATGAAGAAGGCGTCAGGCTGCTCCGTTTGTGCACAATCAAGCTGGAAGAGGCGGAGAAGAAGATTGAGGTGCTGACGAAAGACAAGAACGGCAAGGCAACGGGAACCAAGGAATTCAACAAACCGGAAGGAAAATAAGAACCGTAAACGGAGCAGAAAGAGGGGCCATGGATATCAAGTCGTATTTAAAGTCGCGCGGAAAAATTGTTGACGCGGCGCTGGACAAATACCTGCCGGGCGGCAAGTCTTATCCGTCTGTTATTCACGAGGCGATGCGCTATTCAGTTTTCGCCGGCGGGAAAAGGGTCAGACCCATATTGGCAATCATGGCCGCGGAAACCCTGGGCTGTAAAGCTCAGCGGGTGCTCCCGGCTGCCTGTTCCCTTGAGTTGATCCATACCTATTCGCTCATTCACGACGACCTTCCCTGCATGGATGACGATGATTTTAGAAGAGGCAAGCCCACAAACCATAAGGTCTTTGGCGAAGCCGTGGCAGTTCTTAGCGGAGACGCGCTCCTGACCTTTGCTTTTGAACTTATAACAAGGAACGCTGACGTTAAAGGAGTAAAGCCGGGCGCCGTAATTGAAGCTTTGCGCGTAATTTCCGCCGCTTCCGGCGCGGGCGGCATGGTCGGGGGGCAGGTTGTTGATATGCTCTCCGAGAAGCAGGAACCGACGCTTCCGGTCCTTCAGTACATACACACGCATAAGACGGGAGCGCTGATACTTGCCCCCATAATGGCCGCGGCCTTGCTTTGCGGAGCCGGCTTAAAGGAAAAGAAAGCTCTCCGGATATACGGGGAGAACCTCGGTCTTTTGTTCCAGATAGTTGACGACATTCTTAATGTGACCGGCGACGCAAAGAAACTCGGAAAGAGCGTCGGAAGCGACGCCGCGAGAAAGAAGGTAACCTACCCGGCCCTTTTTGGAATAGAGAACAGCAGGCGGAAGGCAGGAGACCTAAAGGTTCGGGCCAAAGAAGCGGCTGCATATTTCGGGAAGAAGGCCGCGCTGTTGAACGGGCTTGCAGATTTTGTGTCAGAGAGGGAATCGTAAATGGCTTTTTTAGATAATATAAAATCGCCGGCGGATCTTCGGAAACTCGGCATTGAATCGCTGGACTCTCTGTCGGCGGAACTGCGCGAGCGCCTGGTAAAGGTAATCTCGCAGACCGGCGGGCATCTTGCCTCTAATCTCGGAGTGACGGAACTGACAGTCGCTCTTCATTATGTTTTTAATACCCCCGAAGACAGGATAGTATGGGATGTGGGGCATCAGGCCTATGTCCACAAACTGCTCACCTGCCGGGCGGACAAGTTCCATACAATAAGGCAGTACGGCGGGTTAAGCGGGTTCCCGAAAAGGTGCGAGAGCGAGTACGACACCTTTGATACCGGGCATTCCGGCACTTCCATCTCCGCGGCGCTCGGAATGGCCTGCGCCAGGGACCTGGACCAGAAGAACTACAAGGTGATAGCGGTTACTGGCGACGCGAGCCTTTCAAACGGCATGTCTTTTGAGGCGATAAACAACGCTGGACACCTTCAAAAAGACCTGATTGTAATTCTTAACGACAATGAAATGTCCATCTCGGCCAATGTAGGAGCCCTCGCGAATTACCTTGATAAAATAGGCACTGACGACCGTTACCTTAAGGTTAAAGAAAACATTAAACGGATAATCAAGAAGTCAAAGTTCCTCGGAGTCCCGCTTGTCCGCGTCGGGCGGGTGTTAGAGGAGAGCGTAAAAGGCGTAATTTCCAGCGGGATGCTTTTTGAGGAACTTGGTTTTAGGTATTTCGGCCCCATTGACGGGCATAACATAAAAACTCTGGTCGACACCCTGCGCAGTATCAAGAGGTTTAAAGAGCCGGTGCTCCTGCATGTGGTGACCACGAAAGGAAAAGGCTATAAGCCGGCAGAGAATGACCCGACTTCTTTTCACGGAACGCCAGCATTTGAAATAGAGAGCGGCGAAGCCAACGCTACCTCAAAGAGGACTTATACCAAGGCCTTCGGCGATTGTATTGTCGAGCTTGGAAAGGAAAACAAGAAACTGGTTGCCATTACCGCGGCTATGTCCTCAGGAACCGGGTTGGAGGCCTTCAAGGAAAAGTATCCGGAGAGGTTCTTTGATGTTGGCATCGCCGAGGAGCATGCCGTGACTTTTGCCGCCGGGATGGCTGTTGACGGTTATCTCCCGGTAGTTGCCATGTATTCTTCCTTCCTGCAAAGGGCTTATGACCAGGTGCTCCACGATGTGGCCACGCAGGACCTGCATGTGATCTTTGCGATAGACCGCGCCGGCATCGTAGGCGATGACGGAGAGACGCACCAGGGTGTTTTTGATATTTCCTTTATGCGTCACATCCCCAATATGACCATTATGGCCCCGGCTGATGAGCCGGAATTCAGGGAAATGCTTGCTCTTGCGGTGGATATGGAAGGCGCGGTAGCAATCCGTTATCCCAGGGGAGAAGTCGTAACAGAGCGCATTGGAGGAAAGAGCCCGGTGCAGGCAGGGAAATCGGCGGCCGTAAAGACAGGTTCGGAGGCTTGTATTATTTCGCTCGGCTCAAAACTCCGCGAGGCGCTTAAAGCGTCAACGCTCCTGAAAGTAAAAGGAATCAAAGCGGCGGTAATCAATGCCAGGTTTGTAAAACCGCTGGACACGGTAATGCTAAAAAGCGCCGCGAAGCGCTATAAGACGATTATAGTAGTAGAAGAGAATATGCTTGCCGGAGGTTTCGGCAGCGCCATACTGGAATATTACAACGCGGGCGGAATAAAGGCCAATGTAAAACTGCTGGGCCTTCCGGACAAATTCATAGAACACGGTCCCAGAAGCCTGCTTCTAAAAAAATACGGCATCAGCGGAGAAGGCATAGCGGCTGCTGTTGAGGAAGCTCTCGGAAAATGATAAAGAAAGTATTCATAGAAGCAAATCCCGGAAAGAAGCACGTCGCCGGGACGCTTGCAGCGCTTCAAAAGCTTTTCATTAAGAAGAATATTGAGGTTTTCTTCGGGCCAGGGGCCGGATTAATCGCCGGGAAGAAATATTCTAACCCTCTCAAGTCCGGAGCCGAGCTTTATATCTCACTGGGAGGCGACGGCACCTTCCTTAAGCTGGCGCGTTCCGTATTTCCGTCTTCATCCCCTATGCTTGGCATTAACCTGGGATCTCTCGGTTTTCTTGCCGAGATCAAACTCCCGGAAATGAAGAAAGCTGTAGGGAAGGTTTTGGGCGGAGATTATCATATAGACGAGAGGATGGCGCTTGAGGCTTGTTTCGGGCAGGGGAAGAAACTTACCGCTCTAAACGAGTTTGTGATCTCGGGAACTACCGGCCGGGTCATCAGCCTTTCCGTGAGCGTTGACGGAGAATTTGTAAACACCTACAGCGCTGACGGAATAATCATTTCCACTCCCACCGGCTCCACCGCATATTCGCTCTCAGCCGGAGGCCCGATTGTAGCGCCAAATGTAAAAGGCATCATAATAACGCCCATCTGCCCCCATTCGCTGACCAACAGGCCCCTGCTTGTCCCGGAAGAAAGCATTATTGAGTTGAACCTTGAGCTGCGCGGGGGTACGACCGTTATCGCGACGGACGGGCAGGAGAGATTTGAACTGAAAAAGAACGCCGTCCTTGCCGTCAAGAAGGCAAAAGGCACGGTTAAAATGATTATCCCTTCTAAGAACAGTTATTTCAGGATTCTGCGTGAAAAATTGAGATGGGGCTGAGGAATAAAGAGGGCTATGCCGCTTAGAGAACTTCACATAAAGAACTTCGCGCTGATTGACGATATGGCCGTTCAGTTTAACGAGGGCTTTAATGTCATGACCGGAGAGACCGGCGCGGGCAAATCCATTATCATTGACGCAGTAAACTGCGTGCTTGGGGAAAGGGCCGATTCGGAGCTTATCAGGACGGGGCAGGAAACGGCAACCGTGCAGGGGTTGTTTGAAGGAATCGGTAAAAATACCGTTGAAAAACTTAGTGTAGCCGGAGTGGAGTCAGGAGACACGTTAATAATTAAACGCGAAATCTCCAGGTCCGGGAAAAATAAATGTTATGTGAACAACAGTCTGGTGACGCTTTCTGCGCTCAAGGCAATCGGCGAATTCCTCGCGGATGTGCACGGCCAGCACGAGCATCAGACCCTCCTTAATCCGGAAAACCAGCTTGACCTGCTTGACGCTTTCGCAAAAGTCTCAAAAGAAAAAGCGGCTTTTGCCGAACGGTTCGCCAAACTCTCCGCGCTGACAGCGGAGCGGGATTCCTTGGTAATGAGCGAATCGGAGAAGCAGAGAAAAACTGACATGCTGGGCTATCAGGTGAAGGAAATTGAAGGCGCCGGGCTTGTCCCGGGTGAGGACGAAGAGATAGAGAACCGCAGAAATATGATGATAAACTCCGAAAAAGCCGCGGTTTCCGTAAACGAAGCCCACGGGCTTCTTCTCGGCGATGAAAACACTCCCGGGGCGCTTGCGGGAATTGAAGAGGCGATAAAAAGGGTGCAGTATCTTTCCGGGCTGGACAGCGGCTTAAAGACCGCTCTGGAAGAACTGACCGACGCCGCGGCAAAGGTCAAGGACGCTTCGGATTCGGTCTCAGACCTGAAAGAAAAACTCGATTTCGACCCCAAAGAGCTTGAAACCCTTGAAGACAGAAGGGATCAGCTTATAAAGCTTAAAAAGAAGTACGGCGGAAGCCTCGCGGAAGTTCTCGAGTTCCTCTCAAAGATAAAGGGAGAGTTAAGGAATATCACAAAGAACGAAGAAGCAATTGAAGCGCTTAATATTGAGCTTGAAGCGGTCAGGAAGGAAACGGCAAAACTGGCGGAAATCCTCTCCGGGAAAAGAAAGGCGGCTGCCCGGGAATTCGAAAAGAAGGTCGTGAAGGAACTGCAGGATCTGGGCATGGCAAAAATAAAGTTCAAGTCCGATATCTCCCGGGCCGAAAGTGACGTGGGTCATATTGAGCTTGATGGGAAAAAATATATACTCACAAAGGAAGGCGTTGACCTGGTCCGATTTCTTATCTCTCCGAACCTGGGCGAAGATCTTAAGCCTCTTGATAAGATAGCGTCCGGCGGAGAACTCTCAAGGATAATGCTGGCTCTTAAGGTAATACTCGGCGACAGCGATAAGGTCGCTACCCTGATATTTGACGAGATAGACACAGGGCTTGGCGGGAATATGGGCTCCACAATCGGGGAAAAGATTGCGAGCGTCGCAAAGAGTCACCAGGTGGTTTGCATCACGCATTTGCCGCAGATAGCCGCAAGAGCCTCTACGCACCTGAATGTCCGCAAGGAAGCGGTGAAAGGCAGAACGCAGGTCTTCGTGGATAAGCTCGATCGCGAAGAGAGGGTCAAAGAAGTGGCAAGAATGCTCGGGGACGCTAGTAAAGAAATATCAATCAAGCACGCCAAGGAGCTATTGAAGAAATAGCATGCAAAACAAGTATAGAGAGCTCTGGAAGGACATACTTTCATTCAAGAAACGCACACTTTCGTTAGGGATATTTATCCTTGTCTTGATACTTTTGAATTTTCTACCGTTTGCAATCACGCGAGTTGTCGGCTTTTTGGCGATTATTGCCGGAATTTATGGTTTATTAGTTTGGGCCGTGACTGGGGTTGTGTTCATTGTCTTCGGTGTATTGTGGCTGATATCTGCCAGGTATTCTCGCACGCTGGCGTTCCTGATAATTGTGAACCTGGTATTTTTATTTACTTTCGTTTGTTATTCCGTCACATTGGAGACATCGGAATGGATAACCGGCAGTTACTGTATCTTTCGTGCTGAGAAGATGATAGATTATCTTGAAAGTTACAAGAAAGAGAAAGGGGCGTATCCGGAGCATTTCAATCCTAATTCAATGGTCAAAATGGGAATATTTGATCTTCCGCAATACTCATATTACACAGACAAAGAGTGTGGTTATGTGCTGTGTTTTAATCAGTCACGCGGATATTTTCTTGATTTCCGGGTTTATGCGTACTCTCCGCTGCCTCGAACGGAATACCACCGGAAGATAGGGGAATTAAGAGAAAGCCCGGCTGGCTGGAAGAATTATATGGAACACTTTTGAAAGGAGCTATATGAAAAGAATATACTTAGACCACGCAGCCACTACCCCTGTGCATCCGGAGGTTTTGGCGGCTATGACGCCTTACTTTACGGAGAAGTTCGGCAACCCTTCGACCATTTACTATTTTGGGCGCGAAGCGAAAGAAGGCATAGAAATCGCAAGGGAGAAGTTCGCGAAAGCCATAAACGCCGATGTCTCGGAGATAGTTTTCACCAGCGGCGGAACGGAAGCGGATAATAACGCAATCATAGGGGCCGTCAGGGCTTCAGGCAGGAAAGCCGCGCATATAGTCACTTCAAAAATCGAACACCATGCCGTCCTTGAGACTTGCCATTTCCTTGAAAAGGAAGGGTGCAAAGTGACCTACCTGCCCGTTGACCGCGATGGGTTAGTTGACCCGGTGGAGGTCAAAAAGGCGCTGAATAAAGAAACGGTTATCGTCTCAATAATGTTCGCCAACAATGAAATCGGGAGCGTTCAGCCTGTCAGGGAAATCGGCGCTGTCTGCCGCGAGAACGGAGTGATTTTTCACACGGACGCGGTGCAAGCGCTCGGCAGCCTTCCGATAGATGTGGAAGCGCAAAACCTTGATTTGCTCTCTGTTTCCGCCCATAAACTCTACGGCCCGAAGGGTGTAGGAGCTCTTTATATCAGGAAAGGCGTGAAGTGCTCAAAACTGATGCACGGCGGCGAGCAGGAAAGAAGAAGAAGGGCGGGAACGGAAAATACAGCCGGGATAATAGGGTTCGGAAAGGCGGTGGAACTGGCGGTTGCCGCGCTGCCTGCGGAAAGCAAGCGGCTTTCGGCGCTCCGCGACGGAATGATAGCGAAGCTTATGAAGAAGATACCCGAAATTAAATTGAACGGGCACGCGGTAAAGAGGCTGCCCGGAAACATTAACATCGCGGTCAAATACATAGAGGGTGAATCAATGCTTTTGAACCTGGATATGGACGGCATCTGCGCCTCCACGGGCTCCGCCTGCACCTCGGGTTCCCTTGAACCGTCGCACGTGCTGTCCGCCATAGGCATTCCCCCCGAGCTGGCCCACGGTTCCATCAGGTTCTCGCTCGGAAAGTCCTCCACTAAAGAGGATATGGATTTCGTCGTTGAAAAATTCTCGGAAATCGTAGACAGGCTCAGGAAACTCTCCCCGCTTTACAAGGGGAACGGCTGCAAAATAAAATAACTTTTGGAGGAAAACAATGGAAGTAATAATAACAAATTCAGCGGATGAAATGTCAAAGAAAGGGGCTGAGCTTGTCGCGGCCGCGGTAAAAAAGAATCCTAAAGCCGTGCTCGGGCTGGCCACCGGCGGAACGCCGGTAAAGATGTACGCGGAACTCATAAAACTTTACAAAAGCGGCGCTCTGGACTTTAAAAAGGTAAGGTCATTCAACCTTGACGAGTATGTGGGGCTGCCGGGAACGCACGACCAGAGTTACAGGTGTTTTATGAACGAAAACCTGTTTAACCATATAAACATTGACAAGAAGAACACCAATGTTCCCGACGGGCTCGCGAAGGACATAGAAAAATCCTGCGCGGAATACGAGGCGAAAATCAAGGCGTGGGGTGGCATAGACCTGCAGGTACTCGGCATAGGAAGCAACGGGCATATCGCGTTCAACGAGCCGCTTTCCGGCGCGATGTCTAAGACCAGAAAAGTGGCGATATCTCAGAGAACTATATCCGATAACGCGAGGTTTTTCAAGACAATGGATGAAGTTCCGAAAACCGCGGTAACTATGGGTATCGGCACCATACTTGAGGCGAGAAAAATAGTATTGCTAGCCAGCGGCGGCAACAAAGCGGACGTCATAGCCGCGGCGGTGGAAGGCCCGGTGACCCAGCTGGTTCCGGCGAGTTTCCTTCAGCTTCACGCCGACACGGTTTTTGTCGTTGAAAAAGAGGCGGCTTCTAAACTAAAAGGGAAATATTAATTACGCGGATGCGCAGTAAAGGCGGAGGACGGAAGACAGAAGACAGAAGACAGAAGACAGAAGACAGTGGACCGATAGACCCCATGAGTACTTAATTAGCAATTAGCAATCAGTAATTAGTAATCCGCGGAGCGGCAGACCGATGCACAACAGCTTTAATAAATTTGCTTAATCTTATGGAGTGAATTGACAATGTCAATTCGCCAAGGTGCATCGGAGCGGAGCCGGCAGCGAGGCCAAATGCTAATCAATTGTCAGCGTGAAAGGTCCGAAATCGTCGCGTTCAGTACAGATATTGAAGAATACCGCATGGATTTACCAAAAGATATGCATATTACAAACCCAAATGGTATACATACTAATTCGGGTGGGAATTGGAATGCAGTATGGCAAGATTTCTTTAATTCATATGGCAATGGAACCCCATCTTCTAATGAAATCTTAGATAATATGAACAGTATGATTAATGATTTTGGTTTACAAGATTATGAATGGGGTGGAAAATGAGATTCTACATAATTACCTCTGACAGAGCTTTTCCACTGGCCGAATGGTCCGAGAAAATGAGCTACAGAACGACTATAAGGTGTGTGTCTAACCCGGGGCATCAAAGAGCCGGCGACAGACAAGACATATTAAGAATTAATGTGCTTTCCACAAAATACATCGATGTTATTTGGACATGGTATAGTGAATTATTATTCAGCGAGAAAATTGTGGAAATGTTTCGAAAGGAAAACATTACAGGCTACGTTGTATCTACAGTTGTTGTAGATAATGTCTTTAGTTCTGCTGAAAGACAGAATCTATTGCTAATCAACAAGAAGCCATGTGTGGTATCAGAAAAATACGATAATAATAATCAAAATATTATCGAAAAACTTTCAGAAATAAAGATTATTGGGAAGGGTGGTTTTGCTGATAAGCATACTGGAATACTTTTATTAGAGCAATGCAATGAATGTGGATATAAGAAATACACTCCCTTTAGAAATGGTATTTTTATTGATGAAAAGCAATGGGACGGTTCCGATATGTTTCGAGTAGAACCATTTGGATATGCAGTTGTTTCTGAGAGATTTAAGATGGTAGTAGAAAAGAACAAGATATTAAATATATGCTTCAGGGAAACAAAAGACATAATTCATCCATCAAGGCGAAACATTGGTAAGAATACTTGAAGGCTGAACAACCGCCTACAATGACTGTAATGCCAGGAAAGAAGATAGTGTAACTTATTATACAATGACGTCTACGGTCGCAGTGTAATTGTAAAGCACTAAGAGGACAGCTGCCCCTGTTACTACTTATGATATAAGTACTATTCACGGAAAAGAGTCTTGACAACCCTGGAATATTGACATATAATAATGGAAACGCTAACTCCAATAAGGCAGGTATAATGGAACCAGCTATTCCAAGAATATTTAACCCTCCGCAAGGCGGATATTTCCTTTTCGGGCCAAGAGGTACAGGGAAAACCACATTGTTGAAACAAAGATACAGCGAGGCTCTTTGGGTTAACCTTCTGGAGCCGGATCTCTTCCGGCAGTTAAGCGCCAGGCCTGAAAGACTGAAGGAAATGGTAGAAGGGGCCGGAAAGAAAGTGGTTGTAGTAGATGAGATACAAAAGATCCCGGAGCTGATAGATGTTATTCACAAACTAATTGAAGACAACAAAGACGTTAAATTTATCCTTACAGGTTCAAGCGCGAGAAAGTTAAAATCGACGGGAGCCGGATTGCTGGGAGGCAGGCTTGCCAAACAGTCATTATACCCGTTTATGGCTTTTGAGCTGGGAGACAAATTCAAACTTGAGCAGGTTCTTGAAACGGGGCTTGTGCCGGTTGTTTATTCATCCGCTGACAGGGCTGAATTTCTGAAAGCTTATGCCGCTATGTATGTGAAAGAAGAGGTTCAGGCTGAAGGTTTGGTGAGAAATATCGGCAGTTTTTCCAGGTTTCTTGAATCCGTAAGTTTCTCGCACGGTTCTGAATTGAATATCAGCAGTGTTGCCAGGGACTGCCAGGTTGAAAGAAAGACAGTTGAGGGATTTGTTAACATACTCGAAGATCTTTTGATAGCATATCGTATACCGGTTTTTCGGAAGAAGGCAAAACGGCAGGTTGTGTCGCACCCAAAGTTTTATTTGTTTGACACGGGGCTGTTTCGGGTATTGAGACCTTCCGGCCCGTTGGATGATACCGGAAGCATCGAAGGCTGCGCCCTTGAAGGATTGGTTGCCCAGCATCTTATCGCATGGTGTTCTTACGGCGGCGCGCGGAGCAGTGTTTATTACCATGAAACAAAATCAGGCAGTGAAGTGGATTTTGTTGTTTACGGTCAGAATTCATTCTTTGCAATTGAAGTAAAGAACAGCCGGAAGGTCCGACAGGAAGATCTGGTGCCTTTAAGAAACTTTATAGAAGACTATCCCGAGAGTAAAGGCATATTTTTATACAGAGGCAAAGAAAAACTAAAAATATCAAATATCTACTGTGTTCCGGTTGATGAATTCCTTAGAACTCTTGAGCCAGGCAAGAACCCATAAACAATAAAATACTGCGGCCTGAAGGCCGAGAGTATTTCATAATGTGAGTAATCTCTTTCTGTAGTATCCGGGGGATGTCGCCATTAACCGAGGCCCAATGCCAACAAAATGTCAGCGTGAAGAGTCTGGTACTGTTTCAGCTTTATGACGCTGATATTCCAGATGACCTTGGAAACGGAGAATAGATAATGAAAAGATATGTTTTAAGGGTGTTTCTCTTTCTTACGGCGCTGTTTGTATTTGTTGCCGCCGCTTCTGCGGGCTCGGTTTACTTCGTTTCAACCTCAGGCAGTGACAGAACCGGCGATGGTTCAGAGTCGCGGCCGTTCGCCTCTATTATGAAAGCTGTTCTGGCGGTGCCGGATGACGGCTCCCGTATTCTCGTGGAACCCGGGACCTACAAAGGGACCTGCAGTATTGCCCGAGCCTTCAAGAACAGGCTTTTTGTAGAATCCAAAGAACCTTACCGCGCCAGGCTCGTCAACCTCCCCGGCGGGATCGTTAAGGTATTATATATCGCCGGAAGCAATATCACTCTAAGCGGGTTTGAAATAACAAACGAAGGGGAGATCCCTCCGGATTATTCTTCGAAAAACGAGTACCTGGTCCAGATTACGGGGCCCGCGGCGGATATTACCGTCAATGACTGTATCCTCCACGACAACTTTATTAATGATATGGTCAAGATAAACTCCGGCGCGGAACGGATATTGTTCAGCGGGAATGTGTGCTACAACCAGGGCAGAGACTTGCAGTATAAAAAGCCGAAAGGTTTTCAGCATATGGATATTAACACGGTAAGTTATGTTACAGTGCAGGATTGCATTTTCTTTAACAATTACAGGGACAACCGCTCAAAGACCTGCAACGGCTCCTTCATAGTCTGCAAAAACTCGGAAAAAACTTTCCACACGCACGATAATCTTTTTCAGCGCAATATATTCTTGAATTGGCAGGGCCCGTCCGACCAGGCTATGCTGTTGTTCGGCGAGGACACTCACGCCATGATTTACGGCCTCGTGAACGGCACGGCCCAGAACAACCTTTTCATTATGAATGACACGGGTTTGGGCGGAAGCGGAGCTTTCACCGTGAAAGGCTGCAAGGACATTATCTTCCGCGCCAATACGGTCGTGGGAAACGCCTTCAACGGCAGGACCTGGCCGTTTGCGTTCAGGGTATGCACAGAAAAAGGCGAACTGACGGTGGACGGGGTGGGGTTCTTCAATAATGTATTTGCCAGCACGGACGGCAGGATGACCAAATTCAACTTTGGTGATGACGCGCAATCCGAAAATGTCTCCTATGACGCAAACTGCTACTGGAACAACGGCAAAGCTATACCGGTTGATCCCGGTTCCAATGTCCATTTTAAAGCCGTGTCGGTTGACGCGCGCGCGGTAACTTCAGACCCTATGCTTCCCAAGCCGGGCGCTCCGCCTGTTCTGCCTGAATGGGACAGCGCGAAGCTAAAGTTCGCTTCAGGCGCCGGCACAATAAGGGAAGAGTTTGTGCGTCTCGTAAACGGATACGGGAAGGTACCTCAAGGCAGCGGGCTTGCCGGCAAAGCCGTAAGAAATAATATGCCCGAAGACGACATCCTCGGAAAAAAGCGGAAAGCTGCTCCGGATATCGGCTGTTTTGAACTTGAGGCGAATTAACCCCGCCGAGTCAACCTGCGGAAGCTATATCCTAATAGTTGCGCCACTCCTGTCTCAGATAAATGAAAGAAAGCCGCAGCCGGTATTATTGTCTTGCGAACTTCCGCTCCAAATAATATAATTTAAAGGTTGCTATTCCTATAACGGGGGACGAATGAAAAGAATCCTAATCCCGATACTGCTCCTGACTGCCGCTTCATTTGCTTTTGCCCAAACACTGCCTGAAATTGTCGAGAAAGGAAAGGCAAAATATGAAGACCTGATAGTAGATGTCGGAAGTTTTGATGTTTTTTACGCGGTCGCGAAAGAAATTGGGAACCAGGTCTTAACTTTATCGAGAGACAATAAATATGAAGAAATCATTGAAGTTTTCGCGAAAGATGCGAATATGCAAATAGCCGAATATTGCGCGGGAAAAAAGAGCAGAGCGCAGGTTACTGATAAGGAAGCCTTAACTTCAACCGTGTACACCAGGTTTGTAAAAATATATAAAGGGGACGAGGAATATTTGTTCCCGGCTCCGAGCGATAAAGAGCAAAGAGTGGAACTTGAATTAATATGGTTGTGGTGGAAAAAGATTGGCCCCGGCTCACAACTGCAGGGAACGGTTAAGGTGGACGGCTTGGAGTGCTACAAAATACTTGTTAATCCGGTCAACGAATACTATTTTTATATCGATAAAGGGACGTTCAATATCAAAAAAATGGAAAGAAAGGATAAGGCCTTATACCTGAAAAGCGACAAAGCCGCGCAAGAAACGATAATTTTCGGAGCATTTTATCCAATGAGGAAGCAGGGTGACAAGGGCGCTGTTTTCCGGTCAAGGAAGGAAGCAGAGGAAGCTTTCAAGCAGAAGTCTTGCTTTCCTAATACTTTCAGGAGAAAAGTGTTTAATGACAAGACTTCTGCCGTGCAGGAGACTCCATATATGATGTTTCCCGCGGAAATTGCAAACGTAAAACATGAAGCTCTGGATGAAACTGTGTTTGACAAAACGCGTTGGGAGTCATTTAAACAGGGTTCTTTCTCAAAATTCATTGAAGATGTAAATAATGAAGGCAAGTTGCCTGCCCCGATAGAAATAGACAAAGCAAAAGAATTAGTCCAGATATATGTTAATCTGACAGAATTCAAAAAAGAAACCCAAACATTTCCGGAAAGGACAATTAATAGCGGCGGGCGCACCATAACAATTAAATACGCCAATAGAGATAATTATTCCTGCAAGACGGAAAGCGAAGGGATAACCCCCACAGTCAAAATCGGCAAGGATTCGCTGAGTATGATTTTCGGCCAGGAAGTTAAGGTGGAAAGGATAGTATTGCAGGGAACCGGTTTGTATGAGACAAATATATACGGGGCAAAAATGTCAGATACAAACACTTTCGCAAACTTTGAACTTGCCTATGTTAATATTCGTAATGAATCAAAATCCTTCAGAAAATACGAAAATAATTCAAGCCGGTCTATGGAGTTAAAAGAGAGTTTCAAAGCAACAGCGATAAGTTTTAATTCCCTGCCTGCCAAGTCCGCTTTTGACAAAAACTATGGTTTGCCTATGGAGTTTATCGTAAGAATCGCGATTTGGGGCAAGGCGGCTTCCAGGTGAAAATGAACAGAAGGCATACAAAAACATCGGGTTTTCGTTTTCATTTTATTCTTCTGTTGTTTTTGTGTGTGTTGCAGACGGGCGCATTATGGGCCGCCCGGCCGATAGATGCGATCTTTATTCCGGTCAAAGACAAACCTTCCACGCTGGAGACCCCATTTTACGATGGCTATATGAAAGTAAAGATATCAAACTTGTTCGGATTGGATGTTAAATATTCCCGTTCGGTGAAAGTCTCAAACCTTATTCTGGAATGGGACAGCGGAGCAATAACTCAGCCTGTCAATCTTGAATTTAGTTGTTTTGACAGTCTGGGAACGGAGACTTTGATGAAGGCGGCAATCCCTGCCAATAGCACTATTTTTACAATAGAAATAAACAGGGAAGCTTTGAACCTCAAGATGCGCGATAACGTCTCTTCCGGTGCGGCCGGCTATAGCCGTATAAAAAATGGGCTTAAAGCCGTAAAGGTTTCGGCGACTCTCATTGAGCCTGAAGTCCCGGCAGGAATGTTGCCTGCATCGGCTGTTTCCCCGGCTGCGGTCTCGGCGCCGGGAAACATAGACCGCAATTTCAGAATCTCGCTTCAGCGGCCGTTGAAGCAGGCCTGCGCTGTTCTTCTTGACAGAGAGGTGACCGTTACCTGTCAGGAGAAATACGATGAAAGGAAATATATATTCTCGGAAAAAGTCTTGATATCTAAAATAATAATGTTTTTCCCGGGAATATTAACGAGGTCACCGTACGGCGGTTTAATGTCATCAAACGGCTGTAACGTGATAGTATCCTGTTCAAATGATTCCGGCAATCTCAAGGAGAAGGAAACTTTTTCGGTAGACGGGAAAACGTCTTTAACTGTTTCCCTTGAACAGGTGACTGACTGTATTGTGCTAAGGGATAAACCGGAGTTTGATAAAGACGGAAAGCGGTTCCCGCCGCAGGGCTTGAAATGCTTGTCCGAAGGACGGATTGTGTTTCAAGGTTCAGTTAAGCCTCTGGAACTTAATTCCACAGCGGTGACGTCGGGTAAGGTGAAAAACGCGTTGAACCTAAGCAAGCAGGAATCGGACGCCTTCATTGAGAGAGTGAAAAAGAAAGCGATTCTGACAAAAGACGATTCATTCTTTGAAATAAGATGCGAGTCCTATCCTCGGAACAGAAAGTTCTACGAAGGCCGTATCTATAGGATGGCGAAGGACCTTGACTGCGGATACTACTACTGCAAAGATTTAGTTGTTACATTTGTTAATGGCAGAGAATCTCCGATCTTTCCCGGCTCAGTAGATATAGAAAAGGGGCTGGCTTCGGTTTCGGATGAGTTGAAGAATTCGGGATGGGACAAGCTCGGAAATATTTCAGGCCCGGAATTGGCTGGCTGGTGGTGGCAGTTTGGGACAGAGTTTAAGATTGTAGGAACAGATAAATTCCTTGATTATGAGTGCTATGTGATTACCGGCAAAGGATTGAAGGACGCCGGTGTGGAAGTCTGGGTGGAAAAAGAGAGCGGAAAATTAAGGAAGCTGATAAGGCAGGTTGTCACAAAAGGCGCTTTTCAAACGGGACTGCAGGCAACCGAGTACTATAACTACTTTTCAGGAAAGAACGGTTTTGAGTTTCCAGGATTGGTGCAATACAACAGCGGACTGAAAATCTGGTGCTGGCCGGAAAAAAAAGCTTCGCTGGCTGATATTGGTTTTTCAGGCAGGGAATCTGACTCTCCGGTAAAAACGCGCGCAATCAACAGGAAAAACGAACTCTACCAAAAGGAAGAGCAGGAACGGGAAGAACGCGCGGACGATAACGCGCGCGATACCAGGTATAACACAAGAAG
This sequence comes from Candidatus Firestoneibacteriota bacterium, assembly GCA_903916325.1. GTDB lineage: Bacteria > Oederibacteriota > D2-FULL-39-29 > D2-FULL-39-29 > CAIOVX01 > CAIOVX01. The sequence continues at coordinate 46,641 of CAIWWK010000156.1, forward strand.
TCTTTCTCTTTCCCGGTACGTGGACCCGCTTACGGGGATCTGGTTTTTTATTCCGGAAGGTTTTAAAAACAAAGGCAACTACAGCAATTGTTTTGAATATACCGGCGAGACGAAGCAGAACGGCGCGAAGACCGGAGGAACAAAAGTCTCGGATTCGGGCGCCGCCTCAAAGAAAGGCGTCAAAGACCATTTGATAATCACAAAGTTCTATTCAACAAAGGATTTTGAAGCGCTTGCTGCCCAGATCAAGCAGGAAAACGAGAAGAAGAATCCTGAGACAACCATAAAGTATTCCGAAAAGAGGCAGATAAAGGAGCATGAAGCGATAATACTGGATATTGCAGGCCCTGACGACTACGGGATAAGCTCAAAGACAAAAGAATTATTCGTCCGGAAAGGCAATGCCGTAATAGATATAGAGCTGGTTTATTACAAAATGAGCGACGAAACAGCCGGCAAGATAATTGACAAAATAATTGAGAAGCTGCAATTCGGCGAGTCGAGTATAATAGCCCATTCTTTTGGAAGCGCCCGGCTTGGCGAGCTGGCGGAATTAATGGGGGACAATAAGGACAAAGAAGCCCTGGAAATGATAAATTCGGAACTAAAGAAAAACCCCCGGGATGGCGAGCTGCTTTACAACGAAGGAGTCCTGCTCGGGAAGCAGGGCGATAAAGCGGAAGCGTCACGGCTTATAAAGGCGGCTTTTGAGAACGGTTACTGTGATTTTTCCGGCCTTTTTGAAACAAAGGAAGGAAAGAGGATGGTCGACGACGCTGTCGCGCAGGAAGTGATGAAGGATCGGGCAAAGTATTATGGGCAAGGGCGCAAAGTCCTGCTGGAGAAAATAAAGAAAGAACTGGCCAGCTATTATGAAGTCAAGATGAAAGAAAGCAATATAATTATGTACACCGACATAAGAGATAACGGCATACTTGACATAATAAATGAAGCCTTAAAGACCACCGGAGAATTAGCCAGGAACAACATAAAGGCGGCAAATACCCCGTATCCGGTAATTTGGGTCTTGTCCAATAAGAACGAAGTGAACGAGGCTATGATCGGAAGCCTGACCGGCAGCAGCGGCTACTTCAGCGGCTTGTTTGTCCCCGCGTACGGGATGCTCTTTACCGACGCGGACAGCGGGTTTGGAACGGTTGTGCACGAATATATGCACGCCATACACAGGGCGGACTCCGCCGAAAGCTTTGAAAAGCACCCCCGCTGGCTTTCTGAAATGCTCAGCACTTCTGTGGAAGAACTGGAATGGAACGAAGCAAAGCAGAAGCCGGAAATTAAATATTTCTCGGGTAGATATCCCGGGCTGCTGGACGCTATTATTTACGACGATGTCCTGCCGATTGAAAAGCTCGTCAGCATGACCGACAAGGACCTTATGTCGGACAAGAATATAGATGTTTTTTACGCCACGGTGCGCTATCTTGGCCTTTATCTTTCGGCAAACAATCTCACCGCGAAATTCTACGAAGAGTATAAGAAAGACTACCGGGAAGACGCAACGGGTAGATTGGCGCTTGAAAAAGTCCTAAACACGAACCTGAAAGACTTTCAAAGTGTATGGGAAAATTGGGCTGTTACAACGCCTTTAATAAAATTAACTAAGAAGTAAAGCCAGAAGTTCGGAAGATTAGAGGATATGGGGGCTACATTCTTATGAGCCCGAGCCTCTGAACATCTGAGCATCAGGCCTCAAATACATGGGATAGAGACTATTTTGCATCTTAGGAGGGAACAAGAGGGGCTTGATGTTAATGCGCTAATAGTATATAATGACAGCATAGGTGTTATAGCACGGGAAGGGAGACAGCCAATATGAAGAAGATAAAGACTATGGTGTATATAAATGCTGATTATAAAAAGCGTGCCCTTGCGTTAAGAAGTATTGCCCATAAAAGTATGAGCTCCTTGGTGGACGAAGGGCTGGAAGCTGTCTTTATGAAATACACTAACACGCCTAAAACCATAAAGGAAGCGGTCGCTTCCACATACGGAGCAAGTAACACAATAGAATTCAAACGCGATGAATTCAACAAGGATTTTGAAAAACGCGAAAAAAGAAGAGGTAAATAATGGAAGCTCGCTCGAAAGCAGGCCCTGAGAAACAAAAATATCTTATAGACAGCGATGTTCTAATTAATCATATTCATAAGAAAAGAGATACATTGGTGAAACTTATTGAGAAAGATAATATAGAGGTGTCCGCAAGCGTGCTGAATAAGATAGAGTTGTACCGGGGCGCGAGGAATGAAAAGGATAAAGTTATAATAGACGATCTTTTACGGTATTTCTTTATTTACGAAGTAGAAGAGCTGATAGCTGACAAAGTTTATGAGTTATGCTCAATAAACAAGCTGGGCTCTTTAGGGCCTATGGATTTGATGATTGCGGCCACCTGTTTAGTAAATAATTTGGTTTTAGTCACACATAATCTGAAACATTTCAGCCCGGTTCCGGAGCTAAAGATTTACAAGGAGTAAAGAGGATAAACAAAGGCGGCATGTCAAAGCCAGGTGTAACTGCGATGCTTCTGGAAAAACCCTTGCCCCCTCCCCTTATGATGAATGGGAGGGGGCAATTAGGTAAAACAAAGAGATTACACGGTTTAGCTGCTTTAATCCGCGTAATCTCTTTTTCTAATCTGCTTAATCAGTGTACTTTAGATGTTCATCAATGCTTTAACTTTCTTTTTGTAATCCGCCACCAGTTTCTTAGATTTTGCCTCTGATTTGGATTCCGCGAAAATCCTGATGATGGGTTCCGTGTTGGACGGCCTTATATTTACCTTGACCTCTCTGGCGGAAAGAGAGATGCCGTCTATAGTTTCCAGCTTAAACTTGCCCGCCTCGCCTTTGAGTCTCTCCATTATTTTGAACCCGTTGTTCTTGGTGAGGTTGATCTTGTCTTTCACGATAAAGTATTTGGGAATATCCGCCGAAAGAGCCCTTATGGACTTGCCGGATTCCGCCATGTACTGAAGTACCAGCGCGATGCCGATCAGCGAATCCCTTCCCGGGTGAACGAGCGGGTACATTACTCCGCCGTTGCCTTCGCCGCCTATAATCCCGTTCTCTTTAAGCATTGCTTCGGCCACGTGAACCTCGCCGACCTTTGTCCTGATGAGTTTTGACTTGTATTTTCTGCAGATATCTTCCATCGCTATGGTGGTTGACATGTTTACAACAGCGGTCTTCCCCGGGTTCTTCCTGAGGATGTAATCCGAGGTCAGGCAGACGGAGTATTCCTCGCCGATATAATGGCCGGTGTGGTCTATCAGCGCCAGCCTGTCAGCGTCCGGATCCTGCGCGAAGCCTATGTCGGAATTAGTGGATTTGACCTTGGCGCAGAGTTCTTTGAGGTTGACGATGGTCGGTTCCGGATTGTGCGCGAAGTTTCCGTTCGGCTCGCAGTTTATGCATTCAACATCGCAGCCAAGCTCTGAGAGCAGCGAGGGAGTAATGACGGCCCCCGCTCCGTTGCAGGAATCAAGCACAACCTTGAAGCGCTTGCTTCTTATCAGATCTACATCAACAATATCCAGGACTTTCTTGATATGAATTTTTATACCATCATAGTCGTTGTTGACAATGCCCAGTCCGTCCCACGCGACCGTTCTGAAAGCGTTCTGGTAATAGGCGTTGAGCATCTGCTTGCCTTCCTCGTCGTTCAGGAAGACGCCGTTGCTTTTCAGGAATTTAAGGGCGTTCCACTGAACGGGGTTATGACTGCCTGTTATTATGACCCCGCCGGCGGCTTTAAGTTCTTCCACCATGAGCGCGCAGGTGGGCGTTGTGGCAATATCCAGGTCCATTACCTCGCAGCCGGTTGAAAGCAGTGCCCCAAGGACGGAGTGTTTTATCATAAGGCCTGAAATTCTGGTATCCCGCCCGACTACCACGCGCCCTCCGTTAAGATATGTTCCGAAGGCCATACAAAGCCGGGTTACTACCTCAGGCGTAAGTGTCTCCCCGATAACTCCGCGGACGCCGGAAACGCCTATCATCAGAGTGCTTTTTGCTGTGCTCATTTTTACCTTCCTTTATACTATTATACGATTAACCGCATTACGGCTTTTGCGAGTTTGTGCGTGTCGTGCCTGACCAGACCGTTTGCGATATAGGTGAGATCGTCTCCCACGGTCTTTATGCCAAGCTCGTGTATTGCTTTGTAATCTATACGGACTGGTTCCGAGCCTTTCTTGCGGTAATTCTTTATAACGGCTTCCGGAATTTCGCCGGTGTTGATGATGACATAATTGATAAAGTTCTCTCCTGCATGCTTGATGATGGCGTTTATGTGTCCGGAAACGGAGAGTGTCTTGGTCTCTCCGGGCTGAGTCATTATGTTGCAAACATAGACAACTTTGGCTTTGGTGTTCCTTAACTCTTCACAGATTCCCTTGACCAAAAGGTTTGGGATAATGCTCGTGTACAGGCTGCCGGGGCCCATTACTATAAGATTTGCCTTCCGGATGGCCTGCAGGGCTTCGGGGGAGGGAATGGGAGCTTCAGGCACGATATTGACCCTGCTGATTGGTTTTCCTATTTTAGTTATAGCGCTCTGCCCTTTTATGAATTGTCCGTTCTTGAGGCGGGCTGTCAGCGTGACTTTCTCAAGGGTGACCGGAAGCACGCGCCCGCGGATGGAGAGAATATTCCCTGATTCTTTTACCGCTTTTTCAAAACTTCCGGATAACGTTGTGAGCGCGCCGATGAAGAGATTTCCAAAACTGTGGCCGTTAAGTTCCCTGCCTTTTCCTTTGAACCTGTGCTGGAATATTTTTCCCATGAGGTCGGAAGAGTCAGCGAGCGCCACCATACAGCTCCTGATGTCTCCCGGAGGGGGAATCTTCATATCTTTGCGGAGGCGTCCGGAACTTCCTCCGTCATCCGCCACAGTGACAACCGCGGTGATGTTGCTGGTGTAGCGTTTTACGCCTTTGAGCAGCGTAGAAAGCCCCGTGCCGCCGCCGATTACCACGAGTCTCGGCCCTTTGCCAAGGCGTATCTCGTCGTATACGGCTTTTTCCGCGTCCGCTCTTTCCGGATAGACAGCCCTGATATATCTGGAAAAACTCTTTATTACATAATATAGGCCGAATCCGCCAAGCACGACGACTATTATGTCTATGGTCACGAGCTTTGTGGATTTTAGCAGAAAGTCACGCAGGGGGTTAATATATCTGTCTATCTTGAAGTAGGGCAGGTTAAAGCTGATCAGGCCTTTGCCGATCGCGCCGGTTATGCCTATGGAAAAAGGGATGAAGCTCAGGATAAAGAGGAATATCCAGCGTTTCAGCCTGACACCGGGATAAAAGAAGCGGGTTAATCTGCTCATCGTAAAAATATTATCACCGAAATCATTACATTACAAGTATTTTATTGGAAATAAGCGCTTCCAAATGTCATAATTGTCGGATGGCTGCCCTGATAATCCTGATACTGCTCTTAACTCCGTTGCTCTATCTGCCTGTCGCGAAAGACGCCTTTAGCGCGCCCAAGAATCTGTTTGTTATTTTCATGTGCGCTCTGCTCGGGATTTTGCTCGCAAAGAGAGCGGCTTTCAAGAAAATCAAATTATCCCTCCCGGCGCTTCTGCTTTTCGGGACTTTTTTCCTTATTTCCGCAGTTTCCTGTTTTTATTCTTCAAACATTCTGGTTTCCCTGAAATATGCAGGGGACATTCTTCTCTACGGCGTGCTTGTCCTGGCCGCGGCCCATTGCGCCGCTGCGGACAGAAAGAACATAACTGCTTTCGGCAATGCTGTCTGCGCCGCGACGATCGCCGTATCCGTGCTGGGTTTATTACAGGCATTTCATATCGATTTTTTTGAACTGACCATGAACCTGCTCTTTTCGGAACGCTCAACCGCGTTTCTGAGCTTCAAGGAAAGGATATCCTCCACGATGGGCAACGCCAATTTTTTCGGAGGATACCTGGTAATGTCCGTTCCTGCGGCCTTTGCGCTCTTTATAGGAACTGACGGTTTGAAACGGGGTCTCTTTTACGGTTCAGCTTCCCTGCTGGGTCTGCTCTGTCTGGTTAAGACCGAGACCGCGAACGCCTGGGCTGCCGCGGCCCTCGGGCTGCTTCTCTTTGTATTTCTTGCTGCAATCTACGCGGGGGAGAGAAGGAAAAAACTCTGCGTTTCTCTGCTGGTCCTCGCAGCGCTCGGAATCTGCGCGGTTGCGGTACTGCATCCAAGGGAAGCTATATTAAAAATAAGGAACGCCGGAAGTTTCAGCACGCTTTCGGAGCGGGGCCGGCTTGTGATGTGGAAGGCCGGGCTTGAGATGGTAAAGGAACGGCCGGTGACCGGTTTCGGCGCCGCATCCTACAAAATATATGTGTCAAAATACGAGGGGCGGGTACTCCACTCGCCGGGTTACACTGATTACCCCTACCAGATGACCAAGGACGCGCATAATGACTACATTCAGATCTGGGCAGAACTGGGAATATTCGGTTTACTTGTCTTCCTCCTGACAATAGCGTTATCTCTGGCGTTCGGGTACTCTTTCGCGAAAGAAAAAAATACTCAGGAACGAATAATGTTTTTTGGCCTGCTTGCCGCCTTGGCAGGCTACGCCGTGCACGCGTTCTTCAATTTTCCGATGAAGATAGCGCCTATTTTCACAGTGTTCTGCGTTTATTGCGGGATACTTTTGTCGGGATCGCCGGCGCAAGTCGGGCTGAAGAACCGCCCAGGCGGAAAGATAATTGTTGTGGTTGCCGTCCTGGTTGGCGGAGCGCTCTCGGCCGTCGCGGTTCTTTTCTTCGCAGCAAACCTGGAAACCGGATACGGAATACTGATGTATGACAGGAGCAGGTACAATGAAGCGTTGTCGCATTTTAACAGGTCGTTGGTCAACAGCGAGCGGCTCGACTACACAAGGGATTTGCGGACGCATTTCTATAAAGGAAATATTTATTATGTGAGAGGAGAATACGCGGAGGCCAGGAACGAGTTTAATAAAGAGATAGCCTTGAATCCGTATAACGCTGACGCGCGGTACAATATGGGGCTGATTCTCGACAGGCTGGGCCTAAAAGAAGAGGCAGTGGAATCCTACAAAAAGGCGCTGGAATTGGAAAAAACTTTCGCCCCCGCGGCTGAAAAGCTGGCAGAGCACGGAGTTAAATGGCCGGCAGCTCCCCTGTGAAGTTTGTTGCAGTGATTTTCGCTTAAAAAGACGTTTATTTGAGGGAAATAGCGGCTTGGGGCGCCTGAAAAGGCGCTGTTTTCCGTCAGGAGTACTTGACAAGCAGTACCCTCTATTATATAATCAACATACAAAGATGTGGCAGACAATGATGTCCGCCGCGGTTAAAAGCCGCGGCGGATATTTTTTTTGGAAAACAGGAGAACAAGATGTTAAGACCTTTAGATGACAGGCTTCACAAGATACCTTCCGGCTGCGGCGTCACCGGCATTATGGACAGGAGCGGCGCGGTTTTTTCCGGAGGGGACATCGTCGCTTCCATCTGCAACATGATGGAAAGGGGCAACGGGCTCGGTTCCGGTTACGCGGCATACGGAATATATCCGGAACAAAAAGACTATTATTGCTTCCATATGATGTTCGGAAGAGAGGCC
>CAIWWK010000157.1 GCA_903916325.1 Candidatus Firestoneibacteriota bacterium
ACCTTCTAAACCTCAAGTTCGATGCACCTTGGCGCCACGTCGTTGACGTTGCACTCCGCCGGCTCCGCGGATAACGGATTGATGAGTGCTCATAACTAATTAAAGACTCACTGGGCAGACCGTTCTCTGTCGACCGTCCACTGCCCTCTGCCCTCTGCCTTCCAGCGTCCAACCCTCCAACCCTCCAACCCTCCAACCTTCTAACCTTCTATTTTACCACTGCAATCTTTCCTTTTCTGGAAGCCTTCTGCCCGTTCCAGGAAGCCGAAAATACATAAAAATAAATTCCCCGGGCAACAGGGCTGCCGTCGCTATTCTTCAAATCCCAGACAAAATCAGCGTACCAGCCGGGACCAGGAGAAAGAACAAGCGCGTCGCTTGCTGCCAGCACGCTCGCGGCAAGCTCCCCGGCAACAGTATAAATATTCAGACTTGCGGTCCCGCTGTCGTAGGCGGATGAAAAGAGGAGCCTTACGGTTGTTTTTGCCGAGCCTTTCGCCGGATTGGGGTACGCTGTTGAGCTCAGTAAAGCGTTGCCGCCCGGCGAGGCCTGTCCCGCATTCGCCTGGAAAATCATTGAACTGCTTCCGGCGCCCGTGAAGTCCTGCATTGTGATTCCGCTGGAAACTCCGGCGTAGGAATAATTTTGTTTTGCCTGGAATATATGGGAGGACGAGTTAAACGGGTCTCCCGAATCCCCAAAATTATGCGAGACCGAGGTTGTTCCGGTCGCCGCTCCCGTGGAGGTAACCGCGGAATCATCCCTCTCTTCAAGCCGGATTCTCGGATGATCCGGATTTATATCTATATCGTTTGCCGCGAGGCTCCCTATGGTATCGTCGATATGCCAGATTAACACTCCCTGGCCGGGAAGCGAGAGATCCTGCCCCGTTTGCCTGCTGTACTGAGTAAGATAATATTCCGTGGTTTTGCCGCCTATCGGGAATTTATAAACCCGCGCGGACGAGCCCGCTTCAAAATTGTCTATGGTGAGGGTTGAAGCGCTCGAAACGGTAACCGGCGTTATCCAGCCGAGAAGTATTTTGCACCAGGCGGACGGGTGAACCGGATTGTTGCCCTGGGGGCTGCCGGCCCAGCCTCCGTCGTCCATTAGTTCCCATTCGCCGACCGAGGAATTGCCGGTTGCGGTATTATAAACATCAGGAAGCCCGAGCTGGTGGCCGAACTCGTGGCAGAGAGTTCCGAAGGGAATCGCGGAGGAGGGATTTCCCTCGTTTGAGGGAATATTAACTCCTTCCGTAAAACCGGCAGCAGCTGCCCACCCGTCGCTGAACGCGGACCAGATTGACGCGTTTGCCGTTCCGGTTCCTGCGGACTCCGCGCCCCGCCCGGCGTGCACAATGATTAAGGCGTCATAGGGCCCCGCGGCTTTTGTAACTCCTGCCGCGGCGCAGGCGGAGGACGCAAGCGCTCCCGTAGTCGCGGCGGTATCGCTGTTTAACTGGTCAGGCACGGTATAGCCCGCGCCGCCGTTGTCAAAAACGGCGCAGTTTACGGAGAGTAAAGAAGACGAGCATTCGGCGTAAAATTCGGAGAACTTCTGCAGGCAGCCTGTCCCCGGGGCGGTATAATTCGTTATCTCTCCTGCCGAAAAAGCGTGGCTTGTGAACCTGACAAAAATAACGGCAACTTTGACGCTGCCTGTCGGTGCAATGGCTTTTCTGATAGCCGCCGCGGGAGCGCCCAGAGAGAAGAGGCGCTGCGCCTCGGCGTTTTGGTGGACACGCTCAACGGGAATTATTGAAGGTTTGAGGCCGGGCAGGGGAGGCATGGAATATAAGGGCACATAAATAATAATAGTCGCGAGGATATAAAAAAACGGCCCTAATTTGGCGCGGGGACGTATGTTATAAAAGTTTTTAAAGTTTATAATGTTCATAAGGTTTGTAAGGTTTATAAGCCACAGCTTCGCTGTGTCTTGTTTTGTGAAGTAGGATATTCTTCATGCCGGACTCCGTCCGGCATAGCAGAATAACGTTCATAACGTTTGTAACGTAAAGCTAGCCTGTGTTTTGATAGCAACGTTTATAACGTAAACCGCTAGTTCTTCCCGATGCAGTAAAGATGGGATTCGGAACGGAGATAGATTTTATTGCCCTCAAAGGCCGGCGGAGCAACGCACCATTCCTTGTATTTGTCGCCGATACTTAGCGATTTCATTTCTATTTTATTCCGCGCAAGTTCCTTCTTTTCCTTTCCTGGCGCGAGAATTACAATTTCATTTAGGGGGCCCAGCACAAAGATAT
>CAIWWK010000158.1 GCA_903916325.1 Candidatus Firestoneibacteriota bacterium
ATAAAAACAAACGCTTTGAGCTTTTTGGGAACCTGAAACGGGTATGTAAATAAGGGGTTTAGTGGGTGTTAACCCACTACGGTAACTACTACGGAAATAACGGCAAGCGCGGGCGCTTTGAAGGCCGCGTTGAGGGTAAGACTATTTGCCGTATTCCTGAAGTCCATACTTAATCATACCAGATTCTAAAACATTTTGTCAAGGAAACAGAAGACCTTCAATTGATTTCACCTTCTTCCTCTGGTAGTATAGCAACTATATTAGTTTTAGAGGTTATGAAAGGCGGAGGCAATATGGCAGGCAGCGAAAATAGCATAATTTTGACCGCGGTGGGCATTAACCGCGTAGGCGTGCTTGGTGAAATCACCGGAAAGATCTCTGACCTCGGCGGGAATGTAATGGATATAAGCCAGAAAATGATGGGCAATAAGTTCAATCTTTTGATGGAAATTGATCTGTCCGGGAAAAATTCCAATTTCGCGGAGTTCAAAGAAGGCATGGAAAAGCTTGGCGAAAAGAACGGCTATAAAGTCTCCATTGTTCGCGAGAAAATATTCCGCTACATGCACCGCATCTAAATCCAAAGGACGGTTCATGCAAATAAGCAGGGAAGAAATCCTTGAAACCATAAGAATGGTCCAGCTTGAAAACCTGGATATCAGAACCGTAACTCTCGGAATAAGTCTTGCCGACTGCGCGGGCGTTTCAGCGCGTCAGATAGGAAAAAAGATCAGGCGCAAGATGCTGAAATACGCGAAAAACCTCGTGAGCACGGCCAATACCGTGCAGGACCGCTACGGGATTCCAATTGTAAACAAGAGGATAGCCGTTTCCCCTCTTTCCAACGTAGCCGAGAATTGCAGTTCGGCCGAATTTGTATACCTGGCCGGCGTGCTGGATGAAGTCGCGGCGGAAGTCGGGGTTGATTTTGTCGGCGGATTTTCGGCGCTGGTCCACAAAGGCTACACAAAAGGCGATCTTGCCCTGATGAACGCGATACCCGAAGCGCTGGCGCGCACCTCGCGCGTCTGTTCTTCAATAAACGCCGCATCCACAAAAAGCGGGATCAATATGAACGCGGTCGCCCTTCTCGGGCAGATAATCAAACAGGCCGCTGAAAAGACAAAAAAGCACAATTCACTCGGCTGCTGCAAGCTCGTGGTCTTTGCCAACGCTCCGGATGACAATCCTTTTATGGCCGGCGCGTTCCACGGTTTCGGAGAACCGGAAGTAGTGATAAATACGGGCGTGAGCGGTCCCGGCGTGATACGGAGCGTCCTTGAAAAAATGCCGGAGGACGCGGACCTCGGGAAAGTCGCGGAAGAAATAAAAAAGACCGCGTTCAAGATAACAAGAATGGGCGAGCTGATCGGGAGAGAAGTTGCCGAAAAATTAAAGATTGAATTCGGGATAGTGGATGTATCTCTTGCTCCCACTCCGAAACCCGGCGACAGCGTCGGGGAGATTCTGCAGCTCATGGGCATTGAAAAGATAGGTACGCACGGAACCACTGCAGCCCTGGCGCTTCTTACTGACGCGATAAAGAAAGGCGGCGCCTTCGCCTCTTCCTATATAGGCGGCCTGTCGGGGGCGTTTATTCCCGTAAGCGAGGACTCTGAAATGATTTCGGCGGTTAAAGCGGGCGCGTTATCGCTTGATAAACTTGAAGCCATGACAAGCGTATGCTCGGTAGGGCTTGATATGGTGGCAGTCCCCGGCTCCACAAGCGCTGAAACTATTTCGGCCATTATTGCGGATGAACTTGCGATAGGGGTTGTG
>CAIWWK010000159.1 GCA_903916325.1 Candidatus Firestoneibacteriota bacterium
CAGCCGCCATCGAAGCAAAAGACAAAAACTCCTACACTCACATAAAACGGGTTGTACGGCTTTGTCTGGAACTCGCCGACAGAGTAGGACTCTCGGATAAGGAGAAAGAGGACCTGCATTTTGCCGCCTTGCTGCACGATGTAGGGAAAATCGGCGTTGAGAATAATATACTCAATAAACCCGGTAAACTTACCGTCGAAGAGACTGCGCGCATGCGGAAACACGTGGAAGAAGGGGTTCAAATACTCTCAAACGCCCAATTCCTTGAGGCCGCATCCCTTATCGTACTCCACCACCATGAGCAGTTTTCAGGAGCAGGCTATCCTGACGGCCTCAAAGGAAACGAGATACCCATCGGAGCGCGCATCCTATCGCTGGCAGATTCCTATGATGCCATGATTACGAACAGAATCTACCGTTCCGGGAAAAGCATTGAATCCGCAAAGGAAGAAGTTAAGAGGTACTCGGGCAAGCAATTTGACCCTGCGCTGGTACCCATTTTTTTGAAAATTATTGAAGCCAACACGCCTGAGACCGATAAGGGCCGGGACTGAGTTTTTTCTATTTACAAATCCAATCCTTCTATGCTATAATTCTGCCATATTTATAAGCGTTTTGTTAAGGAGGGTTCAGCTATCAATAAGTCATATAGGATAAACAACCAGATCAGAGTAGCGGAAGTCAGGGTTTTGGGTGTTAACGGAGAGCAGCTCGGCGTAATGGCAACTCCTCAGGCTCTTGCAGCCGCAAAAGCGCAAGCGCTTGACCTTGTTGAAATATCTTCGAGCACTGTACCTCCGGTTTGCAGGATTGTAAATTTCGGAAAGTTCAAGTACGAGCAGGAAAAGAAGGAAAAAGCGGCAAAGAAGAACCAGAAAATAGTTATCTTAAAAGAAATAAAGATAAGGCCAAAAATAGACATTCATGACCTGACTACAAAGAAAAACCATATTAAAGACTTTATAGAGAAAGGCAATAAAGTAAGGGTCACGATAATGTTTAGGGGCAGAGAAATGGCCCATAAAGAGATGGGAAGGGATATCCTGGATAAGATTCTCATAGAGTTTCAGGATTTTGTTGATGTAGAACAGGCAAGCAAATTAGAGGGCTACAACATGGCTATGGTGTTGGCTCCGAAGAAGGGGAAATAATATGCCAAAACTGAAGACAAAGAGCGGCGCGAAGAAACGGTTCAGAATAACAAGGACCGGCAAGGTAATGAAAAAAAAGGCGTTTATGAGGCACAATCAGGAACATAAAGCCAATAGCCTGAGAAATCACCTCGGAAAGATGGGCCAGTTAAACAAAACTGACGGAAAATCAATAAAGTCTTTGATGCCGTACAATTAAGGAGATAAGTTAAATGCGTATTAAACCGGGAAAGACAACAAGAGCCAGAAAGAAAAGAATTTTCAAACTCACAAAAGGATTCTGGGGCAAGAAAAAGAATTGTTTCAGGTTCGCGAATGAAGCCGTTGACAGGGCAGGCAGATTCGCTTACAGGGACAGGAGAGACAAGAAAGGCACTTTCAGGCGCCTTTGGATTACCCGCATTTCCGCTATGACAAAGGAAAACGGGTTGTCCTACAGCAAATTCATAGCAGGTTTGAAAAAAGCCAAGATTGAGATAGACAGGAAAATGCTTGCGGAATTAGCGATTTGCGACGTAAACGCTTTCGGCAAGATAGTTGAACTGGCAAAACAGTAACCATTTTTTGGCTCAGCAAAGGACAAAATAAGATACCGGTCTAGACAACCGGTATTTTTACGTCTAAAGGACGTGAAATGCACGAAATAATTTCAATAAAATCCGCGGATAATCCGATAATAAAGGAACTCCTAGAAACAAAGAAAGATTCTTCTTATTATTTTGCGGAAGGCGTCAGGATCGCGGAAGAGTTTCTGAAATCTGGAAAAACGGCTGAGACAACGATAGTTTCCGGCGAAAACCTTGAAGACCGGGCGCTTGCCGGGCTTTTCGACAAGCTTAAAACCCGTTCCGCCAATTCTTACGTCATGACCTCGAGGCTCTTTAGAAAGTTCTCGGATGTTGAAGAGCCGCAGGGGATAGCCTTTTTTGGCAAGAGAGGACAGGCCGGGGAACTTTCCGCAATGGACCTTTCTGATCAAAATGCAGTATATGTGCTTCTCGACGGTATCAGCGACCCCGGCAATATCGGAACTATCATCCGCACCTGCAAAGCGGCGGGCGTGAAAGCGCTCTTCACCTCAAAGGGAAGCGTTTCCGCCTACAACCCAAAAGTTCTGCGCTCAACAATGGGAACCGTGTTCTCAACTGCCATCATTGAAAGCGTAGATCCCGTGGAATTGATAGAACAATTCAAGAAGAATAATATCAAAGCGGTCGGCACGTCTCTTGAAGCCAAAACCGCGGTGTGGGATTCTGATATCTCTCTTCCTGTAATTCTCATCTTCGGGAACGAAGCAAGAGGCATCTCAAAAAAAGCTCTGGAACTAACAGACTTAAACGTTAAACTCCCGATTACCGGGGATATTGATTCCTTAAATGTTGCGGTATCAACGGGAATAATGATTTATGAAATGATGCGCCGTTTTAAATTATATTAATACGCTGTTAACCCCTTCTAAAATAAACACTTCCAAAGAGCAAACTCTCCTCATGCGTTGACAGAAAACCTTATTTTTGCTATACTATTCCAAGTATTAAGGACAATTTCTAAATGTGACATAGAATGCGATTTTCAAGAATACGGGTAAAATAGGCGTATTTTTGTCGTATTCAGAATATGAAAAAGGAGCAATAAAAGCCCTGCCTGAGTACCCGGCGGGCCGGATAAAAAATGGAAAAAGAACTGGAAGGGCTTTCGGGTGAGATTGAAGCAGCAGTAACCGCCGCAAAAACCCGCGAAGAGCTCGAAACTGCGAGAGTGAAATACCTGGGCAAGAAAGGTGCGTTGACCGCCTTTTTTGACAAATTGGGCTCGCTTCCTAAAGAGGAAAAACCAAAAGCAGGAGCATTACTCAACTCACTGAGGAAAAGATCGGAAGCTCTGCTTGCCGAAAAAAACGAAATGCTGTCAACAACCGGAAACTCAACAACGGTTGACACTACCCTGCCGGGAAGGAGCATAAATACCGGCCGCTATCATCCGCTCACAATCATTTCCAATGAATCAAAAGAAATCTTCAAAAGCCTCAATTTCCAGGTAATCGAAGGGCCGGAGATTGAGTCTGATTTCTATAATTTCGAAGCTCTCAACTTTCCGCCGCATCATCCCGCGCGCGACATGCAGAATTCTTTCCATCTCGGCGGAAACATGCTTCTCCGCACCCACACATCACCGGTGCAGGTTCGAACCATGGAGAAACAGAAACCTCCTCTCAGAATGATCACAATCGGGAAATGCTACAGGAGCGACGCTTCGGATCAAACACACACGCCGATGTTCCATCAAATAGAAGGACTTATGGTAGATGAAGATATTAATTTCGGAGACCTTAAGGGAATCTTGAAGATCTTTTTCAGCCGTCTCTTTGAAAGGGAAGTTAACATCAGATTTAACCCGAGTTATTTTCCTTTCACAGAGCCTTCTGTTGAGGTGTCCTTCTCCTGTCATGTCTGCGGCGGAACCGGCTGCAGCGTCTGCAAAAAAACAGGTTGGATAGAGATAGGCGGAGCCGGCATGGTTGACCCCAATGTATTCAAATCGATAGGCTATGATTCAGAAAAGTGGACAGGTTTTGCCTTTGGATGGGGAATAGAACGTATGGCAATGATTAAGTATGGCATCAACGATATCAGGCTGTTTCCTGAAAACGACCTGAGATTCCTGGGGCAATTCGAATGAATATAACCTACAACTGGCTGAAAGAATTCGTCGGGATTAAATTGACGCCGGAGAAACTGTCCGCAAAATTTATCGATCTCGGCATAGAAGTTGAAAGCCTCACTGCGCTCGGAGACATCAGCGGTGTAGTGGTTGGCCTTATCGAGAAGATTGAGGCTCATCCAAACGCAGACAAGCTAGTCTATTGCCTCGTGGATGCAGGCGGGCCCGCAAAGCTTAATATTGTTTGCGGAGCGAAGAACATGAAGGCGGGTGACAAGGTTCCGGTAGCGGTAGACGGCGCGGTGCTGCCGGGAAATTTCAAAATCAAACCCACCAAGCTGCGCGGTTTGCTCTCGGAAGGCATGCTCTGTTCCGCGAAGGAACTGGGTATTGCCGAGGACGCGGACGGTCTTTTTATGCTTCCGGCCGATGCACCCGTCGGAAAAGACATCACCGAATATCTGAACCTAAAGGACTGGCTCTATAAACTCGAAATTCTTCCCAACAGGCCGGATTATCTTGGCGTCGCAGGAGTTGCAAGGATGCTTTCTGCCGCATTGAATATTCCGCTCAAATATCCTGAAATAAAGATAATGGCCGGTGCCCCCAAAACTGCACCAGAAACAAGAGTAACAATCAATGATAAAGACCTCTGCCCGAGATACACGGCGCGGGTCATTAATGGCATTAAGCCGGGGCCTTCGCCTTTCTGGATGCAGTTGAGATTGAAATCGTGCGGCATTCGCCCCATAAACAATATTGTCGATATCACTAACTACGTACTGCTGGAACTCGGGCACCCGCTTCACGCTTTTGACGGATCTCTCATTGACAGGAACCACATAATAGTCAGAAGAGCCGCGAAAGGAGAGAAGATGACAACCCTTGACGGGATCGTCAGGGAACTGACCCCGGACATGCTGGTTATCGCTGACGAAAATAAAGCGATTGCTCTGGCCGGCATCATGGGCGGCAACAATTCTGAAATCAACAGCATGACCTCTGAGGTCCTGCTTGAAAGCGCATACTTCGACTCTGTTAATATCCGTAAGACTTCAAAAGCTCTCAATCTCTCGACCGAGGCCTCCTTCAGGTTCGAAAGAGGCATGGACCACGAAGGCATGGTATTAGCGCTTGACCGCGCCGCATATCTTATGCAGGAACTCTGCGGCGGAACAGTCTCAGAGAACAGGATAGACATCTATCCCGAGAAAATCAAAGAACGGCGGATAAACACAAGATTTGAACGAGTCAGAAAATTGCTAGGCACGGACATCTCCGACCAGGAAATGACCGGAATTGCGGAGCGGCTCGGGTTCAAGCTGATATCCACTGATAAGACCGGATTCACAGCCGAAGTTCCGAGCTTCAGAGTTGAACTTGACCGCGAAATTGACATGATTGAAGAAATAGCGCAGATTTTTGGATATGAGAAGATAAAAGAACGCACCCCGAGAGTAATCTTAACCTCCAGCATACCGCAAACAGACTTTGAAGATGAGATAAAGAGTAATCTTGTCGGACGGGGCATTTACGAGGCTGTAAACTGGAGTTTTATGTCCAAATCATGGTTTGATAAAGGCGGTTTCCCGAAAGGAAGCGGCCTGAGGCAGTATCCTGAAATACTGAATCCATTGACAGACGAATGGAACATCATGAGAACAACCCTGCTCCCGGGCCTCCTTGCAAACACCACCCATAATGTGACAAATTTCGGAAACAAAAACCTCCGGCTTTTTGAGCTTGGCAAGGTTTTTCTAAAGGGAGACAAAGGCGCTTTCTACGAACATAAGAATGTTGGAATAATAGCAACCGGTCTGATAACCGAACCCGGCTGGGCGGAATCTCCTGCAGAAGCCGACTTTTTCTATATAAAAGGGCTTGTTGAGAGCCTGCTTGCTTCGCTTCGGGTGAATTATGAACTTGTTGAGGGCTATGAAGGCGAGGCTTATGAAAAGGGCATGGCAACGGGTGTTAAGATAAATAGCAAGCTTGCCGGCTGCTTCGGCGAGCTAAGAAAGAGCCTCTTGAAGGCCTTTGACATTAATCAGAAGGTTTTCTATTCTAAACTTGAACTGCCAGCAATGGAAGCGGCAAGAAGAGGTATTATTAAGTTTTCTCAATTGCCAAAATTCCCTGCAGTGAAAAGAGATATCTCGTTTATTGTAAATAAAAGGATTAATTCAGGGACAATTAAAGCCTATATTGACGGTTTAAAATTAACTCTTGTCGAAAAAACCTCTGTAAGAGCAGTATATGAAGGTGATAATGTAGGAAAAGACTTAAAGAGTGTTACCTGCACAATAGTTTACAGATCCCTTGAAAAAACCCTCACTGATAAGGAAGTTGACGATATTAATAACTCCATCATTGCCGGGGCCGGTGAAAAACTGGGCGCGGTTATCAGGAAGTAGTTTAACGGAGAGCTTCCATGGAAAAGATAGAAATACTAAGCCAAAAAGTAATAAAAGCCGTAGAAACGCTAAAAACCTTAAAAGCGGAGAATCAAGAGCTTAAGACCAAACTTAAGGAACTGGAAATTCTTAAATCAGAAATTGTCCGGTTCAAACAAAAAAGGGACAAAGCCAAGCTGCAGGTAGAGGAAATACTGACTACTATAGACAAAATACAGCTTGACCTGAAGTTTTAACGGGGGAATAATGGATGAACCAAAGAAGAGCATAGTGGTCGATATCTTCGGGACCGAGTATGTGGTTCGCGGTGAAGGCGACGGCTCCTACATTAAAGAAGTAGCAGCCTATGTCGATTCAAAGATGAGAAGCATTTCGGCTACCACATCAAATGTATCTTCTTTGAAAGTGGCAATTCTGACCGCTTTGAATCTTGCTGACGAGGTCTTTAAGTTCAGAGCGGATGCGGCAAAAAAACAGAAAAATGATGAAACGGCGGATGACCTTATAAAACTTATGGAAAACGAGAACCTTTAGGCGTAAAATAGCATTTCCTTTAAGGAGGAAAACATGAAGAAATACCTGGCAATTCTTGCGGTTGGGTTTGTTCTTGCCGGCTGTACAGGCAAGCCTGCTCTCCTGCCGGAAGAAGAAGCTTCCTACAACGAAATTGCCTCTTTGATAGATTCCACAAAGGTAGATCTTGACTCCGCCGCAAGAGCGGGAGCGAACGATTACGCGCCAGATTCGATGACACAGGCAAGGGCGGACCTCCAGACTGCGTCAAACACACTTGACATCAAAGACTTCGCCAGAGCCAAAGAGTACGCCAATAAGGCCGGCAAAGAAGCCCGAGATGTGCTGACCCTGCCCGTTAGCACGCAGGGTACTATTACTGACGCCGAAAGCCTGCTAAACTCGGCGAAAGTATCAGGCGCCGATGTTTCTTCTCCGATTAGCTACAAGGAGGCTTACGACAACCTTAACGCCGCAAAGATCGCCTATGAAAAAAACGTTTTTGATGTCGCCAAGTCAAAAGCAATAGCTTCTGCCGAAGCTTCAAGAAAAGCAATGTTTGAGCCCTCCTCGGCAAAGAAAAGTATTGCGGCCCTTTCCGATTCCTTGAAGCTGGCAAAAGATTTGCAGATGGACACGCTAAAAACCGACTCCTACATAGCTGCCACAACGGCGCTTGACACCGCCAAGGCGGATTTTACGGCAGGAGACCTGCAAAAAGCTTCAGATGGGGCAGATAAGGCAAAAACAGCCCTTGACGGGGAAATGAGAACCAGCGTTGAACTTGCCGTTCAACAGGCAGGAGGAGACATAAATTCGGCAAAGGAAAGCGGTGCTTCAGAATTTGCCTCAGACAAACTCGCCGCAGCCGAAACCGCAATAGCAGACGCCAATAACTCTTTGAAACTAGGTGAATTTCTCAATGCTAAAAAGAACGCTGCAAAAGCCTCCGCAGCCGCAAAAGACGCGGCAGAGAAAGCGCGCAGCGGGAAGGAAAATGCTTTGGTAACTCTAGCGCCGGCGGCAGACCAGACCATTCAGACAACCAAAGAATCCGAAACAGAGACAATGCCTGCGCCTGCGGTGCCTGCGAAAGCTGCCCCCCCCATAGTAATGCGCGAAGAACCTAAGAAAGAATTGCCAAAGATAGAACCTTCAAAGGAAACAAAATTTGAAGATAAGATCGCGGCGCCCAGGAAAACCGGTCTTCAGCCAACTCCTGCAGAGACCGCAAAAACGGCTCCGGGAGCTCCTGTTGACGGAAATATGGCTGTGCCGATTGGTGTTGGCATAGTCATAGTGATAACCTGTCTAATCCTTATCAGGACGCTTAGAATGAAGATAACGGCAGCTAAGAAAGAATCAGAGATCCAGGAGCAGGAAAAGAGTCAGGTTCAGAAGTAGCCCGCTAATATCAGGTAGTTTAAAAGCGCCGGCTCACACCGGCGCTTTTTCATAGCCAAAACATCAAAACTCTGTCAAACATAAGGTTCTTGACAACAGAAAGAGAGGAGTGTAATAAAAGACTGCGGCTTGGGGTATTCTTCGGCATTGCAGAATAATCATCAATAGTTCAAAGCAATTTAAGGAGATTGATTGTGAAAACGGTTAAAATGCCTTTGATTATAAATACAAGACGCCTTGTGCTGAGAAAACCAAGACTTTCAGACGCGCCTATGATATTTAAGACCTATGCCTGCGACCCAAAAGTAACAAAATATGTCACTTTCAAACCGCATAAGAGCCTGAAAGAGACAAAATCCTTTGTAAAGCGTACAATTGCAGAGTACAAGCTGAAGAGATTTACCTTTGCTGTAGAATCCCGTGAGACCGGTGAGCTAATGGGTAATTTTGCCTTCCGCATTGACAGATTCAAGGCAGAAATAGGTTATGTCCTGGCCGCTAAATACTGGGGAAAAGGTTATGCAACGGAAGCTGCCAGGGCTGTTATTTGTCAATTGTTCAAGAATAGCGGCATTTTTAGAGTTTGGGCCGTCTGTGACACTGGGAATAAGGCTTCCGCAAGGGTATTAATCAAGGCAGGCATGCGCCTTGAAGGTAAGCTAAAGCGATGGATGATCCATCCCAATAGGTCAAAATCTCCAAGAGACTGTTTCTGCTACGCTATTACCAGGAATTGAGCCCCGGCCGGCCGCAGGTTTGCGATTGTTCCAATCTAAAACGCCTAATTGACAACTTTCACGGCTAACCTAAAGGATACCTGCTGACTAATTCCGCTCATTTCCCGGCGTATCTGGCGGACATTCCCTACTGAACAATACCTTTATAATCACTTTTACAGGCAAAACCAGAATAATGACCGCTCCAATTTCGCTCCATATTCGCTTTAAACAGGCCCATTTCCCAGCGCATGTAAGTTTTACCTTACGCTGTTTTTTGACGCTTTTAACGCGATCCTGGAGAGGAATTTGACCTTATAGACGCATCACAAATACACATTTGACTGTATTTTGCTTGTTATTTTTATGCGTTTTTGGCCTTTTTTTATGGAAGCTGTTCCACAGAGCACACTATTTCAAGGTAATCCAATCCACTATCATTGCAAAACAATCTTAAACCTTATTGAATAATTCTTGCTCCGACGGCAAATCGACAACGATATCCGACGCCTACTGGAAACATGGAATTATTACCGGAAAATGCTATGTAATATTCACTATTGTTCGTGCCGGATTCCCGCCGGAGGCGGATCCGCATTTGGCGGGCATCCCACGGGCTCACGCCCGGATTTCTTCGATTTTGCATCATTAATTCAAGCCGGCAGGCACGAATCAAAGGCAAGGACGGGAACCAACAACTGGAGCAGGTTTACGCCCCGTAAAACAAGCTTTTGCTGCGGAAAGTTAGTCTGCAGCACCTTCCAAAATAACGCTGCAGCAATTAGGATTGGTACGGAAATTATGATATTTTGCCTCTGTGAACCACACAAACACCTAAATCAGACAAATCTTTTGTAAAACGCGCACTTGCCGAGACTTAACACGCAGTTTTATATCTTTGAATCCCGAGAAAGAGGCGCGAAACCATGCAATCTTACCTCCAATTTTAATGGATTCAAGAACTAAATCGGCCCTGTCCCGGCCGCAAATAAATCAGGGAAGAGAATGCTAGGAGGCTAACAGGGTAATAAAACAGGCAATTGTTCAATAATAGCCGTTTTTTTTTATCCTATTTGGTGGTTCTGCGTACCGGGAACAAGGCTTCAGAACTAAATTGAAACACTGTAGGCTTTGGTTTCAGGTTTAGATTAATGCGCCGGACAGCCTACCCTAAGGCTGCTACTGCTGCGCCGCTCAGGGGAGAAAACGTCATTGGCAGTTGTTCGACATTATTTCCGTCCAGAACGCCAAATTGGAACTTTCACGGCCGGACCAAAGGATACTTATTGAGGATTTTCACTGATTTTCCGGATGAAAACACGGCCATGCATATGTTGAATTATACCGCTAGAATCCCTTTTACAGGCAAAACCAGAATAGTGACCGCTTGAAATTCGCACTGTATTGGCTTTAAACAAGCCAATTATTCAATACGTGTAAGTTTACTTACTGCCATATTTAAATGCATTTAAAGCCATCGTGGAAAGGAATTTGACCATACCGATGCATCAAAAATGGTGGTTTGATTGATTTTCGCTTGTTGTTTTTATGAGTTTTTTACCCTTTTTTATGGAAGATGTTCCACAGGACATGCTATTTAAAGGTAATTCAATCCATAATCATTAATATTTAAGCCCAATAACGCGCAAGAGTATCTATTTCTACTATAAACTCGCGCGACAGGAAGATTGTGAACCTATAAAGTTCTGAATCATTTAACGTCGAATTTTCAAACCCGGGTAGGTCCTTGGGGAAGATGGGTTATACACGCAATCGGAGTTCTGGCCAGCGGACGAGACAGACAGCCTGTTATTCCTATAAGATATATTATGTTAACTACAAATTGTACCTAAACAGTTCATTGCTTAGATCAGGATTTTAGGGCACACCCTCCGGCAGCTTCAGGCGATAAAGCAGGCATCTCCGTAACTATAAAAACCGTACTTCATTCCTACCGCCTGATTATACGCGTCAATAACATTCTTCCTGCCCGCAAAAGCGCAGATTAATATCAGATTTGTCGACTCAGGCAGGTGAAAATTCGTTATAATCCCGTCAATAACACCGAATCTATACCCTTCCGTAATGTAAAGACCGGACCATCCTGAGGCCTTTACGACTTTACCATGCTCTTTATATACGGTTTCCAAGGTCCTGATAGCCGTTGTTCCCACGGCAATTACCCTGCGCCCATCGCTTTTTGCCCTGTTTATGGCC
>CAIWWK010000160.1 GCA_903916325.1 Candidatus Firestoneibacteriota bacterium
CCAGTCGGAAAGTTAAAAAATAAACGAAATTACCAAGGTATGCAAAAAGGCGCAGGAGGTTTTGGCACAGCCTCTTTAGGCCGGGGAGGCTCATAAACTTTACAAACCTTATGAACTTTTAGACTTATTTCGAATTTTGATAGGAGAGCCAAATGATTATTGTTCTTAGAACCGATGCTACCGAAAAACAGATAACCCGCATACGCGCGAAGATTTCAGGCGCAGGGCTCACGCCGCATATTTCGAAGGGCGTGGAACGGACCATAATGATGGTTGTCGGCGACGAGCGCGTGCTTGACCAGGCGGTAATGGAAACCATGCCAGGCGTTGACCGCGTAATGTCAGTTCTCCCGCCCTATAAACTTGCGAGCCGGGATTTCGAGCCGAAAGACACTATAATAAAAGTGAGGGGCGTTTCCATTGGCGGGAAGAAACTTTGCGTAATGGCAGGACCCTGTTCGGTTGAGAGCGAGAAGCAGCTGATCAGCGTTGCAATAAAGGTCAAGAAAGCGGGGGCAAATATTCTCCGCGGAGGGGCGTTTAAGCCCAGGACTTCACCGTATGCTTTTCAGGGTATGGGAGAAGAAGGATTGAAGATACTTGCCGCGGCAAGAGAGGCAACGGGGCTTCCTATCGTTACGGAAGTGATGGACACAAGGACTATCGCTCTTATCTCAAAGTACGCCGATATCCTTCAGGTCGGCGCGCGCAATATGCAGAACTTTGAGCTGTTGAAAGAGATCGGGGAATACAAAATACCGGTCCTTTTGAAGCGCGGGCTTTCAAATACAATAAAGGAGTGGCTGATGTCTGCCGAATACATTATGTCGCGCGGGAATCATAAGGTTATAATGTGTGAAAGAGGCATCCGCACTTTTGAGGATTCCACCAGGAACACATTGGATCTTTCCGCTGTCTCTGTGGTTAAGCACTTAAGCCACCTGCCTGTCATTGTGGATCCGTCCCACGGGACCGGGAAATGGCGCTGGGCAATACCGATGTCCAAGGCGGCTGTTGCCGGCGGTGCCGACGGGCTGATGCTGGAAGTGCACGAAAAACCCGAAGAAGCCTTATCTGACGGAGATCAGTCACTCTTGCCTGAGAAATTTGCTAAAATTATAAAGGAACTGAAGCCGATAGCGAAGGCGGTGGGTAGATCAATATAAAAGTTTGTAAGGTTCATAAGGTTTATAAAGTTTATAAAGTTTATAAAGTAAGAGCCCTTGTTTTGAACTTACCTTACAAACGTTACAAACCTTATAAACTTTATAAACTTTCAACGCTGATAGCTATTACCGTTTGCATGGCTACAAACATTCTTAGGAGATGTTATGACCTGTGAAAATTGCGGTGAAAATGACGCTTCTGTACACTACCAGCAGGTAGTGAACGGCAAGATGTCCGAGATGCACCTGTGCGGAAAATGCGCGAGCGAGAAAGGTATGGTCTCATTCAGCGCTTCAAACCAGTCTCCCTTCGGGAATCTGATAGCCGGCTTTATGGATGAAGAAGAGTCTGTTTCAGGCAAGGGAAGGAAGTTAAAACTAAAATGCAAGTGCGGCTGGACAAGCGAGAACCTGAAGAAAACGGGTTATCTCGGCTGTCCGATGTGCTATAAGACGTTCAGCAAGTCGCTCTCTCCGCTGCTGCGCAGAATCCACGGGAACAACAAACATATAGGCAAAAGGCCTTCCAAAGTCACCTTTAATGAACATATAATAATTGACCGGTCTTATCCGGAAGAAGTTCAGCGGGAAGCGCAGGTACAGAAACTTCCGGGCAAGCTGGATGAGCTTTTGAGCTTGAAAGCGCAGCTTGACGCGGCTGTGCATGAAGAACGCTATGAAGATGCGGCGAAGTTTAGGGATAGGATAAAGGTTATAGAAATAGAAAAGTAAGTAAAAAGTTTGTAAAGTTTGTAAGGTTTGTAAGGTCGACAGGGGAAGCAAAAGCGGACTTACGTTAAGAACGAGTTAAGGAATTATTCTCCCGGATTCATCGAGGTCCTATGTTTGAAGAACTTATTAATAAATCCGGCAAATGGATAAACAGCAAAGGTCCTGACTCCGACGTTGTTATCTCCAGCCGGGTCAGGCTGGCGAGAAACATCGGTGGATTCGTGTTCCCGCAGCTCCTCCGGGACCAGGATTACGAAAAGATATTCGCTCAGGTAAAAAAAGCGGCCGCAAAAAGCAAGGCGTTAAAAAACGCGCATATTGTCTCCATTAATCAGCTGGACGATATAGACAGATACCTGCTGGTGGAGCGGCATCTCATAAGCTACGACCACGCCGCGACAGACAGGAAAAGGGCGGTAATATTCTCAAAGGACGAGTCGGTCAGTGTCATGGTAAACGAGGAAGACCATCTCAGGATGCAGGTTATTCTTCCCGGCATCCAGCTGCAGGAATGCTGGCGCAAGCTTGACGCGCTGGACACCGAACTTGAGCGTGAACTTGCTTTCGCGTTCTCTCCGGAAGCGGGCTACCTGACAGCCTGTCCCACAAACACCGGGACCGGGCTTAGGGCCTCCATGATGGTTCACCTGCCGGCGCTGGTAATCAGCAAGGATATAAACAAGATACTCCAGCGCATGAACCAGCTCGGACTGGTAGTGCGCGGTTTTTACGGGGAAGGCATCGAAATTCGGACCGCGTTCTTCCAGATTAGCAACCAGATATCTCTTTCCCAGACAGAGAGCGAGATAATAGTTAATATCGAAAGAATTACCAGGCAGATTATGGAAAACGAGCACAAGGCAAGAACCTCGCTTTTTAAGACAAATAAGGCAAAGATTGAGGACAATATCTGTAGAGCCTACGGGCTGCTTAAAAATGCGCGGACCATAAGTTTTGAAGAGGCGATTACGCTGCTTTCCTCGCTTCGGCTTGGCGCGGAGACAGGCATAATAAAAGTAAAATTGAAAACCATAAATGAGCTGTTAATCTCGGCCCAGCCCGGGCATATCCAGAGGATCAGCGGCAAACCCATGCCGGAGGAAGCGCGCGACATCAAGAGGGCGGAACTCATCCGGAATAAACTCCGGGATTGACCCGGAATACTCTCCCGGGAAAAGGAGCACAAATGTTCCATAAATTCACAGAAAGGGCTCAGACGGTAATAAGGTTTGCCAAGGAAGAGGCGGCCCGTCTCAAGCACGATTATGTCGGCCCAGAGCACGTGCTGCTTGGCCTTATCAAAGAAGGCACGGGAGTCGCGATTGCCGTGCTAAAACAGCTTGGCGTAAACATTCCGAAACTCAAGAAGGATACGGAAGGCGGTCTTTCCAGCGGCACAGGCATAATGCTGCTTGACGAGCTTCCCTTCACTCCCAGAGCAAAGAAGACCCTGGAGCTTGCTTTTGAAGAGGCGTCCCACCTGAGTCACAACTATGTCGGGACAGAACATCTGCTGCTCGGCGTGATTAAAGAAGGAGAGAGCCCTGCCGCAAGGTTGCTTTCCGGGCTCGGTGTTACGCTGGAAAAGGCCAGAGACCTGTCTGTTGAGCTGCTCGGCGGCGCGACAGCTCAGAAATCCTCGCCTTCGCTTCAGCAGCAGGTGCAGCCTGCCGCGCAATCTTCCCAGCCACTCCCGGGCGCCAAAACAAAAACTCCGGCGCTGGATCTTTTCTCCCGCGATCTGACACTGCTCGCGCGCGACGGCAAGCTTGATCCCGTCATAGGCAGGGAAAACGAGATAGAACGCGTTACCCAGATCCTTTCAAGGAGAACAAAGAATAATCCTGTTTTGCTCGGCGAAGCAGGCGTCGGCAAGACCGCAATAGTCGAGGGGCTTGCGCAAAAAATCGTCTCAGGAAATGTTCCGGAACTTCTTGCGGGGCGCAGGGTTGTAACCTTGGACCTCGCGGCAATGGTAGCGGGCACCAAGTACCGCGGCGAGTTCGAGGAAAGATTGAAATCGGTAATGACCGAACTTAGAAACAGCGGGAACGTGATAGTTTTCATTGACGAACTGCACACGCTGGTCGGCGCCGGAGCGGCCGAAGGAGCGATTGACGCCTCCAACATGCTTAAGCCAGCGCTATCCCGCGGAGAAATACAGTGTATCGGCGCCACGACGCTGAACGAATACAGAAAACATATCGAGAAGGACGGCGGTTTGGAGAGAAGGTTTCAGACCGTGATAGTGAATCCTCCTTCTGTAGACGAGACAATACTTATTCTTAAGGGGCTGCGCGACAGGTACGAGCTGCATCACAAAGTGAAGTTTTCGGACGAGGCGCTGCGCGAAGCGGCGCTGCTTTCGGAAAGATATATTACCGGGAGATTCCTTCCGGACAAAGCCATAGATATCATCGATGAATCAGGCGCCAGGGCAAAGCTTGCGGGAAGCACCCGCCCGCAGGAAGTGATAGACGCGGAGAGGGAGCTCGGCGAGGCAATGAAGGAAAAGGACGCCGCTGTCAAGGCTCAGGAATTTGAAAAAGCGGCTAATTTGCGCGACCGCATAGCTGAATTGAAAGGAAGGCTTGATAAGGTGAAATCCGGCTGGGAAAAGACAAGGGTGACAAAAGAAAGTGTCATTGGTCCGGAAGACATCGCCAAGGTTGTTTCGCAGTGGACGGGGATACCGGTATTCAAACTTGAAGAAAAGGAATCCGAGAAACTGCTTAAGATGGGCGATGCCCTGCACAACCGGGTTGTCGGCCAGGAAGAAGCGATAGAGGCCGTAACCAAGGCGATACAAAGATCCCGCGCCGGAATTGCTGACCCCAAAAAACCTATTGGTACATTTATTTTCCTTGGGCCGACAGGCGTCGGAAAGACCGAACTTGCCAGGACGCTCGCGGAATTCCTCTTTGAGGACGAGAACGCTCTTATACGCGTTGATATGTCGGAATACTCCGAGAAGTTTGCGGTATCCCGGCTGGTCGGAGCCCCTCCGGGGTATGTCGGCTACGATGAAGGCGGGCAGCTCACTGAAAAGATCCGTCGCCGCCCCTACTCGGTCGTGCTCTTTGACGAGATAGAGAAAGCGCATCCCGAAGTATTCAATACCCTGCTTCAGGTGCTTGACGAGGGAAGGCTGACTGACTCGTTCGGGCGCACGGTGGATTTTAAGAACACCGTATTAATCATGACCAGCAACATCGGCGCGAGGTCAATAGAGAGGGCCTCCTCGCTCGGGTTCAAGATGGCGGAAGAGGGCGCCCAGCACACTGACATGAGGGATAAGGTAATGTCAGAGCTTAAGAAAGCCTTCAACCCGGAATTCCTGAACAGGATTGATGATATCATAGTTTTTCACCAGCTGACAAAGGGCAATTTAACGGGTATAGTTGACCTGCTCATCCGAAAAGTTGAAAAGAGGCTTAAAGAGAAAGGTGTGAAGCTTCTGCTTGACGAATCCGCCAAGAACTTCCTGATAGAGAAGGGGTATGATCCGCTCTTTGGCGCGAGGCCTTTAAAGAGGGCAATACAGCGTTATGTGGAAGACGCGCTCTCGCAGGAGATCCTGAACAAGACCATAGCCGAGAATTCAGAAATAGTCGGATCGGCGGGTAACGAAGCGATAGTGTTTACAAAAAAGTAGAGGGTTCGAAAAGTTTATAAGGTTTTTAAGGTTTGTAAGGTTAATAATGTCAAGAAGGTAAAACCCCCGGTATACCCGGGGGTTTTTTTGTTAAATCGCCAGTTCAAAATACTTAAAAATAGTGATATACTTAAGAAGATTGCGGTGCCTTTTCAGCGTTGGAGTTTTATGAAAAAAGAGAACAACAACCTAAACCTCAACCCTCCTCAAATTAACACTCCCGAGGGCATAATTCCATTCCTTGATTACGTTCCGTTCGGCTACATTAGAATTTCTGTTGACGGTTTAATATTGGAGATCAACAGGACTATGCTTGAATGGATCGGCTTCGTCAAAGATGAAGCGAGGGGAAAACTCAGCATAAATGACCTGGTCGGGGAAAATTCAAGAATGGAGTTTAAGAGGGACCTGTCTGAATTGGAGAATTCCGGGAGACTAAAGGACAGCGAGCTGGAGATCAGGAGAAAAGACGGTACAAGGTTTTTCGCCTTAATCAGCGGGCTCGCGGCAAAGGAAAAGGACGGCAGAAACAGGTATTTCTGGTTTACTGTCTATGACATTTCACGCGTAAAGAGAGCCGAATATGAAGCGCAGCTCAACAAGAATGTTTTCAACGCGGTCATTAACGCGGCCCAGGAGAGCATCTATCTTATTGACAAGGATGCGACTGTGCTGGCAGCCAACACAATTGCCGCGAAAAGGGCGGGAAAATCCGGAAAAGAGTTCGTAGGTTCAAATGCTTTTGAAGGACTGCCGGCGGGAACAAAGGAACAGAGGCTGAGGATTGTTGAAATTGTAGCGGCTTCGGGCAAGGAAGTGAAATTTGAATTCAAGCAGGATGACCGTATTTTCGAGTCTGTCGTCTATCCGGTCTGTAACGGGATAGACACGGCCATAAGGTTCGCAATTTACAGCACCGACGTTACGGACCAGCGGCGCGCTTTTGCCGAAGCCCTGAAAGAAGGCGAGCGGGAAAAAGCGGTTATAGAGCAGGCGCCGTTCGGCGCTCATATGTTCGAGCTCATGGATGACGGAAATCTAATCTTCTTCGGAGCCAACCCGGCCGCTGATAAGATACTGGGATTCTCAAACAGTGAACTATTCGGCAAGACTCTTGAAGAGGCTTTTCCGGGAAATTCCGGCACCGAAATACCGGAAACCTACAAGCGGATTGCCGCCCTGGGCGGTACATATCACAAAGAACAATACAGCTATTCTGACGGCAAGATTGCCGGTGTTTTTGATGTTAACGCGTTCCAGCCGTCAAAGAACAGGCTTGTGGTGTTTTTCAGGGACATTACTGGAAAAATAAAAGCCGAAGCTGAGGCTGATGAAAGCCAAAACAAGCTAAAGTTCCTTTTTGACACCTTGGAGCAGGGAGTGATATTTCAGGATGGGAAAGGAAAGATTGTAGAATTAAACGCCGCGGCTTGCAGATTGCTGGGGCGCTCAGAAAAAGAGTTACTGAGCAATTCATTCTACGGCAAGGGCTGGAGAATTGTGAATAAAGACATGGAGGTTCTCAAGGATGAAGAAAGGCCTTCTTATGTTGCCGTCAAATCAGGCAAACCTGTAACCCATAAGCTTGTCGGGGTCTTTATATCCTCAAAGAATGCCTATAACTGGCTTATAGAGAATTCCGTGCCGAAATTCCGCGAAGGAGACGCAAAGCCCTATCTTGTAATAACAAGTTTTTCCGATGTGACGGCGATAAAAGAGACCGAACAGCAGGAAAGGCTCAAAGCGGAGATTGCAGGCGCGTATAATTTCGCGCTTCTGAAGCTTTCCAGGATTAATCCGGCGGGGTTTGAGGAATTTGCGGAGGCCGCGCTTGCTTCCGGGGCTGTGGCGCTTAAAATAGCAAGAATAAGCCTATGGCAGTTTACCAGGAGCAGGAAGGAATTGAGATGCTCAAAATTGTATATTGCTTCAAGCAAAAAATATTCGTCCGGAATGTCAATACAGGAACACGAGTATCCGTTATATTTCAAGGCGCTTGAATCCGGCAGGATTGTTTCAGCGGCCGACGCCCTGATGGACAGCCGTACTTCAGAATTCACGAAAGATCATTTGCTGCCCCATAATATATTCTCAGTGCTGGCGGTGCCGCTCATGCGCGGCGGGAAACCGGCCGGAGTCATTTGCTGCGAGAGCGTCGGTGAGAAGCGCGAGTGGACCGCGGAAGAGGAAGAGTTTGTTTCGGCACTCGCCGATATGGCTTTATTCTCTCTTGAGCGCCGCGACAGGGAACTTGCCGAACACGCCCTTAAAGTACAGAACGAAGTTTTCTCTAAAATAAACGAACTGGCTTTTGACCTCGCAAGCCTTCCTTCCGAAATTGAGATACAGGCGTTGCTCATAAAATGGCTCTTTGATACTTCCGGGGCCGCTGCCGCCTGGTTTTCCGACTATGATCTTGAGCGCAAGACGCTGGTTGTCAGGGAGTTCGAATCCCGGAGCGGATTTTTCCATTCAATAATTAAGGCCCTCGGCAGGTTTCCCCAGGAGTTCAATTCTCCTGTCGACGAAAAAGCCTATACAAAGATGACCGGGCCGGCCATCTACCGTCTTAAATCACTGAACGAGCTCAGCACTTCCGACAGCCGGCAGTTGATGAGCGATGCCGTGCAGAAGATCATAGGGATTGAGAGGTTTGTCGCGATCTTCCATAAAGTTGAAGACAGTCTTTTTGGCGTTTCAATACTGGGCTTTCGGGCGGGCGAGCCGGATCCGTCTGACGAGCTGCTCGGGTCTTATGCTTCGCTTGCTTCGGTCTCGCTGAAACAAAGAAAGATCGCGGAATCTCTCCTTGAAAGCGAGGACAGGTTCCGCAGGGTTTTTGCGGGAAGTCCTGTGGGAAAATTAATACTTAATAAAGACACTTCTTTTATCAGCGCGAACGAAGCCTTTTGCCGGATGCTCGGCTATTCCGAAAATGAATTGATGTCCCTTGGCCTTGAAGCCATCACTCCCGCAGAAGACAGAACGGAAGAAGTTGCGGCTATGAAAGCTCTTGAAAATGGTAAATTAAAGCAATTTGTCGCGGAAAAGAGGTTCAAAAGGAAGGACGGTTCCCTGTTCTGGGGCAAGCTGACCGCCAGCATAATGAAAGAGGGAAGAGGCCGCGTGAAGTATTTCCTGGGCATGGTTGAAGATATTAGTGAACGGAAGAACGCCGAGATAAAGGCTGGAAAAGAGGCCGCCTGGAAGAACGCGATGCTGGAACTCTATGAAAAAGCCCCTAAACTCTCTGAGA
This sequence comes from Candidatus Firestoneibacteriota bacterium, assembly GCA_903916325.1. Classification (GTDB taxonomy): domain Bacteria; phylum Oederibacteriota; class D2-FULL-39-29; order D2-FULL-39-29; family CAIOVX01; genus CAIOVX01. The sequence continues at coordinate 8,810 of CAIWWK010000160.1, forward strand.
AGGAACTTTACTCTTACCTGCTTGATAAGGTTACGGAGCTGACTGAAAGCGAGGTAAGTTTTCTGCACCTGGTCTCTGACGACCAAAAAGACATAACCCTGACTGCTTGGAATGGAAACGCGATGAAGAACTGTTCAGTCAAGGCAAGTTTTCACTATCCCGCGGAAAATGCGGGGAACTGGGCCGACAGCCTTAGGCAGAAGAAACCGGTAATCTATAACAACTTTACGGATTCCCCGAACAGAAAAGGGCTGCCCGAGGGGCATGTGCAGCTGACAAGATTTATGAGCGTGCCTGTCCTTGAAAATGAAAAGGTAAAGTTTATTTTTGGAGTCGGCAATAGAAAGGATAATTATAACGAAGATGATACAAAGCAGATACAGCTCCTTGGGGTGGATGTACAGAATATTCTGAGCAAGAGGCGTTCCGAAGCGGACCTTCTGGCTTCCAGGGAAGAGTACCGCAGCCTGGTGGAAAACATTAAAGATGTAATCTTTGTGCTTGGCTCGGACGGTATTTTGAAGTATGTCAGCCCTGCCGCGAAATTATTCGGCTACACTCAAGCAGACCTTGAAGGCAAAGCCTTTTCCGGAATAATCTTTCCGGAAGACCTGACCTCAGTGGTCGAAGGTTTCAATAGAGCTATTGCCGGAATCTCTAGGTCCATTGAGTACAGGGTATATACCAAGGAAGGAAAGCTCCGGTGGGTGAGAAGTTCAAGCAGTGTAATAACAGAGGACGGCGAAATAACCGGGATTAGAGGCGTGCTCTCGGATATTCATGAAAGGAAACAGACTGAAGCTGTCATTATGCAGGCTCAAAAACTCGAGTCTCTGGGTGTTATCGCCGGCGGCATCGCTCATGATTTCAACAACCTGCTTGCCGGAATGTTTGGCTACATCGAAATAGCCAGGTTAAAAGCCAAGGACGACCCCGCCGTAATCCAGAGCCTGGATTCAGCCGTTGAATCCTTCAACAGGGCAAAGGACCTGACCCAGCAGCTGCTTACGTTCTCAAAGGGCGGGACGCCGGCAAAAAAGCCTTGCGACCTCGGGAAACTCCTTAAAAAGAATGTTCAATTCGCCCTGAGCGGTTCAAATATTGCCACAGAGTATTCCATCCCCGAGGACAGTCTCATCTGCGCCATGGACGAAAACCAGATCAGCCAGGTGATTGACAATATAGTGATTAATGCCGTTCAGGCGATGCCTTCCGGAGGTTCATTGAAGGTCAGCGCGGGAAGGACATCACTAAATAAAACCGAGTTGTGCTGGAACGAGAAACCGGGCCTTTATCTGTATTTCGAGATTACAGATTCCGGCGCAGGTATCACTAAGGATATTCTCGGCAAAATATTCGACCCGTTCTTCACAACCAAGCCCAAGGGAAGCGGGCTTGGGCTTGCCACTGCCTATTCTATTATCAACAAGCATGGCGGGGTTATTTCCGTGGATTCAACAGCGGGGAAGGGGACCAGCATGAAGGTCTATCTCCCCTACTTGGCCGGCGGAACAATTGAGGATAAACAAAAACCGCAGGGAATGGTGGAAGGTAAAGGCAGGATACTGGTCCTGGATGATGAACCTGCCATATTGAAAATGACCACTACCGTGCTTTCAGGGCTCGGCTATGGCGTTGCAACAGCCGTCAATCTCAACGAAGCGCTTAAAGTTTTAAAAACTGCCGCCGACGCAAAAACCCCCTTTGACCTGATAATAACAGACCTGACAATTCCCGGCGGGCCGGGCGGCATGGAATTCATTAAGGAGCTGAGGGCGCTGGACAAAGATGTGCCGGTGATAGCTTCAAGCGGTTACGCGGAAAACGATGCCATGTCCAACCCTGCCAAGTACGGTTTTTGCGACAGCCTGGTAAAGCCCTATCTTATAGAGGTTCTTTCCGCGAAAGTTAAAGCCTGCATTAAAAAATAGATGTTAAAAGTATTTCCGGAGGTTTAATGGAAAAGCTATTTTGCGCGGCCTTGATATTCGTAGTTTTACCGCTGTCGGCGGGGCCATTTAAGCATAATTTCGCTTGGGATTGGTCCGTGCCGCACGACGCCAAGTTTTTTGACGCAATGAAGGAGCTTGGCTTTAATATATATGTCGGCATGGAGTCGGGCGCGGAGCTTGATAAGATTTACGCGGAAACCGGGAAACGCGGCATAGAAGTTTACCGGGTGATGGAATTCAAGGCGAATGATTTTGCTGACTGCGACCAGGTTATCTCGGATATTGACATCAAAAAAGTTATGGTTAAGAGCAAAAAAGGCAAAGCCTACAACGACCAGGTCGGCGGGGAACCGGTGGAAAAGGATGATATCTTCAAGAACGATATGATGTGCTTTAACCGGGAAGAAGCGCTGAAAATGGCAAAAAAAAAAAGTCGCTGAACTTGCATCAGACAAAAAAGCCGCGGGTGTATGTTTTGACTGGTTCGGTTACAGGAATTACATCGCGTGTTATTGCGACATCTGTCTGGAAAAAGAAACCGCGTTCGCGAAAGCCCATCCTGAACTTTCTCCGGAGCAGGCCCGGGCAAAGTTTTCGGAAGATTCTCTGGTGAATTTTATGAACGCGGTTATCGCTGAGGGGAGAAGAGTTAACCCCGCGGTAAAGTTTACCTGTCATGCCTACCCGTACTTTAAGCCAAACCCGCTTTACGGCAACAAGCTTAACATGGAATACCCGGAGCAGACGGTATCATGGTTTTTTCTGCCCCACTGGGACTTGAATAAAGTGCGGGAGTATACGAAGGTTGTTGTTAAGGATGAAAAAAAATACTACAAGGATGGGGTCGGTATTCCGTTTCTCGGCATTTACGCCGATGAGAATAAAAAGTCGGCAGCCCGCATAGCCGATGAGTTTAAGATTCTGCGCGAAGAAGGAGCGGAAGGCGTATCGGTGGCGAGTTTCGGGGAGATATTGAAGGACCCGGAGATGGTGAGGGTGTTTCAGGAAAATCTAAAATAACGGCAAAAGTTTATAAGGTTTATAAGGTTAATAAGGTTCGTAAGGTTGGACAGCGGCGTTACTGTTCATTTTCGAGTATTTTGCCATAGTATTATCAATGACCTTACAAACCTTATAAACATTATAACTTTATAAACTTTATAAACTTTTCTTACCCGCCCTATTAATGCTATAATATTTTCGTTATGCACAAACTGAGCGATATCGTAAATAATTGCGGCAGGGTTGTAGTTAAAGTCGGGTCAAACCTGCTCGCCAGCAAAGCCGCGGGGATAAATCTTTCCAGGATTGATTCCATTGCAAAGGCTATCAGCTATCTGCAGGATAAAGGAAAGAGTGTTGTCCTCGTCTCTTCAGGAGCCCAGGCAGCGGGCGTCGCAGCTTTGTGTCTCAAAGAGAAACCCAGCGCTATGGCCGAAAAGCAGGCGGTAGCGGCCGTCGGGCAACCACTGCTTATGGAAGCCTACGAGCATGCTTTCAGAAAGCACGGGAAGCATATCGCGCAGATCTTGCTGACTAACGATGACCTGTCAAATAAAGCCAGGTTCTTTAACGCGAAGAATACATTCAAAGCCCTGCTGGATAAGGGCATAATCCCTGTCGTAAACGAGAACGATACTGTCGCGGTGGAAGAGATAAAGGTCGGCGACAATGATAATCTTTCCGCGATGGTGGCAAACCTGGTGGAAGCGGACCTGCTTGTCCTGCTGTCCGACATAGACGGGTTCTACACGGACGATCCCTCAAAAAATCCCGAAGCAAAGCTTGTGCCTATTGTCGTAAAAATTGACGCGGGGATTGAGCGCTCGGCAAAGAAAGCCGGAAGCGAGCTTTCCACCGGGGGGATGTTCACAAAGATCCAGGCCGCGAAGAAGTGTGTCGCCGCCGGTATCCTAATGGTCATTTGTAACGGGGAAGAGCCGGGCATATTAAAAGAGATTTTTGAAGGAACCTTTAAGGGAACTCTCTTTTTGCCGAAAAAGAACGCGATGACAAACAAAAAGCGCTGGATGGCTTTCGTCGCCAATCCAAGAGGATTCGTTGTTGTTGATGAAGGGGCGAAAGAAGCCCTGCTCAACCGCGCGAAGAGCCTTTTACCTTCCGGGGTAATTGACGCCGGCGGAGAGTTTAAGGCGGGGGAGACTATTTCGGTCAGGGACAGCGGCGGCGCGGAGATAGCCAGGGGAGAATCAGCCTGCTCCAAAGAAGAGATGCTGCTTATAAAAGGATGCAGAACTGAGGCCATCGCGAAAAGACTGCCTTCCTGCAAATTTAAAGAAGTCATACACAGGGATAATCTTGTGATTCTTGCAGGTTCCTGAGAACCTGCCACGGAGATAATATGGAAAGTGTAGCCCAAAAAGCCGCGAAAGTAAAAGAAGCCGGCGCCGCGCTTTATACCGCGTCAAGAGAGGCGAAGGATAAACTCCTCGCGAATGTCGCAAAAATACTTGACTCCGAAAGGGCCGCCGTTCTTTCTGAGAACGCGAAGGATATGGAAGGAGCGAAAGAATCGGGACTGTCAGAGGTCATGCTGGACAGGCTGCTATTAAACGACAAGAGAATAGATGCGATGATTACAGGTCTAAACGATATCATTGCCCTTCCCGATCCCGTCGGCGAGGTTACCGAATCGGTAAAAAGGCCAAACGGCATGACGGTGGAGCGCATGCGGGTTCCGCTCGGCGTTATCGGCATTATATATGAAGCGCGCCCCAATGTCACAATTGACGCGTCAGCTCTTGCCTTGAAGTCAGGGAATGCCCTTCTTTTGAAAGGCGGATCAGAGGCCCTTAATTCCAACAGGAGACTCGTGGAGATAATGAAAAAGGCCCTGAAGCTTTCCGGCTTCTCCGAAAACTGCGTGGAGTTTATTGACTCCACCGACAGGGCTGCCGTCCTTGAAATGGTCAAACAAAAACTCCTATTGGATGTAATAATTCCCAGGGGAGGACAGAACCTAATAAACTTCATTCTAGAGAATTCCTCGGTGCCGGTAATTACGCACGGCGAGGGAAACTGCCATGTTTATGTGCATGAGGACGCTGACCTTAAAATGGCCGAAGAGATAGTCTTTAACGCGAAAGTGCAGAGGCCTTCAGTCTGCAACGCCGCGGAGAAGCTTCTTGTCAACTCAAAGATAGCAAAAACATTTCTGCCTGTCATGGCCGCGCGCCTTAAGGCTGCCGGCGTTTCTATAAATGGCGACGAAGAGACCAGGATGCTTGTAAAAGACTCCGCGGCCGCCACTGAAGAAGACTGGAAGAAAGAGTATTCCTGCCTGATGATTGCCGTCAAGGTAGTCTCCGGGCTGGACGAGGCAATCAGGCATATCAATCATTA
>CAIWWK010000161.1 GCA_903916325.1 Candidatus Firestoneibacteriota bacterium
CCACCGGTTTCTGGAAAGAAGATCTTCCTCCGCAGATAAATTCAAGCAGGAACGGATACAATGTCGTGGAATTAAAAACCGCGCTCTTTCCGGCTTCTCCCGGGCAGTACACGGTCGGAATTGCTTCTCTGGTCTGCGCTGTTCCCGTAAGGGGGCAGGGGGACGACTTCTTCGGAGGCTTTTTTGGAAGCACGAAGAATGTCCGCCTGGACAGCAAGCCGGTACAGGTGACGGTTTTGCCGCTGCCGGACGAAGGGAAACCGGCGGATTTTTCCGGAACGGTCGGAAGATTCGGCATCTCGGCGACGGTGGATAAGCGGGATGTAAAGACAAATGACGCCGTTACCCTGACGGTCGGTATTTCCGGCACCGGAAATGTCAAGAGCATAGCGGAACCGAAACTCCTGCTCTCAGACGAGTTCAAAAAATACGAGACGGTATCCGACTTAAACATCAACAAGGATAATTATGAAGTAAAAGGTTCCAAAGTTTTTAAGACCGTGCTTGTTCCGCGGAAAGCGGGGAAGCTGACCATTTCTCCGGTAAAGTACACCTACTTTGATCCCGCCGATAAAAAGTACCGTACTATTTCCTCCGATCCTATCACTATTAACGTGGCGCAGGGGCCGAAGGAAGATGCCGGCTACGCCAATCTGCCCTCAATGCCGCAGGCTGAAGGCATAAGGGTTTTTGACAGCGACATAAGATTCATAAAACCGGCGGGCAGGTATACTTACGGGCGCGCCCTGCTTTACAGGTCTCCTGTGTATCTCATAATTACGCTGTTTCCGTTCTTTGCCTGGCTATCCATACTGGGCTCGCGGAAACTCAAGAGCAGCAGGGAAGAGAATGCGGCTTCCTTCAAGGCCTCCAGGGCGTATTCAAGAGCTCTCAAAAGCTTGAAGCCGCTCCAAACGGCGGCGCAGAAAATCAAGAGGGAAGAGTTTCTCGGGAGACTTGAAGCGGTCTATTCCGAATACATCGGCAACAAGATAAACCGGCCGGCGGCGGGGCTTTCCCTGGGCGAGATAAAAGAGATACTTTCCGGAAAGCTGAAAGAGGCCGGGCTCGCGGAGAGCGCTGTCGGTGTTTTTGAAGAACTGCATTTTCAGCGGTACGCGCCCGCCGGGAGCGAAAACAAAGATATAAACGCGCTCCTTTGCTCGGTAAAAGAACTTATAACTAAGCTTGAGAAGGCGGGACTATGAAACATTCGGCGAAAATAATTGTATTTCTTCTGCTTTCTTCGCTCGCTGCCTTCGCGGATACGGGTTTTGACGCGGCCAATAAACTCTATGAAGCCGGAAAGTATCCGGAAGCGGCAGCCGCTTACGGAGAGGCAATAAGTTCCGGCAACCCCGGCGCGGAAGCCTACTTTAACCTGGGAAATTCCTGTTTTAAAGACAAGAAGATAGGCCTCGCGATACTCAATTACGAAAAAGCGCTGAGGATTGCGCCAAGGGACGCCGATATCAAATATAATCTTGAATTCGCGAGAAGTTTTATAAAGGACAACGCCGTCGAGGACGCCGCGGCAAGATTCCTTAACGCGTCCTACAGGTTCCTCACGCTAAACGAGCTTTGCGTATTATTTTCCGCGGCGTTTTTCCTGCTTATGGGAACGCTAATCTTTCGGCTTTACAGAAAAGACGAGTTGTCCTACTGGCTGGCTTTCGGAGCTTCTATCCTCTTCGCCCTCATTATGCTTCTGGCAGGCGCGCGTGTTCTTGATAACGAAAACAACAACCCCGCGATAGTCGTCGCTCTTTCCGTCGAAGCCAAATCAGCGCCTATTGA